>JBFHNV010000285.1:0-6264 GCA_041593595.1 Gammaproteobacteria bacterium
GCCCGCCAGGGCGACGGACCAGGGCAGCCCCACGCCCGCGTCGCCTCGCCACGGCCTGGACGGTGCCAACCGGCCAGGCGCGAAACGCCCTGGCGGTCGGAGACAGGTCAGCGGGGATGCGCCACGCCGTGACCCCGTCCCTGGGGGCCGGGTCCCGCCACGCGAGCGTTCCGCCCGCAACGACTTCGCGTAACGCCAGGCGGACCATCAGTCGCCTGACGCGTCCTGGCAGGCGACACCCGCTTCGCCTCGCTACTGCCGCCAACGGGTGCAGCGAGCCATGCCTTGCGCCCGCCCGGACGGTGATCTGCAATTCGGAACAGCCATCTAGACTTCCCTGCAGGGCGTGGCGCCGGCGGCATGGCGGCCCGCATCCGGTGTGGACGGGTTGCACCCAGGAGTGAGCGGGTTGGAGGCACGGGACACGGAGCTTCGGGCGCTGGCGGCGGCGCTGCTGGCGGAGCAGCACACGCTGCACCTGGCCACGGCAGACGGAAACGGCGCGCCGGAGGCCAGCGTCGCGCCGTTCGTGATGCACGGCGGCGCGCTGCACGTGTACCTGAGCTCGCTCGCGCCCCACACCGGCAACCTGCGCCAGCGCAACGAGGCCTGCGCGCTGCTGGTGCGTGACGAGGCAGACTCGCCGGAGCCCTTCGCGCGCCCGCGGATCACGCTGCGCTGCCGGGTCCAGGAGGTGCCCCGCGGCGGCGCTGCGTGGCACGCGGTGCTGGACGCGTTCGAGGCGCGCTTCGGCGACACCGCCGCCACGGTGCGCGGGCTCGCGGACTTCGCGCTGTTCCGGCTGCAGCCGGTGGAGGCGCGGGTGGTGGCGGGTTTCGCCCGGGCCGGCGGCCTGGACGGTGCGGCACTGGCAGCGCTCCTCGGGGCCCGCCGGGGCTGCTGAAAAGGGGTACTCTGCGGTTCCGGGACCAGCGCGGCACGCCCATGGACAGCGGAGAGCTCAAGAAGGTCGGCCTCAAGGCCACCCTGCCCAGGCTGCGGATCCTGTCCATCCTGGAGCACCACACCGACGACCACATGAGCGCCGAGGACGTGTACCGGGCGCTGATGGACGCCGGGGACGAGACGCCGCTGGCCACCGTCTACCGGGTGCTCACCCAGTTCGAGAAGGCGGGACTGGTGATCCGCCACAACTTCGAGGGCGGGCGCTCGGTGTTCGAGCTGGACTCCGGCGAGCATCACGACCACATCGTGTGCCTGGACTGCGGGCGGGTGGAGGAGTTCATCGACGACACCATCGAGGCCCGCCAGGACCGCATTGCCACCCAGCATGGCTTCGAGATCAGCGACCACTCGCTGGTGCTCTACGGCCATTGCATCCGCGACGACTGTCCCAACCGCGACGACCGCTGAGGCGGGCCTGCTTCGCGGGCGCCCATCGCGCTTGATGAGAAAGGTATTGCAAATCATTCTCATTTAGATTTATAAAGACGGCATCGGAAAACGCTGCTAAGGAAGGCGATGCCGCCCTGCCGACTGGACGATCTGAGCGAACCCGAGAAGCTCTTCATCCTGGCGTGCCGGCGGACCCTGCCCGGCGCCGTCGCGGGCCCCTGTGTGGACCTGGCCTGGCGACTGGGCTGCGGCGACCCCCTGGGCGGCTCCTCGGCGCGGGCCTTCGCCGCCATGGCGGCGGTGCTCTCGGCGCGGTCGCGTCGACCCCTCGCGCTGCAGGCGCCGCACGCGCCGGTGCTGGCCATGGACGAGCGCTCGCTGCTCGAGCTGGTGGCCGCCTGCCAGGGCGGCTGCCCGGCGTTGGCGGTGGCCCTGGCCCGCTGGCTGGTGCGGCCCCCCGCTCACGTGAGCCTGCTGGGTCACGCCGCGGCGCTGGCGCGCGTCATGGCCGACGCGGGGCTCGCCCTTCGCTCACCCCACGCATTCAGGATCGACCGGCTGCTGCTCGGACCGGTGGTCGCCTGAACGAGTTCAACCCCGACACGACCGACGTCAAGGAGATACCAGGCCATGACACTCACCACACCGGCCGCTCACGATGCCCGCCCCGGGCGCGGCTCGCGCCCGGCCCGCTCGCTGGCCAGCGCCGGGATTGGCACCGCGGCGCTGCTGCTGCTCGCGCTGCTGGCCCTTGCCACCCCCGCGCAGGCCGACGTCAACGTCTACTCCGCCCGCAAGGAGGAGCTCATCAAGCCGCTGCTGGACCGGTTCACCGCCGGGTCCGGCATCCCGGTCAAGCTGGTGACCGCCAACGCCGGCGAGCTGATGAAGCGCCTCGAGCTGGAGGGCGCCAACAGCCCTGCGGACGTGTTCATCACCGTGGATGCAGGCAACCTTCACGCCGCCCAGGAGGCGGGGCTCCTGCAGCCGGTGGACAGCGCGGCGCTCGAGAGCGCGATCCCCGCGGCCTACCGCCACCCCCAGGGCTACTGGTTCGGCCTGTCGCTGCGTGCGCGACCGATCATGGTGGCCAAGGGCAGGGTGGACACCTCTCACCTGACCACCTACGCGGATCTCGCCGACGCGCGCTGGAAGGGCCGCATCTGCATCCGCAGCTCGAGCAACATCTACAACCAGTCGCTGGTGGCCTCGCTGATCGAGTCCCTCGGCGAGAACGAGACGCTCATCTGGTTGAAGGCTTTCGTGAGCAACTTCGCCCGGGACCCCAAGGGCGGCGACACGGATCAGATCAAGGCGGTGGCGGCCGGCGAGTGCGACATCGCCATCGCGAACACCTACTACCTGGCACGGCTCGTCGCCTCGGATGACAAGGCCGACCGGGACGTGGCGTCGAAGATCCAGGTGGTGTGGCCGAACCAGGGCGGGCGCGGCACGCACGTGAACGTGTCCGGCGCGGGCGTCACGGCGGCGTCGAAGAACGTGGCCGACGCGGTGCGCCTGCTGGAGTACCTGGTGACCCCGGAGGCGCAGCAGTGGTACGCGGAGGTCAACAACGAGTACCCCGTGCGCGAGGGCGTCAAGCTCAGCGACGCGGTCGCGAGCCTCGGCTCGTTCAGCGCCGACGACCTCAACCTCTCCATCCTTGGCGAGAACAACCGCCGCGCGGTGATGCTCATGGACGAGGCGAGATGGAAGTAGCCGCGAGACCCCGCGTGCCGCCCGCCCGCCGAGCGCGGTGAGCGGACGGCACCCGCTCCTCTCTCCCGGGCCGGCGGGCACCGCGCTGCTCGCCAGCCTGCTCTGCGTGCCCGTGCTGGTGGTCGCGGCGTCCGCTTTCTACCCGGCGGGCGAGGTGTGGCGCCACCTGGTGGACACGGTGCTCGCGGAATACGTGAGCAACTCGCTGATCCTGATGCTCGGTGTAGGCGCCGGCACCCTGCTGGTGGGGGTGAGCACCGCGTGGCTCACGGTCAACTTCCGCTTCCCCGGCGCGCGCGTGCTGGAGTGGGGGCTGCTGCTGCCGCTCGCGTTCCCTGCCTACATCATCGCCTACACCTACACCGGCATGCTGGACTACGCGGGCCCGGTGCAGACGGCGCTGCGCGACACCTTCGGATGGTCGCGCAACGACTACTGGTTCCCGGAGGTGCGCTCGCTCGGCGGCGCCGTCGCGATGCTCACCCTGGTGCTGTACCCCTACGTGTACCTGCTTGCCCGTAGCGCCTTCCTGGAGCAGAGCAGCGTCGCCACGGACGTGGCGCGCACGCTCGGTTGCGGACCGGTGGCGAGCTTCTTCCGCGTCACCCTGCCGGCGGCGCGCCCGGCGCTGATCGCGGGACTGTCGCTGGCGATGATGGAGACGCTGGCGGACTTCGGGACAGTCCAGTTCTTCGGCGTACCGGTGTTCACCAACGGGATCTACCGCACCTGGTTCGGGCTCGGCGACGCGGCCGCCGCGGCGCAGCTCGCCGCGGTGCTGCTCGGCTTCGTGTTCACCCTGGTGATGCTCGAGCAGTGGTCGCGCCGCGGCGCACGCTACACCATGCTGGGCAGCCGCTCGCGACCCATCGAGGTGCGCCGCCTGCGCGGAGCCGCGGCGGTGGGCGCCTGCGCGGCGTGCGCGCTGCCGCTGGCGCTCGGTTTCCTGCTGCCCGCGGGACAGCTCACGGCCTGGGCCCTGGGCCCGGCGGGCGAGGCCATCGACGCGAAGTTCCTGCATCTGGTGTGGAACTCGGTGTCGCTGTCCGGCGGCGCCGCGGCGCTGGCACTGGTGCTGGCGCTGCTGTTCGCCTACACCCGGCGCCTGCACCCGGTGCTCCTGGTGCGTGCCGCCACGCGCGTGGTGACGCTGGGCTACGCGGTGCCCGGCACGGTGGTCGCCGTGGGCGTGATGCTGCCGTTCGCGTGGCTGGACAACACCGTCGACGGTCTCATGCGCTCGGCCTTCGGCGTGTCCACGGGCCTGCTGTTGAGCGGCACCCTGGCGGCGGTGATGTTCGCCTACGTGGTGCGCTTCCTGTCGGTGTCGCTGCAGACGGTGGACGCGGGTCTGGCCCGCGTCACCCGCAACATGGACGAGGCCGGGCGATCGCTCGGGTACCGTGCGGGCGAGGTGGTGTGGCGGGTGCACGTCCCGATGCTGCGCGGCAGCCTGCTCACCGCCGTGCTGCTGGTGTTCGTGGACGTGATGAAGGAGCTGCCGGCGACGCTGATCCTGCGCCCCTTCGACTTCAACACCCTGGCGGTGCGCGCCTACGAGCTGGCCGGCGACGAGCGCCTCGAGGACGCCTCCACGGCGGCCATCGCCATCGTCGCCGCGGGGCTTGTGCCAGTGCTGCTGCTGAGCGTGTCCATCGCACGCACGCGCCGCCGCGCGCCGGCGCCGGAGCGCCGGCCCGTGGCATCGCTCGACCGGATCCCGGCGTCAGCCTGAGCTGCGTGCGCGGCGGCGCCAGAGGAACAGCCCCCAGGCCAGCGTGCCGATGACGGCGACGACGGCGACGATCAACGCCTCGTAGTGCATGACTCGATCGATGAGCCGGGACGCGCTCTCGCCCAGCAGATAGCCGAGTGTCGCGATCACGATGGCCCATACGGCGGCGCCGATCCCGTTGAGCAGGACGAAGCGCCAGGTGGGGAAACCGCTGGCCCCGATCACGAAGGGCGTCACGTTGCGGATCCCGTAGAGAAACCGGAAGCCCAGGACCACGGGCGTCTGGTAGCGCTCCAGCAGGCGGAACACGCGCTCGGCGCGGGTGCGCCAGCCTGGCCGCCGCTCGAGCCAGGCCACGCCGCGGCGGCGCCCGATCTGGAAGAACAGCTGGTCCCCCGCGTAGGTGCCGAGAAATGCCGCGAGCATCACGCCATCCAGCGACAGGTAGCCGCGGTGGGCGAGGAAGCCGGCGATCACCAGGATGGTCTCGCCCTCGAGGAACGTGCCCACGAGCACGGCCAGGTAGCCGTACTGTCCGATAAGGGACTCGAGCACGGGCGTGGACGCTGAATCAGCCGGTCGCGTGCCGGGTCCGGGACGCTGGCGCGCACACGGGGCAGTGCGGATCCTTGCGCAGCTTCAGCGTGCGCCACTCCATGGCGAGGGCGTCCAGCATCATCACCCGGCCTGCCAGGCTCTCGCCCATGCCCACGATGAGCTTGAGGGTCTCCACCGCCTGCACGCTGCCGATGACACCCAGCAGCGGCGCCAGCACCCCCACCTGGGAGCAGGCCTCGCCCTCGTTCGAGTCGTCCGAGTACAGGCAGCGGTAGCAGGGACTCGCCGGATCGCGGGGGTCGAACACGCTCACCTGCCCCTCGAAGCGCACCGCGGCGGCGGACACCAGGGGCGTCGCGTTGCGCACGCACAGCCGGTTCAGGGTGAAGCGCGTCTCGAAGTTGTCGCAGGCGTCCACCACCACGTCCGCCAGGCCCACCTGCTCGTCCAGCTCGTCGTCGTCGGGCGCCCAGTTGAGCGTGGTCACCTGAACGTCGGGATTGAGCGCGGCGATGGTTGCGCGCGCGGACGCCGTCTTGTCCTGCCCCAGGTCTGCCGTGCGGTGAATGATCTGGCGCTGCAGGTTCGACAGATCCACGTGGTCGAAGTCGGCGATGGCCAGATGCCCCACGCCGGAGGCCGCCAGGTACATGGTCACCGGAGAGCCCAGCCCCCCGGCGCCCAGGATGAACACCCGCGATGCCAGCAGCCGCGCCTGCCCCGCCTCCCCGATGGGCGGCAGCAGCAGATGCCGGCTGTAGCGCTCGCGCTGCCTCTCCTCCATCGCCTCAGTCTAAATAATCAAGGGGGACGCAGTCGCTTAATAATCAAAAGGGACGCAGTCGCTTGATTCCCGGCCAGCCGGACGGGCCAGACGACACCCCGCGAAATCAAGC
>JBFHNV010000286.1:0-6246 GCA_041593595.1 Gammaproteobacteria bacterium
CCCTGCGGCGACGGTCCCGCCAGGCGGTCCGGTCCTCACCCCGAGCGTGGAACGCGCAGGCAAGCCCGCGCTTATCATTCGCTTTGGCAAGTCTCCAGCGATGTCAGCATGAAGCCCTTCGACACCCTCATCCGCGGCGGCGAGGTCATCACCGCCAGCGACCGCATGCGCTGCGACGTCGCCATCCGCGACGGCAAGGTGGCCGCGCTCGGCGACGATCTCGGCACCGCCGAGCACGTCATCGACGCCCGGGGCAAGCTGGTGCTGCCCGGCGGCGTGGAGGGCCACTGCCACATCGAGCAGCTGTCGTCCTTCGGGCTGATGAACGCCGACGACTTCCACTCCGCCACCGTGTCCGCCGTGTTCGGCGGCACCACCACGGTGATCCCCTTCGCCGCCCAGCACCGGGGCCAGTCCCTGCGGCAGGTGGTGGAGGAGTACCACGCCCGGGCGCGGCCGAAGGCCGTGATCGACTACGGCTATCACCTGATCGTCTCGGATCCCACCGAGCAGGTGCTGGGCCAGGAGCTGCCGGCGCTGATCGCCGACGGCTTCACCTCGTTCAAGGTGTACATGACCTACGACATGCTGCGCCTGGACGACTACCAGATGCTGGACGTGCTGGGCACCGCCCGCGCCCACGGCGCGCTGGTGATGGTGCACGCGGAGAACCACGACATGATCCGGTGGCTCAGCATGCGGCTGCTGGAGCGCGGCCACCGCGAGCCGAAGTTCCACGCCATGAGCCACACCCGCACCGGCGAGGGCGAGGCCACCCACCGGGCCATCGAGCTCGCACGGCTGATGGACGTGCCCATGCTGATCGTGCACGTGTCCAGCGAGGAGGCCATGAGCGAGATCCGCGCCGCCCAGAGCGCGGGGCTCAAGGTCTACGGCGAGACCTGCCCCCAGTACCTGTTCCTCACCGCCGAGGATCTCGACCGCGACGGGCTCGAGGGCGCCAAGTACTGCTGCAGCCCGCCACCCCGGGACGCCCAGGCCCAGGAGGCCATCTGGCGCGGGCTGGCCAACGGCACCTTCCAGGTGTTCTCGTCGGATCATGCGCCGTACCGATTCGACGAGACGGGCAAGCTGAAGGCCGGCCCCGGCGCCAGCTTCAAGCAGATCGCCAACGGGGTGCCCGGCATCGAGCTCCGGCTGCCGCTGCTGTTCTCCGAGGGCGTGCTGGGCGGGCGCATCGACATCCACCGCTTCGTGGCGCTCACCGCCACCAACGTGGCCAAGCTCTACGGCCTGCACCCCCGCAAGGGCACCATCGCCGTGGGCGGCGACGCGGACATCGCCATCTGGGATCCGGAGCGCCAGGTGACGGTGACCTGGGACATGCTCCATGACGCGGTGGGCTACACCCCCTCCGAGGGCCGGCGGATCACCGGCTGGCCGGTCACCGTGCTGAGCCGCGGGCGCGTGGCGGTGCGCGACGGCGAGCTGAAGGTCGCCAGGGGCAGCGGCGAGTTCCTGGCCCGGGAGCGCTCCGATGCCGCGCGCCCCCTGGGGCGTCTGGCGCCGGAGCTGGATCCCGCGCGCAACTTCGGCGCGCGGATCCTGGACGGCCCGTGAGCGATCAGGGCCCCGGGGCGCGCGGCGCGTCGCCGCGCATCCCCGTCATCCAGCCCGAACCCACGCAGGCCGTCAGCCCCGGCACCGACCCTGCCGCCAGCGTGCCCGAGGTCGCGCCCTGTCAGGCCGCGGCGGCACGTGCCATGGCGGCAATGTGCCTGCACCGACGCGGCCGCCTCAGGTGAGCCCCATGCGCCGCTTCAGGTAGACATCGCGCTCCGACACGATCTGCAGGTAGCCGCCGGCCATCCAGCGCTGCTCCGCCAGCCAGTACTCGTCGCTGCGCCGGTTGGTGAGCACCGAGTTGGCCGCGATGGTCATGAGGATGGCCTGACCCTTCTGGGTCTTTATCGAGGTGCGCGGCACTCCGGCCCAGTCGATGACCACGTCCAGCGGGCGCCCCTGGGCGTCCTCCGGATAGGGCCGGTAGTAGGCCGGGTCGCCCGGGCCCACCTGGACGGCCCGGCCCGTGCGCTCGTCGTGAACCCATACGGGACCCACCGGGCGGTGCACCACCGCGTACAGGGTGTAGCCCTCACGGTCGGCGGTGCGCACGGCGGTGAGCACGTACTCGTTGTAGTCCGGCACGCCGTAGCCCAGCAGCACCCGCTGGAAGTGGCGCGTGGCCTCGCTCATGTGGCGGAACACCTTGCCGGTGCCACCGTCGGCGGGCACCTGGTCCAGCGGCTGCTCGTAGGCGTAGCGGTAGGTGCGGTCCATGCTCACCTGCGCGCCGCTTTCGTACATGCCGCGGTTCAGCTCGTGCAGATCAGCGGCCATGAAATAGGGCAGCGTGACGATGCCCTCCAGCAGCCCCGCGGCGATCATGAACGGTGACAGGATGAGCTGGCCGATGCCGATGCCCGCGGTCTCGAAGCCGTGGGCCGGCGAGGGGCCCTCGGCGCCAGGGCGCGGCGGCGGGCCGCAGGCGGTGAGCGAGGCGGCGACGGCCAGTGACACGGTGACGTTGCGGATGTTCATGGGTTGCTTGCCTCCATCAGTGGTTGCGGCGGCCGCTCGCTCGCGGCCCGCCAGGCTCGTGGCACGCGGCCCTGCCGGCGCCCGGATAGGCGCGCCAGTCGGCAGCACGGCCGTCGCGCAGCGCGCGCAGCAGCTGCAGGCGCCGTGACAGGAAGGGCCGGTAGGTGGCCCGGGCGGCCCGGCCCGCCCGGGTGCCCGCCTGCTCGGCCTGGCGGATCAGGCGGCGGTAGTACGCGATGTCCCGCAGGACCTCGTCGATCCCGGGCAGACCCGGGTGGGTGCCGTTGCTGCTGGATGTCATGGCCGGACTCCTGGGTGGTGCGGATTGCGTGCCGGGCGGGCCGCCGGCGGCGGCCGTGCCTCGGTCCGGAATGCTGGGTGCGGCGGCCTCACGGGCTGCTGCGCGATCCCTCACAGATGCCTCACAGCACGCCCCGCACCGTCCCGGCGCGGCGTGCACCCGGCCTACAATCGACGCGAGGGCACCTGGAGGGGCGCGGGAGCGTGCCGCGCCACCGGGCGCCGGAGGGGGGAGCCCGTGCCGGACAGCAACACCCAGACCCTGGCCAAGACCACCCGCCCGGTGCTGGCGTCCTCGGTGGTGCCGCGACCGCGCCTGTTCGCGCGGCTGGACGCGGCGGTGGCGGGCCCCGCGGTGTGGATCCACGGCATGCCGGGCGCCGGCAAGACCTCCCTGGTGTCGAGCTGGGTCGAGGCCCACGGGCTCGACACCCTCTGGTACCAGGTGGACGCCGGCGACAGCGATCCCGGGAGCTTCTTCTCGCACCTGCTGCACGCCGCGCGCCGGCGCTTCGGCGACGCCGTCGAGCTGCCGCCCCATCCCGGCGGTGCGCCCAGGGAGGCGGCGCTGCGCGCGCTGTTCCGCGGCGTCTACCGCGGATTCCAGGGTCCGTTCGTGTTCGTCCTGGACAACTGCCACGAGGCACCGCCCACCTCCGGGCTGCACCGGGTGCTGGCCATCGCCGCGGAAGAGGTGCCGGCGCGGGGCACGGTGGTGTTCCTCGCGCGCCACCCGCCGGGGGCCGCGGCGGCGAAGCTGCGGGCCAGCGACGCCATGGCGGTGATCACGCCCCAGGAGCTACGGGTGACCGGGGAGGAGCTGCGCGCCATCGCCCGGGCGCGCGGCGTCGACCTGGAGGACGACGTGCTGCGCGAGCTGGAGGATGGCACCCGCGGCTGGACCGCCGGTCTGGTGCTGATGCTGGAGCACGCCCGCGACGGCGGCGCGGTCACGCGCACACCCGAGGGGCTCGCCCCGCAGGTGGTGTTCGATTACCTGGCGGGCGAGGTGTTCCAGAAGTTCGAACCGCCGGTGCGCGACACCCTGTGCGCCGTCGCGGCGCTGCGCCGCGTCACCGGCGAGCTGGCGGCGGTGATCTCCGGCAACTCCCGGGCGGAGACGGTGCTGCAGAACCTGGCACGCAACAGCTACTTCGTGAACCGGGTGGACGAGGAGAGCCACACCTGGTTCGAGATCCATCCGCTGTTGCGCAACTTCCTCGCGAAGCAGGCGCGTGTGCGCTTCGCCGACGCGGAGCGGGCGCGGCAGCGGCGTGGCGCCGCTGGATGGCTGGGCGAGCACGGCGCAGCCGACGAGGCGGTGCGGCTGCTGGCGCGTTCCGGCGACTGGGACGCCCTCGCGCAGACCGTGGCCCGGCATGGCGACGCGCTGTTCGCCGGGCCCGGTGCCGGCGGCCTCGGGCGCGAGCTGCAGGAGGTGCCCGAGGAGGTCGCCGACGCGCACCCGTGGCTGCTCCACTGGATGGCCGCGTGCCGCCTCGCGGACGAGCCGCGAGAGGCGCGCAGGCTCTTCGTCCGCGCCTGCGAGCGCTTCGCCGGCCCGACGGCCGATCCCCGGGGCCGGGTGCTGGGCGCCTGCGGCGTGCTGCGGGCGGTGCTGCAGGAGTGCGACGACCTGTCCCTGGCGGACCCCTGGATCCCGCGCCTGGAGGAGGCGCTGGCCACACACGCCGCGGACCTGCCGGCCGCGGACTGCGAGCACGCGGCCCGGGTGCTGCAGTCGGCCCGCGTGCTGCGGGGCCGCGACACCCCCGCGGCGCCGGGAAGCGATCCGGCCCACGGGCCCCCGGCGCTCGCGCCGATGGCCGCCGTCGCGGCGTGCCTGCGGGCGGACTTCGCCGCGGCGGCGGACATGGTCCCCGACGATCCACCGCGAGTCGACGCCGCGCACTGGGCGCTCGCCGCCGCCGGCTATCACCTGCTGCGCGGCGAGCACGAGGCCTGCACCAGCGCCGTCGCACGGGCCCGCGAGAGCGCCGGTGGCGGCGAGCTCACGGAGCTGCTCGCCGCCGCCCTGGACGCCGCGTGCCGGGCGACCGGTGCCGCGGCGCCCGGCAACGGTGACCTGGACGCGACCGCGGAGCTGCCAGCCTGCGGCCCGCCGCGCCTGCGCGCGGCCCTGTCCGGCTACCTGGACGCCTGGCGCCTGGCGTTGAGCGGCGAGCCGCTGGCGGCCTTCCACCGGGCCCGGGAAGGCGCGGCCGCGGCGGCGCAGCTGGGCCTGCGCCCCCTCGAGATCCTGTGCCAGTCGATGCTGGCGGAGCAGGCCGCGGCCTGCGGCGACTCGGACGAGGCGGCCCACGCCATCGCCCGCGCCCGGGCAGCGCGCGACGACTCGCTGCCCTTGATCGATTTCCCGCGCTGCCTGGCAGCGGCCCGGGTGGCGCACGAGGGCGACGACCCCCGCCAGGGTCTGCCCCTGCTGGAGGCCGCCTTCGCCACCGGGCGTGCCCACGGGCTGCGCCTGTGCCTGGGGCACGAGCCGCGATCCGCCGCTGCCCTGTGCGCCCGCGCCCTGGGCGCGGGCATCGAGCCCGAGTACGTGCGCAGCCTGGTCCGTGCCCACGCCCTGGTGGGCCACGGGCCGGCGGACGCCCCGGAGCAGTGGCCCTGGCCGATCCGCATCGTCACCCTGGGCGGCCTCAAGGTGCTGCGCCACGACCAGCCGCTGCGCCTCTCGGGCAAGGGCGAGGGGCGCCTGGTGGAGCTGCTCAAGGTGCTGGTGGCTCTGGGCGGTCGGGACGTGCCTCAGGATCAGCTCGCCGAGCTCCTGTGGCCGCACGTGGACGGGGACTACGCCTACCGCTCGTTCACCACCACCGTGTACCGGCTGCGTCGGCTGCTGGACGTGGCGGACGCGGTGCTGGTGCAGGAGGGCCGCGTGAGCCTGAACCCGGCGTACTGCTGGCTCGACACCTGGGCGCTGGAGGCCCTGATGGAGGCCGTCGAGGCGGCCTTCTGGACGGGACCGGGGCGGCCCGCCGACGACACGGTTTCCGCGCTGGCCCAGGACCTGGCCCGGCTGCACCGGGGCGCCTTCCTGTCCGGTGACGATCAGCATGCCGCCATCGTGGCGCGGCGCGTGCAGCTGCGCCGGCGGGTGCAGCGCGGGCTGCTCCGACTGGCCGGTCACCAGGAGGCGCGCGGCGACGGGGACCGCGCCATCGATCTGCTGCAGCGCGCCCTGGACGCCGATCCGGTGGCCGAGGGGCTGTACCGGGAGCTGATGCTGCTGCTGGAGCGCCTCGGCCGGCGCGCGGAGGTTCCGGAGGTCTACCAGATCTGCTGCAGCAGCCTCGCCGCGGCCGGCGAGGCGCCCGGCGAACGTATCCGGGAGATTGCCGAGCGCCTCGCCGGCGGAGG
>JBFHNV010000287.1:0-6244 GCA_041593595.1 Gammaproteobacteria bacterium
GGACGTGGCCACGCCGCGGCGGTCGCTGGGGAACACCCGGATGATGGTCACCATCACCAGCGGCTGGACCACGCCGGCGGCGAAGCCCTGCATGACGCGGCCCAGGATGATGAAGTCCAGCGACGGGCTGGTGGCGCAGATCAGCGCGCCGGCGGCGAAGACCACCAGCACGATGGTGAAGGCATTGCGGGCGCCGAACACGCCCACGAACCAGGCGTTGAGAAGCTGGCTCGCGGTCATGGTGGCGATGAAGGCGGTGGCCATGAACTGGGCCATGTCCTGGCCCACGCCGAAGGCGCCCATGACGTTGGGCACCGCCACGTTCACGATGGTGCCCATGAGCACCATGGTGAACGACGCGGTCATGCCGGTCACGGTCACCAGGAAGCGGTAGGGGCGACCGTAGCGGGCGAAGAGCGCGTCAACTCCCTCCGACATGGATGCGCACCTCCACCATCATCCCCGGGTGCAGGCGCCGATCCGCACTGTCCAGCTTGATGCGCACCGGCAGGCGCTGGGTGATCTTGGTGAAGTTGCCGCTGGGGTTGGGGTTCGGGAGCAGCGCGTAGCTGGCGGTGGTGGAGCTGCCGATGCTTTCCAGCGATCCGGTGAAGCTCGCGTCGGGATAGGCGTCCACGGCGATGGTCACGTCCTGGCCCAGGGCCAGGCGCGCGACGTCCGTCTCCTTGATGTTGGCCTCCACCCAGATCCGGTCCGGGTCGTGGACGATGACGAGGCGCTGTCCCGGGCGCACGTACTCGCCCGCCTCCACGAAGGTCTTGTCCACCACGCCGTCCAGGGGCGATCGGATGACCCGGTCGGAGAGATCCAGCCGCTGCTGCTCGAGCTTGGCCTCGAGCTCCGCGCGCCGGTGGCGCAGCATGTCCAGCTCCTCGTCCAGCACCTTGAGCCGCGAGCGGTCCGCGCGCGCCTCCTCCAGGCGCGACATGGCCTCCTCGTACTCCGCCTTCGCGGCCCGGTGCTCGCCCTCGATGCGCCGCGCGGTGGCGCGCGCCTGGTCGAGCTGCTGCTTCGGGATCACACGCTTCTCGAACAGGGACTCGGCGCGGGCGAGCTCGGAGTTCGCGAGCTCCAGCTGCGGATCCAGCGCCGCCACGGTGGCCTGGGCGGCGTTGGCCGTGGAGAGCTGGGTATCCAGCCGCGAGCGGGTCTGGAGATCGATGAGCTCGCGCTCGGCCAGCATCCGCTTGCGCTCGGCGTCGACGCCCTCGGCGCGCGCCTCGAGCTCGCGCACCAGCAGCCCGGACTCGCGGGCATCCACCCGGGCCAGCACCTGGCCGCGGCTGATGGCGTCGCCCGCCTGCACGTTGATCTCGGTGAGCCAGCCGGACACGCGGCTGCTCACGGTCACCAGGTCGCCGACGATGCGCGCGTCGATCTCCTCGACGAAGAGCATGCGATCGCGGCCTTCCTGCACCGCGAACCAGCCCCCGGCGAGAACCAGCAGCAGGATCACGACGCGCTGCAGCCACGCGCCCCGGCCGGCGGGCGGCGGCGCCACCGTGCGCTCGGGGGCGGCCTCCTTGCCCGGCTCGGCGCGCAGGGGCTGCGGGCGTGCCGCCATCAGCGGGCGTCCGCGGCGGGTCGGGCGCGACGGCGGGGGCCGTCAGGGCGGAGGGCGAGCATGACTCACGGATTGTAGCGGCCGCGGTCGGCCGCCGCTCGGAGGATCACGCACGTTGGCGGAGCCCGTTGCTGATGAATTCTCAACGGTGGATGCGGTCCCGCTCATCGATCGCGCGCCATGGCCGCGTGCGGAATGGCGTCACGCCCGCAGCGCCCACCGGTACACCGGTGCCAGCAGCCCGGGCAGCAGGTAGATGGGGAACTGCCCCATGGCCAGGAACAGCGCCAGGCCCGGGTCCGCCGACGCCGGCAGCACCGCCAGCAGCAGGCCCAGGTTGCGGTTGCCGCCGGCGAAGCCGAGGGTCAAGGCGCGGCGTCGTTCCAGCCCGAGGGCCAGGGCACCCACGGCGGCGGCGGCCTGCAGTCCCAGGTTGAGCCCGAACGCCGCGGCCACCCACAGCGCGACCCGCGCCGGATCGGCGGCGAAGGCGGCCGGCACGCCGTGCATGATGGCGACGGCGAACAGCAGCAGCAGGATCACCGCGATCCCGTCCAGGGGCGCGCGCAGCGCCTCGATGCGGCGCGCGCCGGCGACGCGGCGCAGCGCCAGCCCCGCCGCGAAGCAGCCCAGGATCAGCGCGGCCAGGCGCAGCATCATCGCGAACGGCGACACGGTCAGCTCCAGCGACAGCACCGGACCGGCGACCAGGGCCAGCGCGAAGGGCGCTGCCAGGGCGGTGACGATGACCACGCTCAGCATCAGCACCGCGTCCAGGCCCAGCACCAGGGCGATGGCCGGCGCTGCGAACAGGGTGGGCAGTGACGCACCCAGCACCATGGCCGCGGCCAGCACCGGCGGCAGTGCCAGCGCCTGGCCCGCGAGCCACACCAGCACCGGCGCGACCACGAGCAGGGCGGCGCAGGTCAAGACCAGCCTGAGCGGCCGCGACGCCTCCACGCGCAGGGCGGCCGGATCGATGCGGGCGCTGGCCAGCACCAGCAGCCCCACCACCGCGACGGGCAGCAGCGGCCGCGCCGCGGTGGCCAGCGGCGGCACCAGCAGCCCGATGAACACCCCGGCGCCCATGGCGGCGCCCGCGTGGCGGCCGAGCCAGCCGAGGACGCTGCGCATGGTTCGGCTATCGCACGGCGAAGTAGCGTTCCACCAGCTCGGCGCCCGTCTCCCCGGCGGTTTCGGACCACAGGTACAGCAGCTGCCGTCCCATCTCGTCGAGGGCGATGGCCATGTCCACCGGCGGCTCGGCGGTCTTCACGCCGTAGTCCCGGAGGCGCTGCACGCCAGCGGCGGTGGCCGTCTCGGAGCGCTGCCAGGCGTCCGCCGCGGCGCGGTCCGCAGCGGTGAGCAGCGCGTCGCGGGGCGTCGCCGCGAGCGTCGCCAGGGCGTCCCGGTTCACCGCCACCAGGTGCTTGGGGAACCAGGCCGGCGCGTGCAGGTAGTGTCCCGCGTACTCCCAGGCCTGCTCCCGGGCCGCCTGGGGCGCCGGCAGGAACGTCACGTCCGCACTGCCGCCACCCAGGGCCTCCCGTGGAGCCGCGCGGCGCGCCACCGTCGCGCCCAGCAGGCGCGCGAGGGCCTCCAGCGCCGGCTCCGTGGCCAGCACGCGGGTGCCCCGGAAGGCCTCGAGGCTCGTGAGCGCGCGCAGGGACAGGGGCGCCGGGGGCGGACCCGGGATCGCGTAGAGCAGGGTCATGCCCTTCGCCGAGAGGGCCTTCTCCACCTCCGGGCGCAGCACGTTCCAGAGCTTGGCGGCGTGAACGTAGTTGAGCGCCAGGTAGGGCACCCGGTCCATGCCCAGCACCGGATGCTCGCCCTCGAGCACCTCCAGCGGGAACACCGCCAGCGCCGCGCGGCCCGACGACGCCGCGGCGACCGCCCCGGCCGCGTCCGCGCCGCTGCCGGAGATCGCGATTGCACCGCCCGTGGCCTTCGCCACCGCGTCCGCGAACGCGCCGGCGCTGTCCGCCATCACGGAGCCCGGAGGCGATGCGTCCGCCAGCGACCACTGGGCGGCACGCGCGGGTGCGGTGGCCGCGAGCAGGGTGGCGAGCAGGGTGGCGGCGAGCCGGATCGTGCCCCGCGCGTATGGCATGGGACGCCTCCGTGGGGCATCGGATGAGCGCGCTATGGTGGCGGCAAGGCGCCGCCGCCTTCAAGCGCGCCGGCATTCCGTGAAGGAACCACCGCGGGCGTCGCGACGGCGGTGATCCCTTCGAGGGACGCTCAGGCGTCGATGGTCACGTGTCCCGGAGTGGCGGCGCAGCGCGCGAGCCACGCCCGCACCGCCGGGTAGTCCTGAAGGTCGAACCCGCCCTCGTCCGCCACGTGGGTGTAGGCATAGAGCGCGATGTCGGCGATGGAGTGGCGCCCGCCGGCGAAGAAAGGCTTGTCCGCCAGGTGGCCCTCCATCACCGCCAGCGCGGCGTGGCCCTTCGGCGCGAGGCTCTCCAGCTCCCCGCGCCGCGGGCTGTCCGCCGGCAGGTGCAGGATGTGGCGCGACACCGCGATGTACGGCTCGTGGCTGTACTGCTCGAAGAACATCCACTGCAGGGACTGCGCCCGCGTCCAGCGATCCTCCGCGAGCCACGGCGTGCCCTCTGCGAGGAACCACAGGATGGCGTTCGATTCCGCCAGCAGCCGCCCGTCGTCCAGCTCCAGCACCGGGATGCGCCCGTTCGGGTTCTTCGCCAGGAACCCGGGCGTGCGGGTCTCCCCCGAGAGCGTGTCCAGCTCCACCCGCTCGTACCGCTGCCCGAGCAGCGCCAGCAGCAGGCGCACCTTGTAGGCGTTGCCCGAGGAGCGGTTGTCGTAGAGGCGCATGGAGAAGTCCCTGGTCCGACCGTCGCGCACTCTCGCCCGACCGCCCCCTCCCCGCAAGCGAGCATCCCTCATGCCCCCATTAAAACAAGAGGGACGCAGTCTCTTGATTTTGCTGCCGCCAGACCTAGCGGGACGCAGTCGATTGAAGAAAATCAAGAGACTGCGTCCCTCTTGATTTTTTGTTTGATTTTTTTCAAGCGACTGCGTCCCCGTTGATTTCCCCTTGATTTATTCTGTCGGGGCGACTCGAAGGGGGTGTGTCATGGGTGGCGAGTGGCGGCTGAACAAGCCCTTCGTGGGGATCCCCACCTTCCTGCGGGCGCCGTACGTGGAGGACGTCTCGGCGCTGGACGCGGACATCGCGGTGCTCGGGGTGCCCTTCGACGAGGGGTCGCCGTTCCTGGCGGGCTCGCGCATGGGTCCGCGAGCGATCCGCGAGCACAGCTTGCGCTTCGCCGGCGGGGACAATGCCGGGATCTACGATCCCACCACCCGGCGCACCTACCTGTCCCGGGAGCTGTCGGGCCGGCGCATCGCCGACGTGGGCGATGTGGACGTGTGGCCCACCGCGGTGGAGCACTCCTTCGACAACGCCACCGCGCTCACCCGGGCGGTGCTGGCCGCCGGCGCCATGCCGGTGATGCTGGGCGGCGATCACTCGGTGACCTACCCGGTGGTGCGCGGCTTCGACGCGGTGGCGCCAGTGCACGTGATTCATTTCGACGCACACCTGGACTACGCGCCCTTCGTGCACGACCTGCGCTTCACCAACATGCACCCGTTCCGCCACATCGCACCACTGCCCCACGTGCTGAGCCTCACCCAGGTGGGGATCCGCTCCCTGCGCACGCTGGTGGAGGAGCACGAGGACTCGCTGGCGGACGGCAACACGGTGATCACCATGCGCGACTTCCGGGCCGGCGGCCCGCAGGCCGTGGCCGACGCGGTGCCGCGGGACGCGCGGGTGTACGTGAGCATCGACATCGACGTGCTGGACCTGCCGCTGATCCCCGGCTGCGTCTCCGCGGAGCCGGGTGGCATGAGCTACGCGGAGCTGCGCGATACCCTGGAGGCCATCGCCGTGCACGCGGACGTGGTGGGCCTGGATCTGGTGGAGGTGAATCCGCCCCTCGACGTGGGCACCGGCATCACGTCCTACCTGGCGGCCCACACGGTGATCGAGTTCCTGGGCTTCATCTGCCTGCAGCCGCGCTGGCACCGCTGATGTCCGGGCACGGCGTGCCCGATCGAGGCTTCTCCGGCACGGCTCCTCGGCGCGGGGGAACCCGGCATGGTGTCCCGGGATACCCGGATTTCTGGTAGCCTCGCCCGCCTCTAGAACAACGACAAGCGGGCCACCGTGCCCGGGAGGGGAAGCACGATGAACGACTCCAACCGCCGCGAGTTCATGCTGCAGTCCGGTCTGCTGCTCGGGGGCATGGCCCTGTGGAGCGTCAACGCCCGGGGCCAGGAGCCCATCACCGCCGCGCACTCGGTGAACACCGCCATCTACGCCGCGCACATGGTGGCTCTCGCGAAGGGCTTCATGGAGCAGCAGGGCCTGTCGATGCACCTCATCGAGGCCAAGGGCGGCTCCAACGTGCGCCGCATCCTGGCCGCCGGTCAGGTGGGCTACGCGCTCGGCGACTCCGGCCACCCGCTGCAGCTCACCAACCGCGGCAAGAAGTCGAAGATGCTCATGGCCACGGACAACCGCTGCTCCTACGCCAACATCATCGTGCGCAAGGAGCTCCACGACAAGGGCATCACCGACGTGACGAAGCTCGCGCAGCACAAGCGCGACGACGGCGGCAAGCC
>JBFHNV010000288.1:0-6201 GCA_041593595.1 Gammaproteobacteria bacterium
GCCAGCATCCGCGACAACTACGCGGAGGCCTTCCGCCGCCAGGGCTACGAGGTCAGCACCTACGCCGAGCGGGGCCGGGCCCTGGCGGCGCTGCGCGAGCGCCTGCCCGACGTGGCCATCCTGGACATCGGCCGCGGCGCCGACGCCGAGGGGGGCTTCGAGCTGTGCCGGGAGCTGCGTGGCCTCGCCCCGGGCCTGCCCATCATCTTCCTGACCGCCCGCGACAGCGATCTGGACACCATCTCGGGCCTGCGTCTGGGGGCCGACGACTACCTCACCAAGAGCATCAGCCTGCCGCACCTGCTGGCGCGGGTGGCGGCGCTGCTGCGGCGCGTGGAGGCGCTGCGCCAGCCCGAGGACGGCGCGCAGGTGATGGAGCGCGGTCGCCTGCGCCTGGACCCGGAGCGCATGAGCGCGCGCTGGAACGGCCGGCCGGTGCCGCTCACGGTGACCGAGTTCTGGATCGTCCACTCGCTGGCCCGCTTCCCGGGCCACGTGAAGACTCGCGAACAGCTCATGGCCGACGCCAGCGTGGTGGTGGACGACAGCACCATCACGTCCCACATCAAGCGCGTGCGACGCAAGTTCCAGACCGTGGACCCGGACTTCGACCACATCGAGACGGTGTACGCCATGGGCTACCGCTGGGTGGGCGACGACGGCTGATCCGCATCCGCCGCACGCCCCGTCCCCGGAGGCGTTACCCTGCCGCGCGCCGGACCCGGCGATGCCGCCACCGCCGGGCCCCACGGCCCCGTCCCGTCCACGGTCATCGTCCCTTGAGCCTCAGACTCAAGCTTCTCCTCGCCGCCAGCCTGCTGCTGGCGGTGCCGCTGGCCGGCTGGCGCTTCGTGCTGGATCTCGAGACCTACCTGCGACAGCGCCAGGGCGAATCCGCCGCGGACGCGGCGCGCACCCTGGCCCTGGCGGTGGAGTCCCGGCCCGAGCTGCTGCCGGCGCCGCGCGCCGCGGCGGAGCCGGACGATGATCTGTACGTGCATCCCCTGGCGGACGCGCCCCAGGTGGACGGCTACGATCGTGACTGGGGGGAGCTGGCATTCCCGCACGGTGCCGGCACGCCCGCGGCCCGCGCCGGCTGGCACGGCGACTGGCTGTTCCTGCTGCTGACCGTGCCCCGGGCCGGCGCCCCTGGCCCGCTGCGACTCGTGCTGGAGGATTCGCCGGGATTCCGGCGTGCCTGGCTGCTGGAGGCAACGACGCCCGGCGAGGTGGTGGCGCTGGAGGTGCCGCCCGCGCCCGGCACCACGGCGCCCGGGCACCGGGACGGCCGTCTGCAGGCCGCCACCTGGCACGGCGCGGGCGCGAGTGTGGTGGAGATCCGGCTGCCGCTGGCCATGCGCGCGCCGCGCCTGGGCTTCGAGGTGCTGGACCGGGCCGCGCCCGGCGGCGTGGCGGCGCGGGTACCGGCCGTGGGCGCCTGGTCGCTGGTGCTCCCGCCGCCGCGGCTCGCGGCGCTGCTGCGGTCCCTGGCGCCGACACAAGGGCGGCGCATCCGCATCACCGACAGCGGCGGACGGGTGCTCGCACAGGCCGGCAGCCTCGCCGCCGGCAGCGACACGGGCGGTCTGGCCGCCGCGCTCCAGGGCCTGCTGGCGGTGGACGACGAGTCCCTGCTGTCCCTGGCGCCCGAGAGCCTGCGGCTGGACGGCCCGGAGCTCTCCGCGGCCCTCTCGGGGCGACCCGGCCGGCGCCTGCGGCGTGCCGATCCCGGGGGGCCCCTGGTGGTGTCCGCGGCACACCCTCTGTGGGCCCGGGGCGAGCTGGCGGGGGCTCTGGTGCTCGAGGAGAGCACCTCGCCCATCCAGTCCCTGGGCCGGCGCGCGCTGCTGGAGCTGGTGGGGGCCGGCGCGGCGGCGTTCCTGGCCGGCAGCGCGCTGCTGCTGGTGGTGGCCGGGCGCGCGGCCGCGCGGCTGCGGGACCTGCGCGACCAGGCGGTGGGCGCGGTGGACGCGTCGGGCCGCGTGCGCGGCCGCTTCCAGCCCCCCGGCGGCGGCGACGAGATCGGCGACCTGGGGCGCAGCTTCGCCGCCGCCGTGACGCGCCTCGAGGGCTACCAGGACTACCTGGAGCAGCTCGCGCGCCGCCTGTCCCACGAGCTGCGAACGCCGCTGGCGGTGATCCGCACGTCGCTGGACAACCTGGCGCTGCGCAACGGGGACGCTGCCGCCTCGGATCCGCTGCTGGTGCGGGCCCAGCAGGGCGTGGAGCGCCTGGACGGCCTGATCCGACGCATGAGCGAGGCCGCGCGCCTGGAGCAGGCCATGGCGGACAGCGAGCGCACGCCCATCGACCTCTCGGCGCTGCTGAACGCCGCGATCGCAGGCCACCGCGCGGCCCTGGCACCGCTGCAGCTGGCTGCGCGCCTGCCGCCCGAGCCGGTGTGGATCACCGGCTCCGCGGAGCTGCTGCTGCAGGCCCTGGACAAGCTGCTGGCCAACGCGCGGGACTTTGCGGCGCCCGACACGCCGGTGACCGTGATCCTGGATCGCGCGGGCCCGCTGCTGCACCTGGCGGTGGAGAACCTCGGTCCCCCGCTGCCGCAAGGCGATACCGCGCGGCTGTTCGACTCCATGGTGAGCCGGCGCGGGGCGCGTACCGGTGCCGAGCCGCACCTGGGGCTCGGCCTGTACGTGGTGCGCCTGGTGGCCGAGTTCCACGGGGGACGGCCCCTGGCCCAGGACCGGGACGGCGGCGTGCGCGTCGGCATGGTGCTGCCGGCCGGGCCGGCACCGCGGCCCCGGGAGTCGTGACGGGATCAGTCTCCGGCCCGTGCCTTGGCCTCGTCCCAGAGGGCTTCCCGCGTCTCGGGATCCAGGGCCCCCAGGGCCTCGGCGCCGCCCGCCGCCGCGCACATGGCGCGGAAGCGCGCCGCGAACCGGGCGTTGGCCTCCACCAGTGCCGACTCGGCATCCAGGGACAGGTGCCGCGCCAGGTTCACCACCGTGAACAGCACGTCCCCCAGCTCCTGGCGCAGCCGGTCACGCGTGGCGCCGGCGGCGATCTCGCGCTCCAGCTCGCCCACCTCCTCGCGCAGCTTGTCCAGCACCGGCGGCGCGTGCGGCCAGTCGAAGCCCACCCGCGCGGCGCACCGCTGCAGCTTCGCCGCCCGCGGCATCGCCGCCAGCGACGCGGGCACGTCCGCCAGGGGATCGTCGGGCGGCGCGCCACCGCCCGCGCGCTCCGTCGCCTTGATGTCCTCCCACGCCCGGCTCTGGGCGGCGGCGTCACGCACCCGTGCACCCGCGAACACGTGGGGGTGCCGGCGCACCAGCTTGTCCACGATGCCGCGCACCACGTCGCGAAAGGCGAACGCGCCGCGCTCCTCCGCCATACGCGCGTGGAACACCACCTGGAACAGCAGATCCCCCAGCTCGTCCGCCAGGTCGTCCATGGCGTCGCGGGCGATGGCGTCCGCCACCTCGTAGGCTTCCTCGATGGTGTACGGTGAGATGGTGCTGAAATCCTGCGCCACGTCCCACGGACAGCCCTTCTCCGGGTCCCGCAGCCGCCGCATGATGTCCAGCAGCGTCGCGACCTCACTGTGATCGGTTTCCGGCACGTGCCCTCCGCGGGTGGTCTCTCGGATCGCGCTCCGCCTGCATTGTCGCCCCGGCGCGCCGGGCGCGGGAATCGTCACCCGGCCCGCGTCGCACCGGCTCGTGCCGTGCGGATCCTGGCGCTGGCGCTGCTGTGCGCCGGCGCCGCGCCGGCCACGGCAGATCCCCACCGCGACTTCCTGCAAGCCGAGGAGGCCATCGCCGCCGGTCGCACGGCCGAGGTGAAGCGGTTGATCGACGCGCTGTCCGATTACCCGCTGACACCGTACCTGGAACTCGCCTGGGCAGAGCGCCGGCTGGCCGTGGTGTCCCACGAGGAGGTGGCCCGGGTGCTGGACGCCCACGGCGGGATCCCGCTCGCATTCAGCCTGCGCCGCGCCTGGCTGGAGCGGCTGGCCCGTGACGGCCGCCACGACCTGCTGCTGCGCTACCACGAGGAGGACGGTCACGTGGCCAGCGCCTGCCTGGCCGCGCAGGCCCAGTGGCGCACCGGACGCCACGTGCAGGCGTGGCAGCGCGTGGCGCGGTTGTGGAGCACGGGGGAATCCCTGCCGGACGCCTGCGACCCGGTGCTGGCGGCCTGGCGACAGGCCGGTGAGCTCACGCCGCAGCGGGCCTGGGAGCGCTTCGTGCTGGCCACGCATCGGGGCAACCTGCGCCTCGCCCGCTACCTGCAGCGGTTCCTCCCTCCCGAGGGGCAGGGCCTGGCCCGCAGCTGGCTCGCGCTGCGCGCCGCGCCCGCCGGTCTGGCCGCCTTCGCCCAGGCCGGAGATCCGGGGGATCCCCGGCGCGCCCAGGTGATCGAGGACGTGTTCCGGCGCGCCGCGCGCCACGATCCGGCCGCGGCGCGCTCGCTGCTCGCGGAGCTGGAAGCCACGCCCCTCCTGCCCGCGCCGCTGGCCGGCGCCCTGCGCGAGACGCTGGGGATCGCGCTGGCGCGTGCCGGCCACGGCGATGCGCTGCGCTGGCTGACCACGGCCCGCTCCGACGACGCCCTGGCCTGGCGCGCCGCGGCGGCGCTGCGGGCCGGCGATCACGAAACGCTGCACGACGCGGTGGCGTCCATGTCGGTGGCCGAGGCGTCCCGGGAGCGCTGGCGATACTGGCGAGCGCGGGCGCTGCACGCGCTCGGGCGGCCCGAGGGGCTGCGCGAGCTGGAAGCGCTGGCGGGGGAGCGCAGCTACTACGGGTTCTCGGCCGCGGATCTCCTGGATCGGCCGTACCGCATGCAGCACCGGCCCCTGACCGTGGCGGCGGACCTGCTGGACGCCGTCAACGCCGCGCCGGAGGTGCGCCGCGCCGCGGAGTGGCTCGCGCTGGATCGCACCCGCGAGGCGCGCCGGGAGTGGCACCGGCTGCTCGTGCGCGAGGACGGCCCGCCGCCCCGGGCGGCGGCGGTCATCGCCCACGGCTGGGGCTGGCACGAGGCCGCCATCCGCGCCGCCGCCGCGGCCCGCGAGTGGGACGACCTGGATCTGCGCTTTCCCCGCGCCCATCGGGAGCTGGTGCGCAAGGCGGCCGCCGCCAGCGACCTCCCGGAGGCGCGCATCTACGCCGTGCTGCGCCAGGAGAGCGCGTTCATGAGCGACGCGCGATCCAGCGCCGGGGCGCTGGGCCTGATGCAGCTGCTGCCCGTCACCGCGCGCCAGGTGGCCCGCGAGGCGCGGCGACCGCGACCCGGGGCCCGGGCGCTGATGGCTCCGGCGGAGAACCTGATGCTCGGCAGCCTCTACCTCGCCGGCCTGGAGCGTCGCTACGCCGGACACCCGGTGCTCGCGAGCGCCGCCTACAACGCGGGCCCGGGGCGAGTGCGGGACTGGCGGCCCGCGCAGGCACCGGTGAGCAGCGCGATCTGGATCGAGACGGTGCCGTTCCGGGAGACCCGCCGCTACCTGCGCAGCGTTCTCGCCTACCACGTCATCTACGCGGAGCGCCTCGGGGAAACGCCGCCGCGACTGCGCGACCTGATGCCGCCGGTGCCGCCCTGAGATCCGTTCCGCGGCGTCAGTCGTCCAGCGCGAGATCCCGATCCGGGACTTGGGACGTGGTGCACACCAGGAACAGGTGGCCCTGGTGGGCGCAGAAACGAAGCCACTTGTTGAGGAAGCGGTTCATCTCCCAGCGCCGCTGCACCTCCGGCATGTGCCCGCGCCGCCAGCGCTCGATGCGCCGCGAGCGGCGGCGCCGGTAGTGGCTCACCACCTCCGCGGCGCGCACGTCGTGGTACAGGTGAATGCGCGCGCGCGGCTCGAGATCGATCGCGTCGTCGTGCTCGAAGCGATAAGTGAGCAGGATGCTGGTGGTGTACTTGAAACGCTCCTCTACCGTGAGGTAGAGGTCCAGCGCGCCCGCCACCCGTGAGCGCACCGTGCCGTCGAGTGACGCGAGCTCCGGCGCGAGCCGCTCGAGGCGCACGTAGTTGCTCTCGTACAGCTCGATGAGCGCCGCCAGATCGGGCGCGTCACGAAAGCGGCGAGGTGCGAGCAGCGATGCGAACATGCGGCGGATGGTAGCACAGGAAATCCAGGCTCAAACGCTTGACACACGGGCATTTTCCCGTCCTCCGACGGCGTTCGCGGAAGCGCTCCGCGCAGCTTGAAACCGCTGCGGTACGCGGCGTAGC
>JBFHNV010000289.1:0-6193 GCA_041593595.1 Gammaproteobacteria bacterium
CTGCTGCGGAACGACACCGCGTTCGACCCGAACCGGTTCAGATTCCCTTGCCAGGCCACATAGAATCTCGAGCGCGGCATCCCTGCCGCGCACGGGCGCAGCAGCCCTGACCCCGCTCCTCCGGGCAAGGCGGATGCGTGCACGGTGCCCTGCAACGGCTCATGCAGGACGCAGCGGGTCCCGCTTGCCGCGACCGTCGGCGGCAGGGACGCCGCCGTCGAGCGTACAGGGATGTATTCACAGCGTGTCGCGGCAGGCGGGACCCGCTGCGCCCCGCGAGCATCCGTGACGCCCCGACGAGCTCAAGGCTACTGAGGCGCGCGTCTCCGACCTCAGCAAAATCAGCGTGTTATCATGCACGGCGATGTCAGGCTCCGCCGGCAGGCGGTAGCGAGGCGGTGTGCTCGACCAGCTGGACAACGTGAAGGCATCCATCGCGGCGGCGGTGTGGGGCGCATCCCTGGCCTCGCTGCCGCGGGGCAAACGCGGCACGGTGAAGGCCCTGCGCATGGTGCACATGCTGTTCCGCGAGCTGAGCGAGGGCACCCTCACGCTGCGCGCCGCGAGCCTGGTGTTCACCACCCTGCTGTCGCTGGTCCCGCTGCTCGCGGTGACCTTCTCGCTGCTGAAGGCCTTCGGCGTCCACAACAAGATGGAGCAGGTGCTGTTCAGGCTGCTGGATCCGCTGGGGCCCCGCGGCGCCGAGATCGCCACGCGCATCGTGGAGTTCGTGGACCAGGTGAAGGTCGGGGTGCTGGGCAGCGTGGGCCTCGCGATCCTGTTCCTCACGGTGCTGTCCCTGGTGCAGAAGGTGGAGTCGGCCCTCAACACCACCTGGCGGGTGCGCCAGTCGCGCAGCTTCCCACATCGCTTCTCCCGCTACCTCAGCGTGCTGCTGGTAGGCCCCATTCTCGTGTTCTCCGCCATCGGCCTCATCGGCACCATCATGACCTCGCCGTTGGTGCAGTGGCTGGGCTCCATCGAGCCCTTCGGCTCGCTGCTCGCGCTGCTGCCGAACCTGGTGCCCTATGCGTTGATGATCGCGGCGTTCACCTTCGTCTACGTGTTCATCCCCAATACTCGCGTGCGCACCACGTCCGCCCTGGTGGGCGGCACGGTGGCAGGCGTGCTGTGGGCCACCGCGGGCTGGGCCTTCGCCGCCTTCGTGGTCAGCTCGCCCAGCTCCAACTACACCGCGATCTACTCGAGCTTCGCCATCGTGTTCTTCTTCATGCTGTGGCTGTACGTGGCCTGGCTGATCCTGCTCGTGGGGGGGACCGTCGCTTTCTATCACCAGCACCCGGAGTACCTGGGGGTCATGCCCGGGGAGCTGCACGCCAGCAACCGCCTGCGCGAGCGCATCGCGCTGGCGGCCATGGTGCGCATCGGCGCAGACCACCTGGACGGGCGGCCACCGGAGGACGAGCTGGCGCTCGCGGGCAAGATGCGTCTGCCCGTGGCGCTGCTGCAGGACACCCTGGGCGAGCTGCTGGACGAAGGCTTCGTGGTGCTGGTGGAGCAGCCCACACGCGGCTACCTTCCGGCCCGCGACATGGATCGCATCCGCGTGGCCGACATCCTGATCTCGGCGCGGTCGGCGCGCGAGCACCGCGAGCTGCTGCCCGACGACCTGCCCGCGGAGCCGGCGGTGGAAGCCCTCATGCGGGATCTCGAGCAGGGAGCGACGCAGGTGATCGGCGATCGGACCCTGCGCGACCTGGTGACCGAAGGCCGCGACAAGGACCCGGATACCGAAGCCGCCCGCGAGCCCGTGGCCCTCAAGTCCGCGCGCTAGCGAGGCACGCGAGACAGACAGGCTCGAGAGGCTCCCGAATGACGGAGCGAGCCGGAGACCGCGTCTTCGGCGCAGCGAGCCGGCAGCGGACAGGGATGTCCGTTCCCGGCAGGAGTCATGGAAACATCCATGTCTCCACGTTCTGCACCGGCTCGCCCTTCTCGGCCCAGCTCATGCCCTTCACGCAGCGCACGACGATCCAGACCAGCACGAACAGGAGAATCAGGTAGCCCACCACGAAGGGTGTGGTGATCCCGCCGGCGATGCTGTAGAGCACCCAGATCCAGAAGGTGCGGATCTGGAACCGGTAGTGGGTCTGTACCCACTCCGGCGCCTCGCTCTTCTTCACGTAGGCCATGATGACGCCTACCAGGGCGGTGATGCCCACCACGATGCCCACCAGGTAGAGGATGTAGATCACCTTCGCGGTGCCCGCATCCGCCGGGTTGCCCGCGACAGGCGTCGTCTGCGCGCCTGCCCCGGCGGGCATGTTCGGATCGGCCATGCTGTTCACTCCCGTTCGAGTTCCGAAGGGCCGCGATTATGGCCCAAGGGCCGGAGCGTGCGCAGCGGGGCGCGTCAGGGACCGGCAGCCAGTGCGCCCGGCCGGCGCGGGTCCGCGGCGCCGGCGAATCCGCCGTCCACGCGCATCACCGAGTTGGCGCTGCCCATGGCGTCGCCCACTTCGACCTCATGACCCCGCGCGCGAAGCAGGACCAGCGTGTCGGGACTCAGGCCGTGCTCCACCCGCAGCCGGTCCGGCAGCCACTGGTGGTGCACCCGCGGCGCGGCCACTGCCGCCGCCACGTTCATGCCGTGGTCCACCACGTTCATGATCACCTGGGCGGTGGTGGTGATGATGCGGCTGCCGCCGGGGCTGCCGGTGGCGAGCAGCGGCAGTCCGTCGCGGAACACGATGGTGGGCGTCATGGAGCTGAGCGGCCGCTTGCCCGGCGCTATGGCATTGGCCTCGCCGCCCACCAGACCGTAGGCGTTGGGCACGCCGGGCTTGGCGGAAAAATCGTCCATCTCGTTGTTGAGCAGGATGCCGGTGCCCTCGGCCACGATGCCGGAGCCGTAGCTGAAGTTGATGGTGTAGGTGTTCGACACCACGTTGCCCGCCGCGTCCATGACCGAGAAGTGGGTGGTGTCCGGGCTCTCGTAGGCACCGGGTCGGCCCGGTGCGATGAGGGAGGAGGGCCGGGCCGCGTCCAGGCTGATGAGCCGGCGCAGATCCGCCGCGTAGCGCTTCGAGACCAGCCCCGCGACCGGTACCGGCACGTGGTCCGGATCCCCCAGGTGCCGGCTGCGATCGGCGTAGGCGAGCTTCATGGCCTCGGCCATCAGGTGGATGGTGTCCGCGCCGTTGTGCCCCAGGAAGCCCACCGGATAGCCCTCGAGGACGTTCAGGATCTGGATCAGGTGCACCCCGCCGGAGGACGGCGGCGGCATGGAGGCGACGACGTGGCCGCGGTAGCTCCCGGTGACCGGCGCCCGCAGCTTCGCCTCGTACGCGGCCAGGTCCGCTTCCTGGATGAGGCCGCCGTTCGCCCGCATGTCGGCGGCGATGCGCCGCGCGATCTCGCCCCGGTAGAACGCGTTCGGGCCCTCCTCCGCGATGCGTGCGAGGCTGGCCGCCAGGTCGCGCTGCACCAGCCGCTCGCCCGGGCGCGGTGCGCTGCCGTCGGGCTCGAGGTAGATGCGCGCCGCGGCGGGGTTGCGGGCGAGCCGCTCCGCGCGTTCCGCGAGCGAGCGCGCGAGCTCCCGGGTCACGATGAAGCCGTCCCGGGCGAGCCCGATGGCAGGCGCCATGACCTGCGCGAGCGGCATGGTGCCGAAGCGCTCGAGGGCCAGGACCAGGCCCGCCACCGTGCCGGGCACGCCGGCCGAGGCGTGGGAGTAGCGCGAGCGGACCTCGTCCACGTTGCCGGCAGCGTCCAGGAACATGTCCCGGTGGGCGGCCGCGGGTGCCGTCTCCCGGTAGTCCACTGCATGGGTCTCACCGCTCGCCGCATGGTGCACCAGCATGAAGCCGCCCCCGCCCAGGTTGCCGGCCTGGGGCAGGGTGACCGCGAGGGCGAAGGCCACCGCCACCGCCGCGTCCACCGCGTTGCCGCCGGCGGCGAGGAACGACACGCCTACCTGCGTCGCGGTGGCTTCCTGGGTGGCCACCATGCCGCGGGCGGCCAGCTCCGGGTGCACCGTGTCCCGGTCGGAGAGGATGGCCGGCTCCCGCGCGGCCGTGCAGGTGGAGAGGGCGAGCAGCAGCGCGGCGGCGACGTGCAGGATCGGACGCATGATCGGGGCCTCGGGTACGGGTGTCTGCGGCGAGGTTAGCATCGACTCGGGTGGCAACCGGAAAGTCGGCATGGGTAACGGCGGCGCACGCATGGCAGCCTGCGGAGGGTGGGCATCGCCCATCGGAGCATCGACGCTGGCGGCCGCTGGCGTGCGGTTTGGCGGCATCGCCCTGGATGGTGGCGACGCCCTCTGGGTGGAGGGCCGACCCGCGGACGCCGGCCGCAACGTGCTGGTGCGCGCGCGGGTGGGTCACGGGCCGGAGGATCTGACGCCGCCGCCCTGGAACGTGCGCAGCCGGGTCCATGAGTACGGTGGCGGCGCCTTCGCGATCCGTGGCGGCGTGGCGTGGTTCGTGCACGACGCCGACCAGCGCCTGCACGTGCTGCCGCCCGGCGCCCCTCCCCGGGCACTGACCCCTCAGGGTCCGTTCCGGTTCGCCGATCCGAGCCCCTCTCCCGATGCCACCCGCGTCGCCTGCGTGCGCGAGGCGCACGGCGACGGCGAGCCCGAGAACACCCTGGTATCGGTGGACGCGGCCGGCGGCGGCGTGACGGAGCTCGCCCGTGGCCACGACTTCTACGCCTATCCGCGCTGGAGCCACGACGGGCGTCAGATCGCGTTCATTGCCTGGGACCACCCGAACATGCCATGGGACGGCACCACGCTGTACCTGGCCCGGGTGGGTCGCGGCGGGGTGCTGGACACGCCGCGGGCGGTGGCCGGCGGGCCCGCAGAGAGCATCTTCCAGCCCCAGTGGGGGCCGGACGGGCGGCTGTGGTTCGTGAGTGACGCCGGCGGGTTCTGGAACCTGCACGTGCTCGGTGAGGACGGTCCGCGGCGCGTCATCGATGAGCGGGCCGAGTACGGCCTGCCCCTGTGGCAGTTCGCCATGAGCACCTACGGGTTCGCGGACGCGCGCACGCTGGTGGCGGCCTCCTGCGCGGACGGCGCGTGGCGGGTCGAGGCGGTGGACCTGGACACGCTGGCGCGCACCCCCATGCCCGAGCCGGTGAGCGGCGTGTCGTCGCTGGTGGCCGCCGACGGCCATGCCCTGATCGTCGCCGCGGCGCCGGACCGGGCCGCCGCCCTGCTGCGCTGGGATCTGCGCACGGACCGCGTGCACCGGCTACGGGAGAGCACCACCCTCGCCATCCCGCCCGGGTGCATCGCGCGCCCGGAGCCGGTGAGCTTCCGAACCGCCGCCGGCCAGTCGGCCCACGGCTTCTTCTACCCACCCGCCAACGCGGGCTTCACGCCGGCGGACGGCGAGCTGCCGCCCCTGATCGTGGTGGGCCACGGCGGGCCCACCGGCGCCACCGTGGCGGCGCTGGACCCGGCGGTGCAGTACTGGACCAGCCGCGGCTTCGCGGTGCTCGACGTGAACTACCGTGGCAGCACCGGCTACGGCCGCGCCTACCGCCAGCTGCTCGATGGCCAGTGGGGCGTGGCCGACGTGGAGGACTGCGTGAACGGCGCGCGCTGGCTGGCGGACGCGGGGCGCGTGGACGGCGCGCGCATGGCCATCCGCGGGCGCAGCGCCGGCGGCTACACGGTGCTCGCGGCCCTGACCTTCCACGACACCTTCGCCGCCGGTGCCAGCTACTACGGCATTGGCGATCTCGAGATCCTCGCCCGCGACACCCACAAGTTCGAGTCCCGCTACCTGGACCGCCTGGTGGGCCCCTACCCGGAGCACGCGGCGCTCTACCGCGAACGCTCCCCCATCCACCACGTGGACCGCCTGGCGTGTCCCGTGATCTTCTTCCAGGGCCTGGAGGACCGGGTGGTGCCTCCGAACCAGGCCGAGATGATGCGCGACGCGCTCGACGCCAAGGGGATCCCCGTCGCCTGCCTCCTGTTCGAGGGCGAGCAGCACGGCTTTCGCCGCGCCGAGACCATCGTGCGCTCGCTGGAAGCGGAGCTCTACTTCTACGGACGGGTGTTCGGCTTCGATCCGGCCGATGCGATCGAGCCGGTTCCTATCGAAAACCTTTGAGGTCAGTGTTCGCGAACACCTGAATCGGTCGCGTAGCGGAAGCGGGTATCGGTTGCCGCGACACGCCGTGAATACATCCCTGTAGGCTCGACGGCCGCATC
>JBFHNV010000290.1:0-6155 GCA_041593595.1 Gammaproteobacteria bacterium
GATGTATTCACGCCGTGTCGCGTGAGGCGACGCTCGCTTCGCCTCGCTACTGCCTGGACGGTGTCACCCGTCCAGGCGCGGGGCGCCCGGGCGGTCGGAGACAGCCAGGGGGATGCGCCGCGCGGTAGGCCGCCGTCGCACCTACAGGGATGTATTCACGCCGTGTCGCGCGAGGCGACACCCGCTTCGCCTCGTCACTGCCCTGGCGCTGCCACTCGGCCAGGCGCGAAACGACCGTGCGGTCGGAGACCGGTCAGGGGAATGCACCACGCCGTGAAGCCGTCCCTGGGCAAGGCGCGTCTGTGCCGCCCACGGGCGCTCGAGCCGAGGTCAACGCCGTCCTCCGCATCACGTCATGGTCATAGCGGCACCCGGAACAGATGCCTACATGGCGTGCGCGTGCACCAGCCGCGGCCCGTGCGCGTCCCATGCCAGCACCCGATCGTCCTCGTACCAGTCGCCCAGCACCGCGCGCAGGCCCGGCGCGCCGTCCACGTCGAGCCGGTGCAGGGCCGGGCGGTGGGTGTGGCCGTGGACCATGTGGCGCACACCGTGCTCGCGCAGCATCTGCGTCACCGCGTCGCCGGTCACGTCCATGATGTCCTCCGGCTTGAGCCGGGTGAGCGCCCGGGACTCCTGGCGCAGGGCCGCGGCGCGAGCCGCGCGCGCCGGGAACGGCAGCGCCAGGAAGCGCTGCTGGTTCACCGGATCGGTGTAGGTCCGCCGCCAGGCCTGGTAGTCCTCGTCCCGGGTGCAGAGCTGGTCGCCGTGCAGCGCGAGCACCGGCACGCCGTGCACGTCCAGGCGCACCGGCTGGCCGAGCACCTGGCAGCCGGTGCGTTCCACGAAGCCCGCGCCCACCAGGAAGTCGTGATTGCCGTGCAGGAAGCCCACCACCACGCCGCCCGCGGTCAGGGTGGACAGCGCGTCCAGCACGCGCGGATGGGGCGGGCGGTCGTCGTCGTCGCCCAGCCACTCGTCGAACACGTCTCCCAGCAGGTACACCGCGGCGGCGTCGCGGCAGGGGCCGGCGAGGAAGGCGAGGAACGCGTCCACCCGGGCGGGCCTGTGCGCGCTCAGGTGCACGTCGGACGCGAACAGGACCGGCGCGTTCATGGGGCCCGCGGGACCGCCCGGCGCGCTTCAGCCGTCAACGATCTCCGCGCGCTCGATGACCACGTCCTCCACCGGCACGTCCCGGTGGCCGGCGCGCGCCGCGGTGGCGCACCCCTCGATGCGGCTGACCACGTCCATGCCGGCGGTGACCTGCCCGAACACGCAGTAGCCCCACCCGTCGGGCGTCTTGGACTTGTGGTCGAGGAAGGCGTTGTCTCGGGTGTTGATGAAGAACTGGGCCGACGCGGAGTGGGGGTCCGGCGTGCGCGCCATGGCCACGCTGCCGGTCGCGTTGGGCAGGCCGTTGTCCGCCTCGTTGGTGATGGGCGCGCGGGTGGGTTTCTGCTGCATGCCCGGCTCGAAGCCGCCGCCCTGGATCATGAAACCGTCGATGACGCGGTGGAAGATGGTGTTGTCATAGTGGCCGTCGCGCACGTAGCGCTCGAAGTTCTCGGCGGTCTCCGGCGCGCGCTCGGCGTCGATGGCGATCTCGATGTCGCCGTGGCTGGTGATGAGGCGGACCCGGGTCATGTCACTCTCCCACGATGGTTGCCGATCGGATGACCACGTTCTCCCGTGGCACGTCCTGGAACGGGCCGCGGTTGCCGGTGGGCACGGTCCGGATCCGATCCACCACGTCCATGCCCTCCACCACGCGGCCGAACACGGCGTAGCCCCAGCCGCGGGCGTCCGGTGCCTTGTGGTCCAGGAAGGGGTTGTCCACCACGTTGATGAAGAACTGGGCGGTGGCCGAGTGGGGGTCGCCGGTGCGCGCCATGGCGATGGTGCCGCGAGCGTTGCCGAGCCCGTTGTCCGCCTCGTTGCGGATGGGATCCTTCGTGGGCTTCTGGCGGAAGTCCTGGTCGAAGCCGCCGCCCTGGATCATGAAGCCCTCGATCACGCGGTGGAAGATGGTGCCGTCGTAATGGCCGTCGCGCACGTAGCCGAGGAAGTTCGACACCGTGGCCGGTGCCTTCTCGGGCGCGAGCTCGAGCACCACGTCGCCCGCGCTCGTGACCAGGCGCACCCGTGGCGGCCCGTCGGCGGCGAGGGACAACGGTGCGAGCACGAGCAGGGCGACGAGGGCGAGCGAGCGGCGGTACATGACGGGTCCTCCGTGGCAGGCGGGAATCTTAGCCCGCATTTCTCGCCGCGGCGCGACGCGAGGGCGTGGAGATGCGGGCAGATCCGCGACCGCAGCCGTGCGGTGGTGAGACATGCGGGCTGGCCAGTCGGCTCGGTTCGCGCCCCGGTTCAATTGCTTCGCCCCGGGGCGCCGCGTATCATCGCGCGTCCTGCGCGGCCCGTGCGCCGAGGCGACCCGAGCCCGGTGTACGACCGGCCGCCGGAATGCGGCCCACGGGGCATGGCGCAGTCTGGTAGCGCACCTGCTTTGGGAGCAGGGGGTCGGGGGTTCGAATCCCTCTGCCCCGACCAAGTCGCGGATTGCACCCGGAGCGCCCGTAGCTCAGTCGGACAGAGCAGCGGCCTTCTAAGCCGCGGGTCGCAGGTTCGAATCCTGCCGGGCGCGCCATCCGCGCGACCGGCGCCGCGCCGGCAGCCACGGCCGGCACCGCGGGCAGGGTCCGTCAGTGGTGGGCGTAGCTCAGTTGGTAGAGCACTGGATTGTGGCTCCAGTTGTCGTGGGTTCGATTCCCATCGCTCACCCCACTTCTTCCATCGTCGTGCGCGCCGGCTGCCTCCGCGGGGGCTCGCCGGCGTCCGCGTCGCCGGTCTGGAACGCGCCAGACATGGTGAGCGCGGCCTGCGCCGCCTCGTCGAAGGTGACATGCTCCTCGAGGGGCGCCGGGCCGCGGTGTCGCACCCGCATGAGCGCGAAACCGGCCAGCAGCAGGTGGATCCCCATGGTGGCCTCGAACAGCGCGCCGGGGCCGATGACCTCCAGCAGGGGCGCGACCAGCACGGGGCCGACGGCGGCGCCGGCGCCGTACAGCAGGAGCAGGCCGCTGGAGACCTCCACGTAGTCCTGGGGTGCCGCGAAGTCATTGGTGTGCGCGACGCTGATGGCGTACAGGGGAAAGGCGAACGCGCCCCACAGCCCGCTCAGGGCGAACAGCGCCCAGGGTGCAGCGAAGGGGGCGAAGGTCAGTGCCGCCGCCACCATCGCGGCGCCGCCGCAGCAGGCCACCACCACGTAGCGCCGGTCCATCCGATCCGACATCCGCCCGAGCGGCCACTGCCCGATGGCGCCGCCCACCACCGTGGCGCTCATGAGCAGGGCGATGCCGCGGGTGTCCATGCCGGAGCCGGCGGCGAACACGGGGCTCAGCGCCCAGAATGCGCCGTTGGCGAGGCCCACCGTGAGGCAGCCCATGAAGCCTACCGGGGAGGTGGCGTACAGGCGGCGCAGGCGGGGGCGCACCGCCGGCGGGGGCGAGGGCGCGATGGTGCGGGTGGTGGCGACCGGCACCAGCCCCAGGGACAGCAGGATCGCGGCCACCGCGAACAGGGTGAACGCCTGCGGATCCGCCAGCGTCACCATGAGCTGGCCCAGCGTGATCACCGTCAGGTTGATGATCAGGTACACCGACAGCACCAGCCCCCGCGTCTCGCGGGTGGCGCGCTCGTTGAGCCAGCTCTCGATGACGACGTAGAGCACGGCGAAGCAGAAGCCCGACAGGGCGCGCAGCACCCACCACAGCAGCGGCGCCGCGTACAGGCCGTGCCCCAGGATTGCGGCGGTGGCGATGGCGGCCATGGCGCTGAAGGTGCGGATGTGGCCCACGCGCTCGATGAGCTTCGGGCCGAGCAGGCAGCCGGCGGCGAAGCCGGCGAAGTACACGGAGCCGAGCACGCCGATGGACAGCGTGGAGAAGTCCTCCATCTGCGCACGGATGGGCAGCAGCGTGCCCTGCAGCCCGTTGCCGGCCAGCAGCACGGCGACGCTGATGAGGAGCGCCGCGACCGGCGTGAGGGCTGTGAGCATTGGAGTGGCGGGACCAGGAGGTGGCCCCGATTCTATCCGGCCGGGAGGCCACGATCCCGTGCCTGCCGGTCACATCTGCTCGTGCACCGCGCGAGCCACCTGCTCCATGCGTGCGCGGTCCAGGCGACCGGTGACGGCGTAGGCCATGCCGTCCTCGTCGTGCCAGTGGATCACCTGGAAGCCGCGGTCCTCGTCGAAGCGCAGTGCCGTGGGCGCGGCCGCGCGTGCTTCCACGCGGGCGTACACGGTGATGCGCTCGCCGTCCGCACTCTCGTACATGTACTGGGCCGCGGGACGGCCCGCGTCCGGGAGCAGGCGCCCGCCCACCAGCCGCAGGCCGAACGCGCCGAGATCCGGCGACACCATCGGATGCGCGAGCCGCTTCGACAGCCACGCATCCAGGTGCGTGCGCTGGCTCGCGTCCACCTCCACCGGATGGCGGACCTCCGGCAGGTACACCGCGTGGGCCGCTGCCGCCTCGATGCTCACCGGGCGGGAGCCGGCCCCCGGGGCGGTGCCGGGCAGGTGCGCCACCTGCCAGCCCAGCGCCGCGCCCAGGATCACGCAGGCGGCCGCCGCGACGCCGCGACGCCACCAGGACCACGGGCGCGGCAGCGCGGCGCGCAGCAGCCGCGCCGGGACCGGCTCGTGCAGCACCGGGTCGAAGGCCTCGCGCAGCGCGTCCCGCAGCGCACGGTCCGTGGCCAGGCGCGCCGCGAGACGGGGATCGGATTGCGCGGCCCGGTCCAGCTCGGCACGTGCCTCGGGCGACAGCTCGCCGTCGAGCCAGGCGTTGATGCGACCCTCGTCCATGGCGTCCCGGCGGCTCACTTGATCCTCCGCAGGCGCGCGGAATCGGGCCCGCCCAAGAGCCGGCGCAGCCGCTCGCGGGCGCGCGCCAGCCGGGACATGACCGTGCCCACGGGGATCCCCAGGGTGCCCGCGGCTTCCCGGTAGCTGAGCTGCTCGAGCCCCACCAGCAGCAGCACCTCGCGCTGGTCCGCCGGCAGCCGCACCAGGGCCCGGCGGAGGTCCTCCACGTCCACCGGGCCCGGCTCCTCCGGCGCCGGCACCTCGCCGAGGCCCGGTGAATCGCCCGAGATCAGCGCCGGCTCGGCGGCGCGGCGCCGCACCTGGTTCACGTACAGGTTGTGCAGGATGGCGAACAGCCAGGGCCGGATGGGACGTGACGGCTCGTAGAGCCGGCGCCGGCTCCATGCCCGCTCCAGGCACTCCTGCACCAGGTCGTCGCCCCGGACCCGATCGCCGGTGAGCGCGAATGCGTAGCGCCGCAAGCGCGGAATCTGTGCCACGATGAGATCCTCGAAGCGCGTCGCTGAAGGGCTCACCTGGGGCTGGCTCCGGATGACGCAGGTCGTCACACCTGCCGGTACGCTTGCGGTGCCCGCATTATTCCCGGCGTAATGGGGGCCTGTCCCGTGGGGAATACCACGGCGACCCGCGTGTACACGGTTCAGAGGCCCCCGCTGCCGGGTCCGGGTGCGTGTGCGCCCAGCGAGGCAGACTTGCAACCCGAGAGGAGGACGGAGCGAATGAAGACGGTCATGAGGGCGGCCCTGGTGGCTGCGGCGATGGGACTCCCGCTGTCGGCCGCGTCCGACGACGAGGGCGACATCAAGTATCGCCAGGCGGTGATGAAGAGCGTCTCCGGCCATGCGGGCGCCATCGCCCAGATCGCCAAGGGCAAGGTGAGCCACGTGGACGCCCTGGTCGCCCATGCCGAGGCGCTCGCGGACGTGACCGCCATGGTGCCGGCGGCCTTCAAGAACCAGGCCGGCGTGGGTGACGCCAGCGACGCCAAGGCAGAGATCTGGTCCGACTGGGCGGGTTTCGAGTCCCGGGCCAAGGACCTGCACGACGCTGCCCTGGCGGTGGCGGAGGCCGCCGAGTCGGGGCCGGACGCGGCGGGCGCGAAGCTCGAGGCGCTGTTCGACGCCTGCAAGGCCTGCCACAAGGACTACCGCGTGAAGCGCAACTGATCCGGCGCGGGGCGGCCGGGCGCCCGGCCGCCCCGCGCCGGATCAGTTGCGCTTCACGCGGTAGTCCTTGTGGCAGGCCTTGCAGGCGTCGA
>JBFHNV010000291.1:0-6135 GCA_041593595.1 Gammaproteobacteria bacterium
CGGTCTCGTAGACATCGCAGGCGGCGGCGTGGATCTCGCCGTTGTTCAGGGCCCACACCAGGTCGTCCTCCACCACCACGCCGCCGCGGGCCACGTTCACCAGCACCGCGGTCTGCTTCATGGACCTGAGCGCCGCGCGGTCGATGAGGCCCGCGGTCCGGGCGTTGAGCGGGCAGTGCAGGGAGACCACGTCCGAGCGCGCCAGCAGCCGGGCCAGGGGCGCGTGGCGCACGCCGTGCCTCGCCTCCTGGTCCGCCGGCAGCGGGTTCGGCTTGAAGTAGAGCACCTGGCAGCGGAAGCCCGAGAGCAGCCTGGCCACCGCCCGGCCGATGGCGCCGAACCCCACCAGGCCCACGGTCTTGCCCGACAGGAGGTAGGGCGTGGGCATGTCCCAGTTGCGCCACTCGCCGCGCTGCATGCCCTCGTGGCCGTAGGCCACGTGGCGCAGCGCACCGATCATGAGCCCGATGGTGTACTCCGCCACTGCCTGGGCGTTGCTGCCGGTGGTGCGGGCCACCTTGATGCCGAGCGCGCGGGCGGCGTCCACGTCGATGTTGTCCACGCCCACGCCCCACTTGTGCAGCAGCTTGAGGCGCTTCGCGGCCCGGAGCACCGCCGCGGGGACCGGCACCTGGCCGGAGATGGCGTAGTCGGCGTTCTCGATGGCCGCCGCCGCGTGCGCGTCGCCCAGCCCCGCGGCGTACTCCAGCACGAAGCCCCGCGGCAGCAAGGCGCGGAGCGCCTCCGCGCGGGCCTCTCCGATGGGATCCAGGACGACGATGGTCTCGCTCATGGGGTCTCGCTCATGGGGACTCACGCACGGGTCCAGCGCATATGTTCGCCATCGGGGGCCCGGGCTTGTCGCCACGCGCCGCTCTCGTGATCGCTTGACGGCATCCCCGGGGCGGCCGGCCAGGCCCTGTCAGATCACGAATCCGCCGCGGGGACACGCTGTAAATCCATCCCGGTACGCTCGACGGCCGCATCCGAAGCGGCCGACGGTCCCCGCGACCCGCACCGGACCGACCTTATCCGAGCACGGATGCCGTGTGCCGGTGGGCCCGGCGCGGCGCCCGTCCTGGGCTCAGACTCCGGAGAAGCTCACTCCGGGCCGGGCCAGACCGCCGGCGATGCCCACCGGCGTGCCGTCGGCGCGCCAGCAGGCGGCGCCGGTGAGGGTGCCGTCGGCCTCGAAGGCGATGGCGTTCATGCCGCCGGCCACCCGCGGGACCCGTGCAATGTCATGGCCGCGGGCGGTGAGCTCGGCGTCGAGGCTCTCGGGGAAACCGCTCTCCACCTCCACCGTCCCGCCTTCGGTCCACAGCCGCGGCGCCTCCACCGCCTCCTGCAGGCTCATGCCGTGGTCCAGCAGGTTCACCAGGGCCTGGAACGCGGAGGGGAAGATGCGCAGTCCGCCGGGCAGGCCCAGGGCGTAGCGCAGCGCGCCGTCCCTGCGCACCATCATGGGCGCCATGGAGGTGAACACGCGCTTGCCCGGCTCGATGGACAGGGCGAGGCCCGGGTGCGGGTCGAAGTTGAACATGTAGTTGTTGGCGAGCATGCCGGTGCCCGGGATCTGCACGCAGGCGCCGAACAGGCCGTTGATGGTGTGGGTGCTGGATACCACGTTGCCGTCGCTGTCGGCCACCGTCACGTGGGTGGTGCTGGAGGACTCGCCGCCGCTCACCCCGGGGGTCCACTGGCGCGCGCGGGTCATGTCGATCAGCGCCCGGCGCTCGGCGGCGTAGGCCGGGTCGACGAGGCGCTCCACGGGCACGTCCACGAAGGCGGGGTCGGCCGTGGCCACGGCGCGGTCGGCGAAGCCGATCTTCAGCGCCTCGGCGATGAGGTGGGCGCCGTCGGCCGTGCCGAAGCCCGCGCCCTTCACGTCGAAGCCCGAGAGCACGTTGAGCATCTGCACGATGTGGACGCCGGAGGACGCCGGCGGCGGCGGTCCCAGGATCTCGTGATCGCGGTACTGGCCGACGACAGGCTCGCGTGGGATAACCCGGAAGCCGTCCAGGTCGCCCTGGTCGATGAGGCCGCCGCTGCGGGCCATGGCATCGGTGAGCGCCTCGCCCAGCGGCCCCGAGTACAGCGCCTCGGCACCCTGCGCGGCGATGAGCTCGAGGGTCCCGGCATAGTCGGGCTGGCACACCCGCGCGCCGGCGCGCAGCGGCTCGCCGCCGGGCAGGAACAGGGCGGCGAGGCCGCTGTCCCTGGCCAGGTCCGCAGCGAAGTCCGACACGCAGTTCGAGAGGTAGGGCGTGGCCACGAAGCCGCGCGACGCCAGGCGGATGGCCGGCGCCAGCACGTCGGCCAGCGGCAGGCTGCCGTGGTCGTCCAGGGCGGCGCACCAGCCGGCCAGTGCCCCGGGCACGGCGATGGCCAGCGGCCCCACGGAGTTCCTGCGCCCGCGGGTCTCGCGGTAGTCCGGCAGGGTGTCGGACACGGTCTCGTACATGTCGCCGCGGGCCGCCCCGGGCGCGGTGCTGAGCGCGTCCAGCACCAGGTGGCGGCCGTCGGCCAGGCGTATGTGGGACAGCCCGCCTCCCAGGATCCCCACCATCATGGGCTCCACCACCGTGAGCGCGAACAGCGCGGCGACGGCAGCGTCCACCGCGTTGCCGCCGGCGAGCAGCATCTCGGCGCCGGCGGCGGACGCCAGCGGATGGTTCGTCACCACCATGCCCCGCGATCCGGTGGCGGGACGCTTCTCGCAGGGCTGACGCAGGGACCTCATGCCTTCTCCAGACCGCACCACTCCGCCACGAACAGCGCGATCGCACCGGTCACCCGCTTCACCGAGCTGAGGCTCACGCGCTCGTCGATGCCGTGGATGTTCTCGGAGTAGGGCCCGTACACGAGGCACGGGCAGTCGCCGTAGAGCACGAACACGCGGCCGTCCAGGTAGCCGGGCGTCACGAAGCTCTTCAGCTCCTCGCCGTAGGACCTGAGGTGCGCGCGGCCGAGCGCCGCCTCCGCCTCCGAGCCTTCCTCGAGCACGTAGCCCTCGGCGAAGAAGCCGTTCCACTCGATCTCCGGCGGGCTGTTGGCGAGGAACGGCACCGCCCTGGACGCCTGGCGGATGCAGGCGTCGATCTCGGCGGCCTTCTCGGCGGGATTCCAGCCTGGATAGATCGCCATGCGGCAGTCGAAGGTGCACCAGGCGGGGACCGAGGACGCCCAGTCGCCGCCGGCGATGCGGCCCACGTTAAAGTTGATCGGGTGATCGAGCGCCTCGAAATGCCGCCTGCCGGCCTTCGCCCGGTTCCATTGCGCCTCGAGCTCGTGCAGGGCCGCGATCAGGGGGAAGCAGGCCTCGATGGCGTTCGCGCCGGCGCCGGCCTCGCGCACGTGCACGGGATGGCCCTTGACCTTGACGCGGAACCAGAGCACGCCCACGTTGGCCCGCACCAGCATGTCGTCCTCGGGCTCGGGGATGATCGCCGCGTCGGCGCGGTAGCCGCGCACCAGGCACGACAGGGCGCCGTTGCCCGTGCACTCCTCCTCGGTCACCGATTGCAGGTGCACGCGGGAGGCCGGGCGGTAGCCGAGGGCGCGCAGGGCGTCCAGGGCGTGGATGTTCGCGGCCAGGCCGGCCTTCATGTCGCCGGAGCCGCGGCCGTAGAGCCAGTCGCCCTCCACGTGCGGATCGAAGGGGTGGCGCGCCCACATGTCGTGGGGGCCTTCCGGGACCACGTCCACGTGGCCGTTCAGGATCAGTGTCCGCCCGGCGTCCCGCTGCGGCCGGTGGGTGCCGACCACGTTGACGGCGTTGGCGTAGTCGACCTTGACGGGCGAGAAGCCCGGGTGCGTCTCGATGTCCGCGACGTCGATGGCCCAGCGGTCGAGGGCGTAGCCGCGCGTGCCGAGGGCGTCGTAGATGAAATCCTGCGCCGTGTGCTCCTGCCCGCGCAGCGACGGCAGGCGGACGAGGTCGCGCGTGAAGGCGAGCTGCCCGTCGAACCCGTCCTCGACGGCCGCGAGGATGTCGGCGGCGAGCGTGTCATCGATCATCCGGTGCTACTCCGCGCGGCCAGGAATGCGCTGCGGGGTCCAAAACGGCACGGGCTGTCCGGTGCCCCGCGCAACGCCCGCCAGACTACGCGTCGTCGCGCACCGGTCCAAGATGGGGCGGTGCACGGTCGCCTGCCCGTGTGCCGGTAATCGATTGGGGCGCCGCGCGTCGCACACGGGCTCACCGTCGGCGCCGCTGGATCGAGGCTACGCCATCAACGGCGGTGCCTGATCCAGCAATCGCCGGCACCGCGAGGGCGCGAGAGCCGAGGTCAGGATTCCGGCACGCTGGGCGAGAGCAGTGATCTCGTGTCGACCGGGAAACGTGCGCCCGGTCCGCTTGACCGCTCGTTCCGCCACCACACGACGGTATGCCGGCCCTACGTGTGGTACGAGGAGCCGATCCATGAGCCAGGGTACCGCGGTGCCCACCGCGACCACCGTCATCGCACCCCCGGACACCAGCAGACCGAACAGCGCCGGGCCCGTGTAGTACATCGCCTTCGCCAGGAACCCGGCGTCGACGGCAGGCGCAAACAGCCGGGCGAGGATCCTGGCGTATGCGTCGCGGGCACATTTCGCGGTCCCGAGAGCACCGCCCCGTGCGAGCTCGTCGATGCTGCGGAGGTACTCCCGGCGGTGCGCGGCGAACTCGTCGCGCAGATCCCCACGTCCGAAGAACTCCTGCAGGAACGCTCCGCGGGTATCGTCCTCGATGCGGGGAGGGACCAGCATGAGGGACGCGAGGCGTGCCAGCGTGGCGTCGTCGACTTTCGGCCGGCCTGCCGGAAAGTCCAGGTAATCCTTGAAGGCGAGGGAGTACGCGGTCGCCACGCGCAGCGTATCCGTGCCCAGGGATTCTGTCGCCGCGATCGAGTAGGCGACATGGTACGCCTCGTTGGCCAGGTTCATCATGACCGTGCGTATCCGCGTGCTCGTGGTGACCGACTCCACGCTCTTCTGCCAGTGCGTTCGTGCCGCCGCGAAGCGGGTGTGGTCCAGGCGCCGCTCGTACTCGGCGGTCGCCCGGTCCAGAGTGTCTCGCGCATCTCGTTCCAGCCCCAGCTGCCGCTCGTTGCGATCAAGCACGCTGGTCAGCACCGCGTGGAACAGCCAGCCCATGCTGCGTCGAGGCCATCTCACGCAGTGGCGTGACGCATCGCGCCCGAGCTCTTCCAGGCCTGGGCGAGCCGTTGCCCATTCCTTGCTGCGCACCAGCTCGGCGTGAGTGGTGACGCCCGAGGCCGCCGCTGCCTCGATACCCGCTGGAATGTCTATGGACTCGCCGCGCGTGAACAGCCGGATGAAACCGCCGCGGATGAGGATCGGCATCAGTCCCGTTTCGACGTTGACCAGCGACGCCAGCATCTGCTGGTTGGCGACGAGGTAGCCGTCGTTCAGCAGGAGCGGTCGGTCATGCATGAGTGCCGACAGGATCTCGAAAGTCATCGTGTCGCGGTCCACCGGCGCCGATGGCCACGGAAATGCCTGTACCCGATCGTCCAGGGTGCCTGCGTAGGTGAGCCTTCGACCGGCGTCTTCGGTGCCTGGCAGGTTCATCTGAAACTCTCCCCAATCCTGACGGCCTTGCCGCACTTGACCACTCGCGCCACCGAGCCGACGGGGTACCGGACACTCTCGTGTTCCACAGCAGCGTGCAGGTGGCGATCTTGATGCCCTGGATTATCAGGGTCACACCGCGTCCGGCGGCGTGCATCTCGGGCAGAGGCCATCAGACGGGCTGCGCGGCGTAGGGATCGCCCACCGTCCAGTGGGAATGTGCGGGCAGCCGGTGCGGCAGGCCGTCCACGAGATCCACGCCCTCGCGCAGCCACTGCTCCGTGGCCGACGCCGCCCCGCCGTCCACCAGATAGTGCCCGTCGATCCACACCGGCGGGAACGCGCCGGGGATCGCCGCGCTGGCGAGCAGCGCCGGAATGGCCGGCCCGCTCGAGATCCGCACCTCGACGCCTCCCAGCAGATCGGTGGTGACGATATGGCAGGGGAGCGCCGCATCCTCCCGCCGCGGGTACCGGAAGTGCTCCCGCAGCAGCTGCCCGAGTGCCGCGGAGTCGACCAGGTAGTCGCGGCCGAGCAGCGCGCGCAGCATGCCCA
>JBFHNV010000292.1:0-6126 GCA_041593595.1 Gammaproteobacteria bacterium
CGAGGAAGAGGATGGTGTCCCGTTCGAGCCCCTTGCCGATCAGAGAGACCGCAACCGGCAGCATGCGAACCACCGTCAGTGCCAGCAACCCGTAAACGGTGTCGGTAACGGTCATTCCGTCGAGGCCGACCGGCAGCATCGCGGCACCGAAGGCGAGGAACATCGCGAGCACAAGCAGCATGCCCTCCGTCTCCACGAATTCCTGGAGATAGTGGCAGCGCCGGCCGAGGGTATTGCCCATGGCGAGCCCCGCAAAAAACGCGGCGATGAATCCGTTTCCATGCACGAGCTCTGCGAGCGCGTAGGCCCCGAGCGCGAGCCCAATCGCCGCGATGCCCTCTGCGGACTCCTTCATCCAGCCGCGCCGGTACGCGCCGTCCACCAGGCGGGCACCGGCATGGCCGACCGCTGCGCCCGCGACCGGGCCGAGGGTGATCTGCAGGAGACCGAAGGCGATCCAGTCGCCACCGCTGGCGGGCTCGCTGGCCGCGGATGCGAGGACTGCGAACATCAGAACCAGTGGCAGGGTCTCGTTGCTGAGGGCGATGGGCACGACGCCGAGCCCGCCGTCGCCCAGCAACCAGCCCAGCGCCGCGAACATCAGCGGCCCCGTCAATGCCGTTCCTTCGATGCGCCGGCTTATGACGACGAATGCGAGGAAGACCACGACCACGGCCAGCAGGGGAACGGGATCCATGATTCGTATGCTGCGAAAACCTCGCTCGATGCGGGAGACCCACCGGGCTTGCGCAACGGGGGATGCCTCCGCGCCCGTAGTGGCGTCGCGCTTTCGCGCGCCGTTGGACGCCCGCGGCACGAACGGGTGATAGTAAGGCCGAACGCGGGATCGCGCCCGGCGACCCGGCGCCGGGTGGCCATACGTACCCCCAACCGTCAGCGGAGGGCACCATGAACGACGTCAGCTTCCCCCGGCCGTCCATCACGGCGAAGGCCATCTTCGAGGACCAGGTGGCCGCGACGCGCACGGACCGCCCCAGCGTGTTCAGCCTCAGGGCACAGATGCTCGAACAGGGCCGCACCGATACGGTGCTCGCGGCCACCGAGGACCTCTCGGTACGCCTCAAGGTCTATGCATCCGGTGGCGAGAACGAGCTGCACACCCACGTGGACGAGGATCACGTCTTCGTCCTGCTGCAGGGCGGCGCGCGCTTCTTCGGACCCGACGGCGAGACGGTCGACCTTCAGGCCCACCAGGGAATCATGATGCCCCGGGGTCTGTTCTACCGGTTCGAGGCGACCAGCACCGACCAGTGCCTGGTGATGCTTCGCATCGGCACGCCAAACTTCCAGAAGCAGCCGAAGGACGACCGACTCGGGATCGACGGCAAGCCCCTGGTGGGCGATTCGAAGGAGAACCGCACGCAGCCCGTGGTGTTCAAGGACGGGGTGTTCTTCGGCGACTGAGCGACTCGCTGGCCGAGAGCACGCCGGTGGTCACCGCGCTCGACGAGGAGGGCCTGGTCGTCGCGCTGTTGCTGATCCGCCGGAGCGCCGACCCGCGGATCGAGCGCGGGAGGCAAAGCGGCCGCTTCATCACCGGAAACTGCACCGGGTGGCCGAGGAGCAGCGCGTGCTCGCGCGCCACGAGCTGAACGGGCCGGCCGCGGTCCCGTGGCACGGATCGCGCCGTGCAGGGATGCTACGATGGCCGCGTCCCTCTGACTGGGACGTCCCGCCGGTCGGATCGGGGTCGGCGCTACAGCAACGGAGGATCGAGATGGCGGACAAGCTCGGTGCGGGGGCCCCGTTCCCCGCGATGACCCTGTCGCGCACGTCCGGAGGCAGCTTCGAGCTGCCGGGGGACCTGAGTGGCAGGTACGGAATCGTGCTCTTCTACCGGGGGCACTGGTGACCGCACTGTAGACGTCAGTTGGACGGCTACGAGAAGCAGCGGGAGAAGCTCGAGGGGCTCGGTGTGCAGGTGGTCGCTGCCAGCGTGGACACCGGGGACGACGCGAAGAAGATCGCCGACAAGGTGGGTTTCACCGTCCTCGAGGGCGTGACCCGCGAGCAGGCGGACCAGATCGGCGCGTGGTGGGAGGACCGCCGCGGCATCGTCCAGCCATCCGAGTTCATCCTGGACGCGGCGGGCAAGGTGAAGACATCGACCTACAGCTCGGGCCCGGTCGGACGCATCGCGGCCGAATCCGCGGTCGGGCTCATCGAGTTCTACGAGTCCCAGCGCTGAGATCCGAGCGCCGGCCCGGCCGGGCCGGCGCGACGGTGGATCGCGGCCGATCCTTGCGCCCCGCGGATCGACAGCGGCACGAGCCCTGTGGGCATGCGGCTGTCCCTGTCCCGCGTCATCGACGACGTCATGCGGGCGTTCCCTTGACGCGGTCGGTCCCCCGGCGGCCGAGCAGCCACCGCATGACGTAGCCGCGCGGCGGCTCGGCGCCGGTCATGAAGTAGCCCAGGGTGTACTCGTTGGCCAGCGTCGCATCCAGCAGACCCACCGCCCGCTCCCGGCCGCACAGCAGGATCTGATCACCCGCGTGCAGCGGCGTCGCGAGGTCGGGCATCACCTGCACGGTATCGCCGCGGCACAGAACCAGCGGCACGCAGGGCAGCCGCCGGTCCCGGTCGCCCGGCTCCTTGAGCACGTCGGCGAGCCGGACCGTTCCGCCGCGCTCCAGCACGGGCAGGACCGCGGGCGCGGCCGCCTGCGTGAGCTCCACCGTCCACACCCGTGGCGAGGCCTGGCTGCCCACCACCGTGCGCAGCTCGTCGAACAGCCCGGGCAGGAATCCGTCCGCGTCGTCCAGGCGCGCGTCGCGCACCCGCTCGAAAAAGCTCTTCAGCGCCGGCGCGATGAGCAGGAACAGGATCCGGCGCGCGCTCACCAGGCTCGGCTGCATGATCAGCTGCGCGCCGGCCCGGGCATAGAGCTCCTCGTTCATGTGCAGATCCTGGCGCGCGATGGCGAAGATTCCGGGATTGAGGGCGTGCGCGTTGAGCAGGATGCCCAGGTTGTAGGCGTCGTCGTCGGTGGCGGCCACCAGTCCGTCCGCCGACTTGACGCCGGCCTCGTCCAGGACGGCCTGGGTCGCGCGGGAGACGATCATGTCTGGCGGCGTCTCCTCGCCCTCGGGCGGTTCGGGCTCGATGATGGTCGTCTCGATACCCTGGGACCGCAGTGACTCGTCGATGCGCCGGCCCATGCGCCCGTACCCGCACAGGATCCACTTGCCCCGCGGCGTGCTGGGCACCTGGTCCAGGGTCGCGTCGGGATCGCCCACCAGCCAGCGGTTGAGCACGTGGATCCGCGGGTTGTCGATAGTGGCCGCCAGGTAGCCGGCGTAGGTCTTGAAGGGATCGACGATGTGCACGTCGCCACCGAGGGTGGCGATGGCCTCCTCGTGCACCTGGGAGGTGGACTGGATGATCACCTGGGCCTGCGGATTGAGCAGCCGCGTGGCCACGGCGATCTTGAGATTGACCTCCTCGTCCCCGGTGAGGGCCACCACGGCCCGGCATGCAGGATGCGTGAGCCCCGCCTGCACCAGGTGCGCCGGCACCCGGGCGTTGGCGCACAGCCCGGGCATGGCCACCCGGTAGTCGCGCAGCTGCAGCGCATTGATCCGATCCTGGTCGGGGTCGAGCACCACCGCGGTCATGCCGGCATCGCTCAGACCTCGCGCGACCAGGCTGCCCGTGTTGCCGAAACCACAGATGATCACGAACGGCTGGTGCATGCGCGTCACGAAGCGCGCGAACCGGCGCGTCGCCATCGCCTGGCGAAAGTGCGGGTTCTGCAGCAGCCGGATGATGGATCCGACCGCATACAGCCAGGCCACGACGCCCACGTACAGGGAGACGATGCTCCACATGCGCTGGCCGTCGCTGAACTGGTAGGGGATCTCGCCGAAACCGGTGGTGGTGGCGGTGTAGGTGAGGAAGTAGAAGGCGTGGAAGAAGCTCATCGGCTCCTGCTCGCCATGGACCGTGGTGCCCGGGATCACCACCCAGCCCACCATGGAGATGGCGTAAACGGTGACCAGGGCGAGGATGGGCCTGCGCATGTAGCGCAGGACGATGAAGGTCACCCGATCGGGTGCGGCGCTGTCTTGCATGCTCGGTTACCGGCGCAGCATCAGGGTCTCGGCGACAATCACGAGGACCGAGACGACGTTCGCGATGAGCGCGCCGCCGGCCAGGGACACGATGATCACCATGGTCTCCGGCGTCATTCCGGTCTCCGACACGTGCACCGCGAAGGTCCAGATGATGGCCGCCGCGACCAGCTCCAGGTCCGCCACCAGGCTGGTGGCCAGCAGCAGGGCCCCGATCTGCGAACGGTCGCCCAGCTTCAGGCCCGTGACGATGATGTTCACGATCACCACCAGGAAGAACTCGATCACGTGGTGGTGCGCGGGATTGTCCACCTCCCCCACCATGAAGGAGAAGTTGAGGGTCAGCGCGAGCAACACGAAGAAGCCGAAGACGATCTTCTCGATGTTCATGCCCGGACCCCGGTGCGGTGCGTCGCCGCATGGTAGCGCAGGTGCGTGTCGGGGCAGGAACGTCCGCCGGCGTCCCGGCTCCTGTTGCAATGCAACGTGACGGCGACCGGGCGCCCTGCGCCACGGGCGGGCGACGACAGGGTGCATGCCCTGTGGCGACGGTATCGCGCCCCTTCTCCCGACCCGGCGCCGGCGCGCTTTGAGGGTCCGGGCCCGGAACCCTAAGATGCCCCGACCACGCGCCGCGCAGCGGCGCGGGAACACGGGAGGGCGAGCCAAATGGCGGCGATCGGATTCATCGGCGTGGGCAACATGGGTGGGCCCATGGCGGTCAACCTGCTCGAGGCGGGACACGCGGTGACGGCCTTCGACCTCTCGCGCGAGGCCCTGGACCGGGTCGTGGCGCGGGGCGCGGCAGCCGCCCGGGGCCTCGCGGAAGCCGCCGCGGGGCGCGACGTCGTGATCACCATGCTGCCTGCCGGCCAGCACGTGCGACAGGTGTACCTGGAGGACCTTGACGGCCGGATCGCCGACGGCACCCTGGTCATCGACTGCTCCACCATTGACGTGGCGAGCGCGCGCGCCGTGCACGAGGCCATGGCGGCGCGGGGCCTCGACTTCCTGGACGCCCCGGTGTCCGGGGGCATCATGGGCGCCGCCGCGGGCACCCTCGCGTTCATGGTGGGAGGCACCCGTGTGGCGTTCGAGCGCGCCCGGCCGTTCCTGGACGTGATGGGCGCGAACATCGTCCACACGGGCGGCCCCGGCAACGGCCAGGCGGCCAAGATCTGCAACAACATGATGCTCGGCATCCAGATGCTGGCCGTGTGCGAGGGCTTCGCCCTGGCCGACCGTCTGGGCCTCGACCGGCAGGTGCTGTTCGACGTGGCGTCGAAGGCGTCCGGCCAGTCCTGGGCGCTCACCAGCTACTGTCCGGTCCCGGGGCCGGTGCCGAAGTCGCCGGCCAACAACGGCTACAAGGCGGGCTTCACTGCCGCGATGATGCTCAAGGACATGCGTCTCAGCCAGGACGAGGCAGCCGCCGCCGGCGCCCGCACCGAGATGGGGGCGCTGGCGACGCGCCTGTACCAGTCGTTCAACGACGCGGGGCACGCGGAGATGGACTTCTCGGGCGTGTTCGAGATGATTGCCCGGGACTGAGGCCCCGTCCTCGGGTCATCGCCGGCGGCGGACGGTCTGGCGGGCGCCGCGACCCCCGGCGGCGTCGCCGGAGGGGAGTACGATTGAGCATCACCACAGGGCAGGCGCGGCGGTGCACCGGATGCACGGTGAGGGTGTCGGCCCGACACGCCGCCGCCGTACGGCGCAGGTCGCAAGCGAGGCAGTCATGCTGGACGTGACGGACAAGAACCTGACGATGCAGGTCGACGAGTGGCTCGGCGACTTCGAGGACGCGCTGTCCCGCGCCGACGCCACAGACCTGGCGGCCCTCCTGCACGAGGACGGCTACTGGCGCGACGTGCTGGCCTTCACCTGGCGGATCACCACCGTGCACGGAGCCACCGACATCGCCGCGGGCCTGGCCTCGCGGGCCGGATCGGCGCGCGCCTCCGGGTTCGCCACCGACCGTGACCGCACGCCGCCGCGTTCCGTCACCCGCGCCGGTACCGAGACCCTCGAG
>JBFHNV010000293.1:0-6123 GCA_041593595.1 Gammaproteobacteria bacterium
CGCTGGCCGGCGGCTCGCCGGACGCCGCTGGCCGGCGGCCCGCCGGCCGTCGCTGGCCGGCGGCCCGCCGGTCGTCGCCGGCCGGACCACCGGATCAGGCGGCGAGGCGGTGATGGACCTCCGCGGTCACCCGGGCGCGCCCGGCATCGTCCCGGTGCCCACCACGGCTCTCTTCGGCAGGGTGGCTGAGCAGGCCGTCCACCACGGCGCCGATCTCCTCACGGCGCACACCCAGGTCGTCCAGCAGATGCGGGTCCAGGTTGCGCAGCGCCAGGCGCGCCGCGCGGCGCTGCTGGCTGCGGGCGATGCCCCGCACCAGTCCACGGCCGGCCGCGGCGATGCCGCGTCCGAGGGCGCGGAACAGACGGGCCGCCTCGCGGGCCCGCTCGCGCTCCCCGCGGCGCATGGCCGCCGCGATGACCGCCGGCGTCAGGCCGGCGCTGGCCGTGTAGGCGCTGTACAGGAGGAAGTGGCCGGAGCCGCCTTCCACGAAGGGCGTGTTGTCGTTGCGCATTTTAGGTATCCTTTAGTCTGTTTCCAGGTGGGACCGAACGGTCTCCGCTCCATGACTCGGAAAATTACGCCTGCGCACGGCACCCCACAAACGATCATTTGTACCAGATTAAGTTAGAAATTCTAAAGTGAGCCGACGGCTGCCACCCTTGAATGCCCTGCGCGCCTTCGAGGCCGCGGGGCGTCACCTGAGCCTCACGCGGGCGGCGGAGGAGCTGCACGTGACGCCGGCGGCGGTGAGCCATCAGGTGAAGACCCTGGAGGAGGCTCTGGGGGTGAAGCTGTTCCGCCGGGTCAGCCGCGGGCTGGTGCTGAGCGATGCGGGCCAGGCCTTCCTGCCGACGCTGAGCGAGTCCTTCGACCGGCTGGCGGAAGGGGTGGAGCGGGTGCGCCGGGTGGACCTGCAGCGCCCGCTGACGGTGAGCGTGGCGCCGTCCTTCGGCGCCAAGTGGCTGGTGCCGCGCCTGGAGCGGCTGCGCGAGGCGCACCCGGATCTGGAGGTGCGCATCGACGCCAACCCGAAGATGGTGGACCTGGAGCGTGAGGACATCGACGTGGCGATCCGCTACGGGCCCGGCAACTACCCGGGGCTGCACGTGGAGCGGCTCATGGACGACGAGGCGACGCCGGTGTGCGCGCCGGAGCTGATGAGCGGCCCGCACCCGCTGCGCGAGCCGTCGGACCTGGCCCACCACGTGCTCCTGCACCACGAGAACCCGGAGGGATCGAGGGGCTATCCGGACTGGCGCATGTGGCTGCTGGCGGCGAAGGCCGAGGGCGTGAATCCCACCCGGGGACCGCGCTTCACCCTCGCCAGCATGGCCGTGCAGGCGGCCCAGGACGGGCAGGGGGTGGCGCTGGTGGGCCGCGTGCTGGTGGAGCGCGACGTGGCGTCAGGCCGCCTGGTGCAGCCATTTGCCGTCGGCGTGCCCATGCGCTTCGCCTACTGGGTGGTGTGCCCCGAGCGCAGCGCCTCGCTGCCGCGCATCAAGGCCTTCCGGGAGTGGCTGCTCGAGGAGGCCGCACGGCACTGAACGCCGCGCGCCCCGGCGTCACGCGCCCTTGGCGGTCGCGGCGGCGCCGGCCCCGGCGCGCATCTCCTTGTTCCACACGTTCATGCCGTACTTCCAGTACCCGCGCACGTTGTTGAGCCGCGCGTCGGTGCCGGCGTCAAGCGCCAGCACCTCGCCGCTCAGCTGTGGCTTGAGATACGGCGCCAGCACCGCGCCGCCGCCGCCGGTGACGATCATCAGATCGATGTCCCAGTCGTCGTGCCACAGCCGCTCCACCTCGCTCGCGATGCTGGACGCGAGCTTGCCGAAGGCCTCGTCCACCAGCGGCTTGAGATCCACCGTCTTGCCGCGCACCTTGATGGAGCCGCGCGCCACCGCGTCGTAGAGCCGGTACACCTCCACGTTGACACCCGTGACCTCGCGCAGCTTCGCGGCGATGGCCGTGTACGCCTTCGCGATCCCGGACTCGGTGGTCTGGCTGCCGCGCTCGGAGTAGCGGGTACGGTCCGCGATGGTGCAGTCGCAGGTGCGAAAGCCCACGTCGATGATGCCGATCTTGCTCTGCACGAAACGCTTGTCGATGACCTCGGCAAGGTCGTTGAGCATGTGATTGAACAGCGAGCCGAAGGGTTGCGGGATGGCGCGCACGTGGCTCACGTTGACCACCGTGTCCGCGCGCTGCCCCGTGTGATCCACCACCGTGACCTCGTGCTTGCCGGTGAGCAGCTTGGCGAGCTCCTCGCGGTGGCGCCGGTAGTAGCTGATGGGTAGCCCCGTCACCAGGCGCACGGGCTGCCCGCGCTCGGTGATGCGTGCGAGCGCCGTGACGGCCATGATACGGGCGAAGCCGGAGATGAACTGGTCCTGGTCCAGGGTGAAGGAGCGCACGTTGCTCTGCCGCTCCGCCAGCTCGCCCACGAAGTAGCCGTCGCCCCCGAGCTCCACGTGCAGGTGCTCCTCGGCGCGCGGGTTGCCGAGCAGGTTCTCACGGTACTGGATGTCCGTGGCCTCGCCGAAGATGGACTTGAACACGATGGCGTCGCGGCCGTTGAAGGCCTTGGTGAAGCCGAAGCCGATGTCGATGCCCACCACCGCCGCCATGTGACCGCCTCCCGGAATCGCGCGCCGCGCGCCGCCGCGGCGTGCACGGTAGCACGCCGCTCCCTGGCCCGCATGTCTCGCCACCGCACGGCTGTGGACGCCGATCTGCCTGCATCTTCGCGCCGCGGTCAGACACGCGGGCCAGGAGCCTGTGCCGCATTGGCGGGCGTCGATGCGGTACCGGCGCCTAGGCCAGCAGCGCCACCAGCACCGACAGCAGCACCGCCGTGGCCAGCGCGTTGAGGCCCATGGCCAGGCTCGCAAAGGCCCCTGCCACGTGGCTCACGTCGAAGGCCCGCGCGGTGCCGATGCCGTGGGCGGCGACGCCGACCGCGAGTCCCCGGGCACGCCAGTCGCGCACCTTGAGCGCGTTGAGCACGAAGGTGCCGCCCACCGCCCCGGTGATGCCGGTGAGGATCACCAGCACGGCGGTGAGCGAGGGCAGACCGCCGATCTTCTCCGCGATGCCCATGGCCACCGGCGTCGTCACGGACTTGGGCGCCAGCGAAAGCACAGTGCCCCGGGTGGCGCCCAGCAGCCAGGCCAGCGCCACCGCGGTGCCGGCAGCGGTGAGCGACCCGGCGGCCAGGGACACGGCGATGGCGAGGGCGGAGCGGCGAACCAGGTGGAAGTGGCGGTACAGCGGAATGGCCAGCGCCACGGTGGCCGGGCCCAGCATGAAGTGCACGAACTGGGCGCCCTCGAAGTAGGTCTCGTAGCGGGTGTCGGTGAGCAGCAGCAGCGCGACCAGCAGCGCGACGGCCAGCAGCACCGGATTGGCCAGGGGGTTGAGTCGCGCGCGCCGGTACAGCCAGCCACCGGCCAGGTACGCGGCCAGCGTCACCGTGAGCCCCAGCAGGGGCGTCTCCGCCAGGTAGACCCAGATGCGGTACAGCTCCGGGTTCACGGTGGCGCGTCCTCACCGGCGCCGCTCCCGTCGCCGGCGTCGGGCGGCGGCGCCAGGGCGCGCATCACCAGCGCGGTGACGGCGATGGTGATCAGCGTGCTCGCCACCAGCGACACCGCGATGGGCAGCCACTCGTGGGCCACCCGGGGCAGGTGCAGCATCACGCCCACGCCGGCGGGGACGAACAGCAGCGAGAGGTGCGCGAGCAGGCCGTCGGCAAGCCGCTCCAGGGACTCCGGCACCTTGCCGCGCACCGCGAGCCCCGCGAACAGCAGCGCCATGCCCATGACCGGGCCGGGCAGCGGCAGCCCGCCCGCGCGCACGATGAACTCGCCGACGAGCTGGCAGGTGAGGAGGAGGGTGAGCGGGGCGAGCATGCTCAGTACATGCCCAGCTCGAGGCCCGCGGCCATGGACATGCCCAGCGTCTCGCAGGCCTCCAGGTGCGCGTCGCTGAGATCGCCCACCACCAGCACCGGCTCTTGCACCTCGCGGAAGGCGAAGCCGTTGGCGATGCGGCGGATTGCGTTGAGCGCGCCGGTGCCGTCGTTGCCCGCGCTGATGAACATCGCGAAGGGCATGCCCTCCAGCTTGCCCTCGCAGGGGTAGAAGGTGCGATCCAGGAAGTCCTTCATGCCGCCGGACATGTAGCCGAAGTTCTCCGGCGTGCCCAGCAGCAGCGCGTCCGCCCACAGGAGATCCTCCTCGCCGGACTCGAGGGCGAGTCCCACGCGAACCTCCACGCCGGAGATGTCCTGGTGGCGCGCGCCGCGCTCCACCGCCTCGGCCATACGCTGCATCTTGCCCTTGGGAAGGTGGTAGACGATGAGCAGGTGCTTCATGCCGGAGCGCGTCGGGTGGGCGTGGCTTCGCGAGAGTGTAACGGGCCGCGCGGGGCACGGCGGCTTGACCGGCGCGCACGAGTCTCTACCATCACGTTCTCCGAAGCCGCTCTTCCATCGCCCCATGGCCAGCTCGCTGCAGGAACAGCTCCTCAAGGCCGGACTCGTGACCGAGGACCAGGCGCGCAACACGCGCCAGTCCAGGCGCAAGGACCGCAAGGCCGGCAAGTCCCGTGACGACGCCGGGGCGCGCGCCGCGGCCAAGCGCCGCCAGGAGCAGGCAGAGCGCGACCGGGCGCTGAACGCGAAGCGGGAGGCCGAACGCGAGGAGAAGGCGCTGCGTGCGCGCATCCGCGACATGGTGCTCGAGGCGAGCCTCAATGCCGACGGCGCCGACGTGCCTTACAACGTGCTGCACGGCGCCAAGGTGCGCCGCATCTACGTCACTGCCGAGCAGCGCGACGCCCTGGTGGCAGGCACCCTCGCCGTGGCCACCGCCCGCGGCCGCCACCACGTGATCCCCGTGGAGACCGCGGAGCGCATCGCCGCCCTGATGCCGGAGTACTTCGTCCACCGCGCCGGCCCCGACGACACCGCCGACACCCCGCCCGAGGACGATCCCTACGCCGCCTACAAGGTCCCCGACGACCTCACCTGGTGAGGGCTTCGCCCTGCCCGTCCTTTGGGAATGAACCACCGAGGCACGGAGGGCACAGAGGAAATCGGGGTCGGGTGAGTGCAGTCTTTACGATATTCGACTACCGGTTGTTTTCTCCTGGATCGAGCAGGAGCAGGCTTCGTAGCGGGAAGGGTTTCTCCGGCAGCGATCCGGCCGGCTGCTGTTCGAGTTCTCGGTGCCCTCTGTGCCTCCGTGGTTAGTCCCTGAGACCCATCGCGTCACGATCTCCTCTCAGTCCGGCACCGGCAGCAGGGGATCACCCAGGGCCACCTCGCCGTCCTCCAGCACCACGGCGGTGATCCCCCCGTGGCCGCGCATGGCGTTGTAGCCGCCGCGGCCGAGCGCCTGCTCCATGCGCGAGCAGGGGTGGCAGGCGCCGGTGCCCTCGATGAGGGCGGTGCCGAGGCGGGCGCGCACGCCGGTGAGCGCGGTGAGGTTCACCCCGGACACCACCACGTTGCGGCGCAGCAGCGCCGGGTCGATGGCGTCACGGTCGAGGAGCGCGGCCACCACGTCCAGATGCTCCGCCTGGACGAGCGTCAGCTGGCGGCGACCCCCGACGCGCCGGGCGCGGTGGTCACCCTCGATGCCGTGCCCGGCCACCAGCCGTACCCGCGCGAGGCTGGCGAGCGGCGACCGCGGCGCCGGTCGCACGCCGATCCAGCGCACCGTGCCGGCGTGCGCGAAGCGTGCCTTGAGGTCGGCCAGCGTCTCGTCACCCTGCAGCACCGCGGCGCCTCCGGGAGCCGGTTTACATTCACCGGAGCCGCCGTCAGGATCTTCCACCCGCCGCGGCCGCCCGGTCGCACCATCCGCACTGTACCTGGAGAGTTTCATGGGCAACGGCAAGCAGGACGTCGCGTTCATCGGCCTCGGCGTGATGGGCCATCACATGGCCGGGCACCTGGCGAAGGCGGGCCACTCGGTCACGGTCTACAACCGCACCGGGGCCAAGGCCGACAAGTGGGTCAAGGAGTTCGGCGGCCAGAGCGCGAAGACGCCCGAGGCGGCCGCCCGCGGGCAGGCCATCGTGTTCGCCTGCGTCGGCAACGACGACGATCTGCGCAGC
>JBFHNV010000294.1:0-6112 GCA_041593595.1 Gammaproteobacteria bacterium
CCATCCCATGAGCGCCGCCGCGCCGTCCGCTGGTTTCGTCATCGAGGCGCGCTGGGTGATTCCCGTGGCCCCGGCGGGACAGGTGCTCGAGCACCATGCGGTGGTGGTGGACGGCGGGCGCATCCGGGAGGTGCTGCCCGCGGCGACGGCACGCGAGCGCCACCCGGATTACCCGCGCGTGACCCTGGAGGACCACGCGCTGATCCCGGGCCTCGTCAACGCTCACACCCACGCCGCGATGACGCTGCTGCGGGGCTACGCCGACGACCTGCCCCTGGAGCGCTGGCTCGAGGACCACATCTGGCCCGCGGAGTCTGCCCATGTGGACGCGCGCTTCGTCCACGACGGCACTCTGCTGGCCGCCGCCGAGATGATCCGCGGCGGCACGACCTGCTTCAACGACATGTACTTCTTCCCGGGCGAGGCCGCCGCCGCGGCCAGCGAGGCGGGCATGCGCGCCTGCGTGGGGCTCATCGTGCTGGACTTTCCCACGGTGTGGGCGCGCGACGCGGACGAGTACCTGGAGAAGGCGGTGCGCGTGCACGACGCGTGCCGCGACGAGCCGCTGATCACCACCGCGTTCGCGCCCCACGCGCCGTACACGGTCTCGGACTCGGCGCTGGCGCGCACCGCGATGCTGGCCGACGAGCTGGATCTGCAGGTGCACATCCACGTGCACGAGACCCGCGGGGAGGTGGAGCGCAGTGTCGCCGAGCACGGCGAGCGGCCGCTGGCGCGCCTGGACCGTCTGGGGCTGGTGTCGCCGCGGCTCGCAGCGGTTCACCTCACCTGCGTGGACGACGACGACCTCGCGCTGCTGGCCGGCCACGGGGCACACGCCCTGCACTGCCCGGAATCGAACCTCAAGCTCGCCAGCGGCATGTGCCCGGCGGAGCGCCTGCGCGCGGCGGGCGTGAACCTCGCCATCGGCACCGACGGCGCCGCCAGCAACAACGACCTGGACATGATCGGCGAGATGCGCACTGCCGCGCTGCTGGCCAAGGGCGTGAGCGGAAACGCCGCGGCGCTGCCCGCGGTGGCCGCGCTGGAGGCGGCCACCCTGGGCGGCGCCCGCGCCCTCGGTCTCGATTCGGAGATCGGCTCCATCGAGGTGGGCAAGAGCGCCGACCTGGCCGCCATCGATCTCGGCGGGCTGGAGACGCAGCCGGTGCACCACGCCGTGTCCCAGGTGGTGTACGCGGCCTCGCGACACCAGGTGAGCCACGTGTGGGCCGCCGGACGGGCGCTGCTCGCGGACGGCGCGCTGCTCACTTTGGACGGGCACGGGGTGAGGGCTCGGGCGCGGGAGTGGCGCGCGCGCATCGCCGCGACCGGGCCGGGGGCCGGGGCGTGAGCGGCACCGCCGGGCGCAACGTGGACCCGGACGAGACGGGACGTTTCGCGGCGCTCGCCGACACCTGGTGGGATCCGGCCGGCAGCTCGCGACCCCTGCACCTCATGAACCCCGTGCGCCTGGCCTGGGTGCAGGAGCGCACCGGTGGTCTGACCGGTCTGGCGGTGCTGGACGTGGGCTGCGGCGCCGGGCTGCTGAGCGAGGCCATGGTCGCCGCGGGCGCCGCCGTCACCGGCATCGACGCGAGCCCCGAGACCCTGGGCGCGGCGCGGCTGCACCTGCACGAGAGCGGGCTCGCGGTGGACTACCGTGAAGCCACGGCGGAAGAGTGGGCAGCGGAGCACGCCGGGGCCTACGACGCGGTCACCTGCATGGAGCTCCTGGAGCACGTGCCCGATCCCGCCTCCCTGGTGGCGGCCTGCGCGCGGCTCGCGCGGCCAGGGGGCCACGTGCTGTTCTCCACCATCAACCGCACCCCGAAGGCATGGCTGCTGGCGGTGGTGGCCGCGGAGTACGTGCTGGGCCTGCTGCCGCGGGGCACCCACGACTACCGCCGGCTGGTGCGTCCCTCGGAGCTGGACGCGTTCGCCCGTGGCGCCGGCCTGGCGCTGGCGGACCTCACGGGCCTGCGTTTCAACCCGCTCACGGAGCGGTTCACCCGCGAGCGCCGGGTGGACGTGAACTACCTGGCGCACTTCACCCGCGATGCCGGCTGAGCCGCCGGCGCTGGTGCTGTTCGATCTGGACGGCACCCTGGCCGACACCTTCCCCGATCTGCAGTGGGCGCTCGCGCGCGCCATGGACGAGCACGACCTGGCCGCACCGGACGCCGCGGCGGTCCGCGCCCAGGTCACCGGCGGCGCGCGCGCCATGGTCGAGGCAGCGCTGTCCGGGTGCGCCGCGGACGTGGACGCGGAGGCCGTGCGCCACCGCTTCCTGGAGCTGTACGAGGCGCACATCGCCGCGCGAACGCGGCTCTACCCGGGCATGCCCGCGGTGCTCGACGCCCTCGAGCACAGCGGCGCCGCGCTGGGAGTGGTGACCAACAAGGTGGCGCGCTTCACCGATCCCCTCCTGGACGCGCTGCAGATGCGCCCGCGGCTACGCTGCGTGGTGAGCGGCGACACCGCGGCGCGCCCGAAGCCGCACCCGGACCCGCTGCTGCACGCCGCCCGAGTCGCCGGTGAGACGCCGGGGCGCTGCCTGTACGTGGGCGACGCGGAGAAGGACGTGCACGCGGCCCGGGCCGCCGGCATGCCGATCGCGGTGGCGGCCTGGGGCTACCTGGGGCCCGGAGACGATCCCTACCGCTGGCGCCCCGATCGCGTGCTGCAGCAACCGCGGGATCTGCTGGACTGGCTCGGTTTGTGAGCGCCTGAGCGGCATACGTGGATCCCTTCACGTACTGCCGCGAGAAGGCCGCGCCGGAGGGCAGCGGCGGCTATTACGCGGTGCTCATGTAGCCGCAAGCCGCCCGCGCCGCCCTGCTGGCCTTGCTGGCCCTGGAGCGGGAGCTGGCGGAGGTCGTGGAGGAGTGCTCCGAGCCCGCCGTGGCGGAGCGCAAGCTCGCGTACTGGCACGACGAGCTGGCACGCGGGATCGGCGGCGCGCCGTCGCATCCGGTAACCCGCGCCCTGGCCGAGGCCGCGCCGCGGGCACTGGACGCCGCCGGCGCGCGCACCCTGCTCGAGGGGGTGCACCATCGCATCTGCCATCCCCAGTACCGGGACGCGGCGGAGCTGGACGCAGACTGCCGCGCCACCGCCGGACAGGTCGCTCGCGCGTGCGCACGCGCGCTCGGCGCCGGCCCGGATGCCGCCACGGGCGCGGAGGCGGTGGCGATGGCGGCCGAGCGGGTGCGGCTGCTGCGGCTGCCACGGCGCGCCGGCCTGCCGCCTCACACCGGCGTGCCCCTGGACGCCCTGGCGGATGCCGGCGCCACGCCGGGGCAGGTGGACGCGGGCGGCACGTCGCCGGCGCTTGCGCGCCTGCGCGCCCGGCTGCTCGCGGATGCCGGCGACGCCCTGCAGCGGGCGGAGCGGGACCTGGAGTCCCGGCGCGGGTTCGCTGCGACCACGGTCGCGATCGCCCGCGCCCAGCTCCGCGCCCTGCGGCGCGGCGGCTTCGAGGACACCGGCCGGGCACGGCCGGCCCTGCCGCTCACGCTGCTGTGGGTCGCCTGGCGCCACCGGCCGTGACGGGCCGCCGGATCGCGACCGGCGAATGACCCCTGGCACCCCGCGTCGCTACACTCCCGAGCCGCCGCCCTCGACGCGTGCCACAGGTGCCCCCAATGCCGCAGATCAAGAAAGCCGCCGTCATCGGCGCCGGAACCATGGGCTCGGGAATCGCGAGCCACCTCACCAACGCCGGCGTCCCCGTGGTGCTGCTGGATCTGCCCCGCGAGGGCGGCGGCGACCGCAGCGCCGTCGCCCGGGGCGCCGTGGAGCGGCTGCTGCGCGCTTCACCCCCACCGTTCATGCACCGGGACAACGCCGCGCTGATCACGCCGGGCAACCTGGACGACGACCTGCACCTGCTCGCGGACGTGGACTGGATCGCCGAGGCCATCGTCGAGCGCATCGAGGTGAAGCGGGATCTCTATCGCCGCATCGACCCGGTGCGCCGCGCGGGCAGCTTCGTGTCCTCGAACACCTCCACCCTGCCCCTGTCCATGCTGGTGGAGGGCATGCCGGACACGTTCCGGCGCGACTTCTGCATCACCCACTTCTTCAACCCGGTGCGCTACATGCGCCTGCTGGAGATAGTGGCGGGGCCGGACACGCGCCCCGAGGTCATCGACGTGCTGACCCGCTTCTGCGACGTGGCCCTGGGCAAGGGCGTGGTGCCGTGTCGCGACACGCCGGGCTTCCTGGGCAACCGGGTGGGCGTGTTCGCCCTGCAGGCGGGGCTGGTGGAGGCAGCGGCCCAGGGACTGACGGTGGAGGAGGCGGACGCGGTCATGGGCCGACCGATGGGGATCCCCAAGACCGGCCTGTTCGGTCTCTACGATCTCATCGGGCTGGACCTGATGCTGGACGTGGTGAACAGCCTCGCGGCGCCGCTCCCGGACGACGATCCCTTCCACCAGGTAGCGCCCGGGATCCCGGTGGTGAGAACCCTGGTGGCGGCGGGCCATACGGGCAACAAGGGCGGCGCCGGCTTCTACCGCACCCGCGAGGCGGGCGGGCGGCCCGTGCGCGACGCGGTGGACCTGGCGAGCGGCGAGTACCGGCCGGCGAAGCGTCCCGTGCCGGACGCGGCGCGGGCCGGCGAGCGCGATGGGCTGCGTGCCCTGGTGGAGCATCCCGACCCCTGCGGGCGCTTCGCCTGGCGCGTGCTGGCGCGCACCCTGTCCTACGCGGCATCCCTCATCCCCGAGGTGGCGGACACGCCGCTGCCGGTGGACGAGGCCATGAAGCTCGGCTACGGCTGGGCCCGGGGCCCCTTCGAGATGATCGACGCGCTGGATCCCGCGTGGTTCCGCGAGCGCCTGTCGGCGGACGGCTTCCCGGTGCCTCCGGCGCTGGAGGCGGTGGCCGGAGACACCTTCTACCGGGTGCACGACGGGCGCATCGAGCAGCGCGCGCGCGACGGCTACGTGCCGGTGGAGCGGGCGCCGGGCATCCAGCGGCTGACGGATCTGAAGCGCACCCGGGAGCGCATCCTGGGCAACGACGTGGCCAGCCTGTGGGACGTGGGCGAGGGCGTGGCCTGCGTCGAGTTCCACAGCAAGGCCAATGCCCTGTCGCCGCAGTCCATGGCGGTGCTGGCACAATCGGTGGTGCGCGCCAGCGAGGAGTTCCGCGCACTGCTGGTGCACAACGACGGCGCGCACTTCTCCGTGGGCTTCAACCTGGAGTTCGCCCTGGACTGTGCGCGGCGCAAGACCTGGAGCGCGCTGGAGACCGCACTGCGGGACTTCCAGGACGCCTGCCGCGCCTGCAGCTACGCCACGGTGCCCGTGGTGGCCGCGCCCTCGGGGCTCGGGCTGGGCGGCGGCTTCGAGGTGCTGGTGCATTGCGACGCGCTGCAGGTCCACGCCAACACCACCGTGGGGCTGGTGGAGACGCTGGTGGGCGTGGTCCCCTCCGGCGGGGGCTGCAAGGCGATGCTGCATCGCTGGACGCAGGACGCGCGGGACGCGGACGAGGCCCAGTCCGGTGCCCTGCGGGTCTTCGATCTCATCGGCAAGGCGCGCACCGCGGTCTCGCCCCAGGAGGCGCGCCCGCTGCGCCTGATGCGCGATCGGGACCGGGTCACCATGAACCGCGACCGGCTGCTGACGGAAGGCAAGGCGCTGGCGCTGGCGCTCGCGGACGGCTACGCGCCGCCGGCGCCGCCGGCCTTCATCGCGCTCGGGCGCGAGGGCATGGCCGTCATGGACGCGGTGCTGGACGACCTCGTCGCCAAGGGCATCGCCCTGCCCCACGACGTGGTGGTGAGCCGGGCGCTGGCCCGCCTGCTGTGCGGCGGCGACGCCCAGCGCGGCACGTCGGTGAGCGAGGACGATCTGCTCGCGCTGGAGCGGGAGACCTTCATCGATCTGGCCTCCACCGCTGCCACTGTGGCCCGTATCGAGCACATGCTGGAGACGGGGCGCCCGCTGCGGAACTGACGTCATTGCGCTGCGACACCTGGCGCGAGTCGCGAGGGAAGCCAGTGTCGCGAGGGAAGCGGGTGCGGGCGGGCGCGACCGTGCGCGCCAGGGATGGCGCGCTCGAACCCACAGGGATGTGTTCACGGCGTGTCGCGTCC
>JBFHNV010000295.1:0-6033 GCA_041593595.1 Gammaproteobacteria bacterium
GCCAGTCCCGCTCCAGGGCCGCGAGGGCATCCCGCCAGGCCTCCAGATCGGTGGCGACAGCGGGCCGCTCGAGAGTGTCCAGCGCCAGCAGGTGCGTGCCCGGCGCCGCCGCCGCGAGCCACCGTGCCCCCGCACCCGGCAGCGGCTGCACCGGTATCCCGGCGGTGGCGGCCAGGCCCGCGAGCACCGGGTCGTCGCCCCAGGCGGCGTCGTGAGCGCCGCCGGCCACCGCCGGCAGGACACCGCCACCCCAGAACCACAGGCTGTTCACTGCCGGCACTCCGCGCGCCTCGCGCTCCGCGTTCACCGGGCACTCGTGCAGCAGCATCTGCACCTCGTTCATGCGCGCATGCCACGCGGCGGCGTCGGGGCCGCGGGGCAGGCACGCGTCGGCGTCCTGGCCGTGGGCCTGGGAGGGCGCGACGGTGCGCAGCCGCGGTGCCGGGTCAACACGCGCGTGCCAGCACCAGGCGGTGGCCGGCTCCACGACTGGCCCGGGCGCGTGGGGGTGGGCGTTCAGCCACTCGGCGATGCGTGCCGACTCGTCCAGGGTCAGGTCCAGTGCCTGCGGGGGGAACAGGATGAGCCGTCCCATGTCGGCCCGCAGGTGCACCGGATCCGCGCGCAGCCACGCGCCCGCCCCGGCATCGCCCGCGAGCGCCTGTCGGGACACGGCGCCAGCGGGCCAGTCGCCGTCCGGGGACCGCGGCACGTGGAAGGCCTCGAACAGCAGCCCGTCCAGGGTCGGGGCCTGGAGGGCGTGCGGCTCGTCGCCGGCGCGGCCCAGCATGCACGCCAGGGCGTCCAGACGCAGTCCCTCCGTGAGCAGGCGCGCCGCCACACGGGGATCTCCCGCGCCGGGGTCGTCGGGGCCGACGAGCCCCGGCACGAGCAGCGTCACCTCCCGCGCCGTCCCCGTCACCCCAGCCGCTCGAGGATCGCCTTCTCGATGGGTCCGCGCTCGGCGGCGATGGACACGGGCTGCGAGGTGCTCTGGCGGATCGCGATGTCCGGGTCCTTGAGGCCGTGTCCGGTCACGGTGCAAACCACGGTGGTCCCGTCCTCGATGCGCCCCGAGGCGATGTCCGCCAGCGCACCGGCCACGGACACCGCCGAGGCCGGCTCGCAGAACACGCCGGCGCGCTCGGCCAGCAGCTTCTGCACCCGCAGGATCTCCGCATCGTCGAACTCCCCGAACCAGCCGCCGGACTCCTTGACCGCGGCCTCGGCCAGCGCCCAGGACTGTGGATTGCCGATTCGGATGGCGGTGGCCACGGTCTCGGGGTGCTTCACCGGCGCGCCGCGCAGGAACGGCGCCGCGCCGCTCGCCTGGTAGCCCGCCATCACCGGGCGCTTGCCGGCGGTGGCACGGATGAAGCGGCACTCGCCGCCGCAGAAGCCGCACGCGCCGGTGAGCCGGTTGGCGTCGCCGGGGCAGCTCTCGCAGTAGCCGGTCCAGTGGGCGGAGATGTTGCCCGCGTTGCCCACCGGCAGGCAGTGGTAGTCCGGCGCGTCGCCCAGCGCCTCGACGATCTCGAAGGCCACGGTCTTCTGGCCCTGCAGGCGGTAGGGATTGATGGAGTTCACGATCTCCACCGGCGCCGACTGGGCCACCTCCTTCACCAGCCGCATGCCGTCGTCGAAGTTGCCCGCGATCTGCAGCACCACCGCGCCGTGCATCATCGCCTGGGCCAGCTTCCCCATGGCGATCTTGCCCTCGGGGATGAGCACGAAGCAGGTCATGCCCGCCCGCGCCGCATAGGCCGCCGCCGACGCCGAGGTGTTGCCGGTGGACGCGCAGATGATGGCCTGCGCGCCCAGCTCCCGCGCCCGGGTCACCGCCACGGTCATGCCGCGGTCCTTGAAGGATCCCGTGGGATTCAGTCCCTCGAACTTCGCGAACAGCCGCACGTCCCTGCCGGCCCCGCCCACGAGCCCGGCCAGCGGGATCAGCGGCGTGTTCCCCTCGCAAAGCGACACCGCCTCCGTGTCGGCCTGGATCGGCAGCCGATCGCGGTAACGGTCCACGAGGCCGGTGTAGTGCTGGCTCATCGTCATCGGAAGCTCTCTGCCGTTTCCGGGCGCTGGGGGGCTAACCACAAAGACACAAAGGACACAACGAGCGATCGGTTTTGATCACGTAGGCATGAACAATCACGAGAAGGGAGAAGCAAGGTCCTGCGTACTCGACGTCGGTGTCACGGCAGGGACGGAGCTTCCCCATGATCCCTCTGTATTCCTTCGTGTCCTTTGTGTCCTTCGTGTCCTTGTGGTGAAAACCCACCCCGTCAATCCCCCTCCAGGTGCTCGACGCGGATGCGGGTGACCTCGCCCTCCACGGTGTCGAGCCGGGCGACGCGGGCCAGGGCCTGGTTCATCTGGCGCTCGCGCACCGTGTGGGTGAGCATCACGAGCTTGGCCTCGGGGCTGCCACGGGGGGGCTCGGGCTGCACGACGGCCTCGATGCTGATGCCGGCGTCACCGAGCACCGTGGCGATCTCGGCCAGCACGCCGGGGCGGTCGGCGGCCACCATGCGCAGGTAGTACGCCGTCTCCGCCTCCTCGATGGGCAGGGCCGGGAGATCCGCGAGCGCGCCCGGCTGGAAGGCCAGGTGGGGCACCCGGTTCTCCGGGTCGGTGGTCATGGCGCGCACCACGTCCACCAGGTCCGCCACCACCGCCGAGGCGGTGGGCTCGGCGCCGGCGCCGGCGCCGTAGAAGAGCGTCGGGCCCACCGCGTCGCCGCGCACCAGCACCGCGTTCATCACCCCGTCCACGTTCGCGATCAGGCGCCGCTCCGGGATGAGCGTCGGGTGCACGCGCATCTCCACCCCGTCCTCGCGCCGGCGCGCGATGCCGAGGTGCTTGATGCGGTAGCCCAGCAGGCCCGCGTAGTGCACGTCCTCGGTGGTGATGCGGGTGATCCCCTCCGTGTACACCTTGTCGAACTCGAGCGGCTTGCCGAAGGCGATGGCGGCGAGGATGCACAGCTTGTGGGCCGCGTCGATGCCCTCCACGTCGAAGGTGGGATCGGCCTCCGCGTAGCCGAGCGCCTGGGCCTCGCCCAGCACGTCGGCGAAGGCGCGACCCTTGTCCCGCATCTCGGTGAGGATGAAGTTGCCGGTGCCGTTGATGATCCCGGCCAGCCACTCGATGCGGTTGCCGGCGAGGCCCTCGCGCATGGCCTTGATGATGGGGATGCCGCCGGCCACCGCGCTCTCGAAGGCCACCGTCACGCCCATCGCCACCGCGCGCTCGAAGATCTCGTTGCCGTGCAGGGCGATGAGCGCCTTGTTGGCGGTGACCACGTGCTTGTCCTGGGCGATGGCTTCCAGCACCAGCTCGCGGGCGGGCTCGATGCCGCCCATCAGCTCCACCACCACCTCCACCTCGGGGTTGCGTACCACCGCGAAGGGATCGTCGGTGAGCGCGATGCCGCGGGTGTCGCAGATGCGGTGCTTCGACAGGTCCCGCGCCGCCGCCTGCACCACGTGGATGGCGCGTCCGGCGCGCCGCGCGATCTCCGCGTTGTTGCGCCGGAGCACGTTCACCGTGCCGCCGCCCACGGTGCCGAGGCCCAGCAGGCCCACGCGCACCGGGGTCATGACGCGCTCGCCTGGGTGTACTCCGCCGCCGCGCCGCCGGTGCGCAACATGCGGCGGATGCCGCGCAACGCCTGGCGGGTGCGGTGCTCGTTCTCGATGAGCGCGAAGCGCACGTGGTCGTCGCCGTACTGGCCGAAGCCGATTCCCGGCGACACCGCCACCTTGGCCTCGGCCAGCAGGCGCTTGGAGAACTCGAGGGATCCCAGGTGGCGCCAGGCCTCGGGTACGGGCGCCCACACGAACATGGTGGCCTTCGGCTTGACCACCGGCCAGCCCGCCGCCACGAGGCCGTCGCACAGCACGTCGCGCCGCGAGCGGTAGGTCTCGCGGATCTCGCCCACGCACTCCTGCGGCCCCTCCAGCGCCGCGATGGCCGCCACCTGGATGGGGGTGAACATGCCGTAGTCCAGGTAGGACTTGATCCGCGCCAGCGCGCCCACCAGCGCCGGGTTGCCCACCATGAAGCCCACCCGCCAGCCGGGCATGTTGTAGCTCTTCGACAGGGAGAAGAACTCGACGCAGCACTCCTTCGCCCCGGGGACCTGCAGGATGGACGGCGCGCGGTAGCCGTCGAAGCAGATGTCGGCGTAGGCCAGATCCTGCACCACCCAGATGCGGTGCTCGCGTGCCACCGCCACCACGCGCTCGAAGAAGTCGAGGTCCACGCACTGGCCGGTGGGATTCGCCGGGAAGCTCAGCACCAGCATCTTCGGCCGCGGCCAGGACTCCTCGATGGCCTTGGTGAGCTCGGCGAAGAAGTCCACGCCGGGCACCAGCTTCACGTGGCGGATGTCGGCGCCGGCGATGACCATGCCGTAGGGGTGGATGGGGTAGCTCGGGTTGGGCACCAGCACCACGTCGCCCTGCCCCACCGTGGCCAGCGCCAGGTGCGCGAGGCCTTCCTTCGACCCGATGGTGACGATGGCCTCGCTGTCGGGATCCAGCTCCACCGCGTAGCGCTCCGCATACCAGCGGCAGATGGCGCGGCGCAGGCGCGGGATCCCCCGCGACGCGGAGTAGCGGTGGGTGTTGGGCCGCCGCGCCACCTCCACGAGCTTGTCCACGATGTGCTTCGGCGTCGGGCGCTCCGGGTTGCCCATGCCGAAGTCGATGATGTCCTCGCCGCGCGCCCGGGCCTTCGCCTTGAGCTCGTTGACGATGTTGAAGACGTAGGGCGGCAGTCGCTCGATGCGCGGGAAATTGACGTCCACGGGGGGCGCTAAAACTTTGAAAACAAAGGCTCGGCAGGATAGCGAATGCGCCACCCCGGGGCAATCGAGTGGCTCCCCCGCAGGGCCGCGGTTAAGCTGCGTCGGGACTCCGGACACGCGCCCCGCGCAGGATGCCAACCCGCCATGAGCACCGCCCTGGACACCGCCGCCGACGCCCTCCTCGCCCCCGGCGACCTGGACGAGCGGGCCCTCGCCCGCACCCTGGACAGCCTGCTGAGCCATCAGGTGGACCTGGCGGATCTCTACTTCCAGTCCACGCGCTCGGAGTCCTGGGTGCTGGAGGACGGCATCGTGAAGGAGGGCAACCACAGCATCGAGCAGGGGGTGGGGGTGCGCGCCGTGAGCGGCGAGAAGACCGGCTTCGCCTACTCCGACGAGATCCTGGCGCCGGCCCTGACCCAGGCTGCCCGGGCGGCACGCGCCATCGCCGCCGGCGGTAGCGCCGGCAGCGTGCAGGTGTTCCGCCAGCCGGCGGCGCGGGACCTGTACCGGCCGGTGGATCCCCTGGACACCCTGGGCGAGCGGGAGCGGGTCGCGCTGCTGGAGGCCGTGGACCGGGAGGCGCGGCGCCAGGACCCGCGGGTGAAGCAGGTCATCGTGAGCCTGGCCGGGGAGCTGGACCGGGTGCTGGTGGCGGGCAGCGACGGCACCTTCGCCGCGGACGTGCGCCCCCTGGTGCGCCTCAACGTGAGCGTCATCGCCGAGGACGGCTCCGGACGGCGCGAGTCCGCCTCCAGCGGCGGCGGCGGGCGCTTCGGCTACCGCTGGTTCCTGGACGAGGACCGCGCCGCGGGCTTCGCCCGGGAGGCGGTGCGCCAGGCGCTGGTGAACCTGGAGGCGGTGGACGCCCCGGCGGGCACCATGACCGTGGTGCTGGGCCCGGGCTGGCCCGGCGTGCTGCTGCACGAGGCCATCGGCCACGGCCTCGAGGGCGACTTCAACCGCAAGGGCAGCTCGGCCTTCTCGGGGCGGGTGGGCGAGCAGGTGGCCAGCCCCCTGTGCACGGTGGTGGACGACGGCACCATCGCGGATCGCCGTGGCTCGCTCAACGTGGACGACGAGGGCACGCCCACGGGCTGCACCACCCTCATCGAGGGGGGGCGGCTGAAGGGCTACATCCAGGACAAGCTCAACGCCCGCCTCATGGGCGTCGCACCCACCGGCAACGGCCGGCGCGAGTCCTACGCGCACCTGCC
>JBFHNV010000296.1:0-5997 GCA_041593595.1 Gammaproteobacteria bacterium
GGGATGCCGCCGTCGAGCGTACAGGGATGTATTCACAGCGTGTCGCGGCAACCGACACCCCCTTCTCCATGCGACCAGCCAAGACCCGCTTCTCCCTGCGATCTCCCGAGTTCGGCAAAGAACAGCTCACCGCCGCGCCTCGCGAATCATGTTCCGCGCGATGATGAGCTGCTGGATCTGGCTGGTGCCCTCGTAGATGCGGAACAGGCGCACGTCCCGGTAGAAGCGCTCCACGCCGTAGTCGGCGATGTAGCCGGCGCCGCCGTGGATCTGCACCGCGCGGTCCGCCACGCGGCCCACCATCTCGGTGCAGTAGTACTTGCAGCAGCTGGCCTCGGTGCTCACGTCCTGGCCCGCGTCGCGGCGGCGCGCGGTCTCCTCCACCATGCAGCGTGCCGCGTAGGCCTCGGCGCGGCTGTCCGCCAGCATGGCCTGCACCAGCTGGAACTCGGCGATGGGCTTGCCGAACTGCTCGCGCGCGAGGGCGTAGTCGAGCGTCATGCGGATCAGGCGCTCCGCCACCGCCACGCTCACCGCGGCGATGTGGATGCGCCCGCGATCCAGGGTCTTCATGGCGGTCTTGAAGCCCATGCCCTCGTGCTCGCCCACCAGGGCGTCGGCGGGCACCTGGCAGTCCTCGAATATCACGTCGCACACCTGGGCGCCCTTTTGGCCCATCTTGCGCTCCGGCGTGCCCAGGGACAGGCCCGGCGCGTCGCCGGGCACCAGGAAGGCGGAGATGCCGCCGGCGCCCGGGGTGTCCGGGTCGGTGCGGGCGAACACGGTGAACAGGCCGGCCACGTGGGCGTTGGTGATGTAGCGCTTGGTGCCGTTGAGCACCCAGCCGTTGCCCTGCTTGCGCGCCGAGGTCTTCAGCGACGCGGCGTCGGAGCCGGCACCGGGCTCGGTGAGGGCGAAGGATCCGATGATCTCGCCGGAGGCCAGCTTCGGCAGGTAGTGGCGCTTCTGCGCCTCGGTACCGTCCATCACCAGCCCCTGGGCGCCGATGCCGATGTTGGTGCCGATGACCGACCGGAAGGCCGGCGAGGTGCGCCCGAGCTCGAAGGCCACCTTGACCTCCTCGGTCATGTCCAGGCCGAGCCCACCGTAGGCCTCCGGGATGGTGAGCCCGAACAGGCCCAGCTCGCGCATCTCCTGGATGACGTGCTCCGGCACCCGGTCTTCCCGCTCCACCTGCTCCTCCAGCGGGATCAGGCGCTCGTCCACGAAGCGCCGGACGGTGCCGACGAGCTGGTCCAGGGTCTCGGTGTCGAGTGCCATCGGAGCCTCCGTTACGGGGTGCGTGGCCCGCGCTCAGGCCGCGAGCAGGGCTTGCGCCGCGGCGAGGGGCACCGGCGCGTCGTCGAGCAGTGCGTCCACCCGCGGTGCGGCGCGCGTGGCGGGCGGGACGTCCAGTGGATCGCGCGGCGACAGCCGGTGGTCCAGCACGAGGCGCGCCAGCAGCAGCCGGCGGGCGTCGCCGCCGCGCGCGCCCAGGGCGGCACCCTCGCCGGCCAGCAGCACGGCGCAGGTCGTGTCGTAGAGGGCCGTGGCGGCCTCCCGCGACAGGACCTCCGCTTCCCGGTCGCCGGCCACCCGCAGCGCCTGGCGCACCGACCGCGTCACCGCCGCGTCCAGGTCGGCGCGCAGGGTCGCGGGGATCCCCGGGCAGGCGTCGAGCACGCCGCGCAGGGCGGACTCCAGGGTCACGTGGGCGCCGCTCCTGCCCACGGCGCGGCGGATCACGTCCAGGGCGTTGATGCTGGAGGTGCCCTCCCACAGCACCCCGAGCTGGGCGTCGCGCACCAGCCGCGGCGCGATCCAGTCCTCGATGTACCCGTTGCCGCCCCGCACCTCCATGGCGGCGGTGGCCACGCGCACGTTGTCGCGGCAGGCACGCAGCTTCATCAGCGGCGTGAGGATGCGCAGCAGCGACTGTGCGCCCGCGTCGCCGCGCCGCGCATCGTCCAGCACCCGCGCGGTGTACAGCGCCATGGACAGGGCCTGCTCCGTGGGCAGCAGGATCTTCATGAGCTGGCGGCGCATGAGCGGGTGCTCCACCAGGCGCCGCCCGAAGGCCTCGCGGGTGCGCGCCACGCACAGGGACTCGTTCCAGCAGCGGCGCATCATGGCGGCGGCGCGCACGCCGTGGGACAGGCGCGACAGGTTCACCTGGTCCAGCATCTGCTTCAGGCCGCGGTGGAGATCGCCTACCGCGTACGCCACCGCGCCTTCGAGACGGATCTCGCCGCTGGCCATGGAGCGGGTGCCCAGCTTGTCCTTCAGGCGCACGATGCGGTAGGCGTTGCGGGTGCCGTCCTCCAGCACCCGGGGCATCAGGAACAGGCCGAGGCCGCGGGTGCCCGGGGGCGCTCCTTCAGGGCGGGCCAGCAGCATGGCGAGGCCGCCGTCGGCGTGGGAGCAGAACCACTTGTCGCCGTGCAGCCGGAACCGATCCCCGTCGCGCACCGCCACGGTCTCGATGGCGCCCACGTCGGAGCCGCCGGTCTTCTCGGTCATGAACTGGGCGCCGGTGAGCAGCCGGTCCAGGTCCTGGGTGAGCATGCGATCCAGGTAGCGGGCCTTGAGCGCGTCGCTGCCGTAGCGCGTGAGCAGGTACGCGGAGGTGTCGGTGACGCTCACCGGGCACATGAGCCCGAACTCCGCCTGCACGAACAGGTACTGGAACACGTACTTGGCCACCGCCGGCACGGGCTCGGGCCAGCCCAGCACGCCGGGCCGGTGGCTCATGGCGTGCAGCCCCAGATCCCCGTAGGCGATGCGCTCCATCTCCCGGTACGACGGGTGGTATTCGATGGCGTCCTCGTCGCGGCCGAAGCGATCCCGGGGGTGCAGCACCGGCGGGTGGCGGTCGGCGGCCGCCGCCAGCTCGTCCAGGCGCCCGCCGGCGAGCCGTCCCAGGCGCTGGAAGCGGGGCCACATGTGCGCGAGCAGCGTCTCGTCCAGGTACAGCCCCAGCAGACCCTGCAGGCTGGCGTCCAGCGCGAAGAAGTCCTGACCGCGGCAGTCCCGGGCCAGGGCCGCGTCGCCGCCGGGCGGTGCTTCGGCGGGCGCCGGCGTGGGGATCGAGGTCAGGGGCGAGGACATGGCGGCGCTCCGGCAGGGCGTGTCCCGATGATAGCGGGGGCGCCCGTGGCGGTGCACGCGACCCGGGGGCGCGTGCCGCGTGTCGGCGCTATGCTGGCGTCCGTCACCGTGCCCCGCGCCCGAGGCCGCCCGCATGCAGCTCGACGAACAACAGCTCGCCGCCTTCCACCGGGACGGGGTGGTGCTGCTCCCCGGCCTGTTCTCGCCTTCGGAGGTGGAGCGCCTGCGCGCCGCCTTCGACGTCGTGTGCGGCGAGGACACGCCGGCCAACGTGCGCGAGCGCAAGAGCGGCGTGGTGCGCACCGCCATGGGGCTGCACCTGCGCCACCCGGCGTTCGCGGAGCTGGTGCGCGACCCGCGCCTGGTGGCGCCGGCGCGCCAGATCCTCGGCACGTGGGAGCTCTACGTGCAGCAGGTGAAGATCAACGTGAAGGCGGCCTTCGAGGGCGAGGCCTGGCAGTGGCACTACGACTTCGCCACCCACCACGCGGAGGACGGGGTGCCGGAGCCGCTGGCCCTCAACCTGCACGTGTTCCTGGACGACGTCACCGAGTTCAACGGCCCGCTGCACTTCATCACCGGCTCCCACCGCCACGGCCCGCAGCCGGCGTTCCTGGACACCCAGACCACCAGCTACGATCTGTGGTGCGTGGAGCGGGAAGTGGTGGCGCGCCTGGTGAAGGACGGCGGGCTGCTCGCCGCCACCGGCCCCGCCGGCACCGGCCTCGTCTTCGGCGACCTGCTGGTGCACAGCTCCCCGCCCAACCTCTCGCCCTTCGACCGGCGCATCTTCTCCCTGATCCTGAACCCCGTGAGCAACGCGTACACCCGGGACCAGCGCCCGGACTGGAAGCACCACCGGGATCTCACACCGATAGAAATCAAGAGGGACGCAGTCGCTTGATTCTTTCCACATCGACCTGCCACGGTGAAATCAAGCGACTGCGTCCCTCTTGAATAACTCCCCCTTCGACACGTCCAGGAACAGTGCATGGCGGCAGGTGATGCAACGACGGTGACAGGCGCGCACCGGGGCCTGGACGCGCTGCTGGCGCCGCGGTCGGTGGCGGTGATCGGGGCGTCCGACGACGCCACGCGCATCGGCGGGCGGCCGCTCAGGTACCTGCTGGACGGGGGGTTCGCGGGACCGGTGTACCCGGTGAACCCGAAGCGCGACACGGTGCAGGGATTGCCGGCGCTGGCGCGGGTGGGGGACGCAGACGGTGGGGTGGATCTGGCCATCGTGGCGGTGCCCGCCCCGGCGGCGGTGGCGACGCTGGCGGAGTGCGCCGCAGCGGGCGTGGGCGCCGCGGTGGTGTTCAGCTCCGGGTTCGCGGAGATGGGCGACGACGGCGCCCGGGCCCAGGCGAACATGGCCGCCATCGCCCGCGAGAGCGGCATGCGCATCCTGGGTCCCAACTGCCTGGGGATGTTCAACGCGGATCTGCGCCTGTTCGCCACCTTCTCCACCTCCATCGAGCTGGCCCTGCCGGAGGCGGGCCCCGTGGGCGTGGTCAGCCAGAGCGGTGCCTACGGCGCCCACGTGGCGTTCCTGGCGCGCAGCCGCGGCGTGCGCGTGGGCTGGCTCATCACCACCGGCAACGAGTGCGACGTGGAGGCTGCCGAGTGCATCGGCTGGATGGCGCAGGCGCCACAGGTGAAGGTGATCGCCGCCTGCGCCGAGGGGCTGCGCGACGACGAGGCCCTGTGCGGCGCCCTGGACACGGCACGGCGCAACCGCAAGCCCGTGGTGTTCCTGAAGATGGGCCGCTCCGGCGCCGGCGCCGAGGCCGCCCTGTCCCACACCGCGTCGCTGGCGGGCAGCGACGCGGTGTACGGCGCGGTGTTCCGGGAGTTCGGCGTGCACCGCGCCCGCGACACCGACGAGATGCTGGACGTGGCCTACGCGGCGAGCTTCGGGATCCTGCCGGCGGACGACCGGGTGGGGCTCATGAGCGTGTCCGGCGGCATGGGGATCCAGATGGCGGACGCGGCGGCGCGCTGCGGCCTGCCGGTCGTGCCCATGCCGGAGGAGACCCAGGCGCGCCTGAAGCGCCGCCTGCCCTACGCCTCGCCGCGCAACCCGGTGGACATCACCGCCCAGGTGTTCAACGACCAGGCCCTGCTCACGGAGAACCTGGACGCCATGCTGGCCGAGGCCGGCTACTCGTCCGTGGTGGCCTTCTTCACCTACGTGGCGGGCACCGCGTTCATGGCCGAGCGGCTCATCGACGCCATGGCGCAGGCGCGGCAGAAGTTCCCGGACCGGCTGCTGGTGCTCAGCATCATCGCGCCCCCGGAGGTGGTGCGCCGCTACGAGGCCGTGGGCTGCCCCTGCTTCGAGGACGCGGATCGGGCGGTGCGCGCGGTGGCGGCGCTGGCCGGCTTCTCCCGCGCTTTTGCCCGCGCGCCGGCGCCACCCCCGGCGCTGCCCCCGGCGCTTGCGGATCCGCCGCAGTCCACCGACGAGGTAACGGCCCTCGCGTTGCTGGCGTCGGCGGGGCTGCCGGCGCCGCCGCTCCTCACCGCGGCGGACGCGGGTGCGGCGGCGGACGCGGCGGCACGGCTCGGCTTTCCGGTGGCGGTAAAGGTGCGTTCCCCGGACATCGCCCACAAGAGCGACGTGGGCGGGGTACGTCTCGGGCTCGCGGACGCGGCGGCGGTGCGCGCGGCGGTCACGGAGATGCTGGACGCGGTGCGCCGCGCGGTCCCCGGCGCGCGGCTGGACGGAGTGCTGGTGAGCCCCATGGCCGGCGACGGGGTGGACGTGATCCTGGGCGTGAAGCGCGATCCGCTGTTCGGCGCGGTGCTGATGGCGGGGCTCGGGGGCGTGTTCGTGGAGATCATGGAGGACGTCAGCCTGCACCGGGCGCCGCTGGACGCGGGCAC
>JBFHNV010000297.1:0-5990 GCA_041593595.1 Gammaproteobacteria bacterium
CAAGTCCCCGGCCGGCTTCGCCCATTTCGAGTACGCCGACCCGGCCGCGCCCCAGGGCGGCCAGGTCCGCCTGGCCGCCGTCGGCACCTTCGACTCGCTCAATCCGTACATCCTCAAGGGCGTCGCCGCTGCCGGCATCGGACAGGTGTGGCAGACGCTGACCAGCGACTCGGACGACGAGGCCTTCAGCCAGTATGGCGAGCTGGCCGAGTCCATCGAGTTGGCCGACGACGGCACCTGGGTGGCCTACCGGCTGCGGGAGCAGGCGCGCTGGCACGACGGGCGTCCCGTCACCGCCGACGACGTGGTGTTCAGCTTCGAGTCGCTCAAGGGCAAGGGCCATCCTTTCTACCGCAGCTACTACGCCAGCGTCACGCGCGCCGAGAAGCTGGGCGACCGGCACGTGAAGTTCCACTTCGAGGCCGGGGACAACACCGAGCTGCACATGATCATGGGCCAGCTGCCGGTGCTGCCGAAGCACTGGTTCGACACGCGGGCCTTCGAAGAGACCACGCTGGATCCGCCGCTGGGCAGCGGGCCCTACCGGGTGAGCGCGGTGGACCCCGGGCGCTCCATCAGCTACGAGCGGGTGCCCGACTGGTGGGCTGCGGAGCTGAGCGTCAATCGCGGACGGTTCAACTTCGACACCATCCGCTACGATTACTACCGCGACGAGACCGTGGCACTGGAGGCGTTCAAGTCCGGCGAGTACGACTTCCGCGCCGAGAACAACTCGAAGCTCTGGGCCACCGGGTACGCGGGGCCGCCATTCAAGCGCGGGCTGATCCGCACCGAGCTCATCGATCACCAGCGACCCACCGGGATGCAGGCCTTCGCTTTCAACACGCGGCGCGCCCCCTTCGACGATCCGCGGGTCCGTGAGGCGCTCGCCTACGCCTTCGACTTCGAGTGGACCAACACCAACCTCTTCTACGGACAGTACACCCGCACCGCCAGCTACTTCTCGAACTCGGAGCTGGCTTCTCGCGGACTCCCGTCACCCGAGGAGCTCGCGATCCTCGAGCCGTTCCGCGACCAGTTGCCGCCGCGGGTGTTCACCGAGGAGTACCGGCCCCCGTCCACCGAGGGCGAGGGAGGCCTTCGTGGCAACCTGCGCACCGCCCTCCAGCTGCTGATGGACGCCGGCTTCGAGGTGCGCGATCGCAAGCTCGTGAATGCCGCCACCGGCAACCCGGTGCGCTTCGAGATCCTGCTGGTGCAGCCGGCGTTCGAGCGCGTGGTGCTGCCGTTCCGCGCGAACCTCGAGCGCCTCGGCGCGGAGGTCGCCGTGCGCACCGTGGATCCGGCGCAGTACCAGAAGCGCCTGGACGACTTCGACTTCGACATGGTGGTGGCAAGCTTCGGGCAGAGCCTGTCGCCGGGCAACGAGCAGCGCGACTTCTGGCACAGCGCCAGCGCCGACGTGCCCGGCAGCCGCAACATCATCGGCATCAAGGATCCGGTGGTGGACCGGCTCATCGAGCAGATCATCAAGGCGCCGGACCGCGAGAGCCTGATCGACCGCACCCGCGCCCTGGACCGGGTGCTGCTCTGGGGCCACTACGTGATCCCGAACTGGCACATCCGCTCCTTCCGCGTGGCCTACTGGGACAAGTTCCAGCGACCTGCCGTCACCCCGAAGTACTCGCTGGGCTTCGAGAACTGGTGGGTGGACGAGGCGAAGGCGGCGCGCATCACGAAGGAGCGTCGGGGCGGGTGAGTCCGGCGGTCACCGCATGGTCAATCGATCCGCGGTCGCGTGATCAAAGGCCTGATGGGTGAACCACAGAGGCACAGAGAACACAGAGAAGACGACTTCGTCTGATGCTGCGTTTGCCGTTGATGCGTCCGTACCGGAGTTCCTCCGTGTCCTCCGTGCCTCTGTGGTTTAGTCCCAGAGGCATCGGAGATTCGGTGCGGCACAGGAAACACGAAGCGTGACCGCGTACATCATCCGCCGCGTGGTGCTGATGGTGCCCACCCTGTTCGCCATCATGGTGATCAACTTCGTGGTGGTGCAGGCGGCGCCGGGCGGGCCGGTGGAGCGGCTGATCGCCGAGATCAAGGGTTACGGGGTGGACGCTACCGCGCGCATCTCCGGCGGCGGCAGCGAAGCCGACGCCGGGGCGCGCACCCGCGCTGCCACCGAGACCGGCGAGAGCCGCTACCGGGGCGCCCAGGGTCTGGACCCGAAGCTCATCGCGGATCTGGAGCGGCTCTACGGCTTCGACAAGCCGGCCCACGAGCGCTTTGCCCAGATGATGGGCAACTACCTGCGCTTCGACTTCGGCGAGAGCTTCTACCGCGACCGCACCGTGGTGGACCTGGTGCTGGAGAAGATGCCCGTATCCATCTCCCTCGGACTGTGGACCACGCTGCTGGTCTACGTGATCTCCATTCCCCTGGGCATCACGAAGGCGGTGCGCGACGGCACCGGCTTCGACGTGTGGACCAGCGGCGTGATCATCGTCGGCTACGCCATTCCCGGCTTCCTGTTCGCGGTGCTGCTGGTGGTCCTGTTCGCCGGTGGCAGCTTCCTGGACTGGTTCCCGCTGCGCGGGCTCGTGTCGGACAACTTCGAGGAACTCACCCTGTGGCAGAAGATGACCGACTACTTCTGGCACCTGGTGCTGCCCATCACCGCCATGACCATCGGCGGCTTCGCGGGCCTCACGATGCTCACCAAGAACTCGTTCCTGGACGAGATCAACAAGCAGTACGTGGTCACCGCCCGTGCCAAGGGCAACACCGAGCGCGCGGTGCTCTACGGCCACGTGTTCCGCAACGCCATGCTCATCGTGGTCGCGGGCTTCCCCAGCGCCTTCATCGGCATCCTGTTCACCGGCGCGCTGCTCATCGAGGTGATCTTCTCCCTGGACGGCCTCGGCCTGCTGGGCTTCGAGGCCGCCATCAACCGCGACTACCCGGTGATGTTCGCGACGCTCTACTTCTTCACCTTGCTCGGCCTGCTGCTCAATCTGGTCGGCGATCTCATGTACGTGCTCATCGACCCGCGAATCGATTTCGAGCGGCGGGACGCGTGATGGAAGGGACTGGCACGGCTTGCGAGGCAGCCTCGGGTCACGACATGTTCGCCGGGGCATTCCACGCGCTTGCGGCCGCATCGCCATCGCGGCCGTGCCAGTCCCGATGAACCTCAGCCCGCTGAACCGGCGCCGGCTGGCCAACTTCCGCGCGAACCGCCGCGGCTTCTGGAGCCTGTGGATCTTCGCGACGCTGTTCGTGCTGTCGCTGTTCGCGGAGCTGATCGCCAACGACCGGCCGCTGCTGGTGCGCTACGACGGCGGCTGGTACGTGCCGGTGCTCGAGGCGTACCCGGAGACCACATTCGGTGGGGTGTTTCCCACCGAAGCCGACTACCGCGACCCGGTGGTGGCGGAGCTGATCGGCGAGAAGGGCTGGATGGTGTGGCCGCCGGTTCCCTACCGTTACGACACCTTCATTCGCGAGCTGCCCTCCCCGGCGCCCTCGCCACCCACCGCCCAGAACTGGCTGGGCACCGACGACGCGGGCCGCGACGTGGTGGCGCGGCTGGTGTACGGCTTCCGCATCTCGGTGCTGTTCGGCCTGATCCTGACCTTCGCGAGCTCCGCGATCGGCATCGCGGCAGGCGCCGTCCAGGGCTACTTCGGCGGCTGGCTGGATCTGCTGTTCCAGCGCTTCATCGAGGTCTGGTCCGGCCTGCCGGTGCTCTACCTGCTGATCATCCTGGCGAGCATCGTGGAGCCCAATTTCTGGTGGCTACTCGGGCTGATGCTGCTGTTCTCGTGGATGGGCCTGGTTGGCGTGGTGCGCGCGGAGTTCCTGCGCGCACGCAACTTCGAATATGTACGCGCCGCCCGTGCCCTGGGCGTGGGCAACGTGACCATCATGTTCCGCCATCTGCTGCCCAACGCCATGGTGGCCACGCTCACCTTCCTGCCCTTCATCCTCAACGGGTCCATCACCACTCTCACGTCGCTGGACTTCCTCGGCTTCGGCCTGCCACCGGGATCCCCGTCGCTGGGGGAGCTGCTGGCCCAGGGCAAGGCCAACCTGCAGGCGCCGTGGCTCGGGATCTCGTCCTTCGTCGTCCTGGCGGTCATGCTGAGCCTGCTCATCTTCATCGGCGAGGCCGTGCGCGATGCCTTCGACCCCCGCAAGACCTTCGCCGGATGAGCACGGGAGCGCCGCGATGAGCGCCGGGACCGGCCGCCTGCTGGAGATCCGCGAGCTGGACGTGACCTTCGGGCGCGGCGACGCCGAGGTGCGGGCAGTGGTGGGCGTCAGCCTGCATCTGGAGCGCGGCGAGAGCGTGGCCCTGGTGGGCGAGAGCGGCTCCGGAAAGTCCGTCACGGCGCTGTCGGTGCTGCAGCTCCTGCCCTATCCCCACGCGCGCCACCCCCGCGGCTCCATCGTGCTGGACGGCGACGAGATGGTAGGGGCGCCGGAGCGCGTGCTGCGCCGCGCCCGGGGCGATGGCGTGGGCATGATATTCCAGGAGCCCATGACTTCGCTGAACCCCCTGCACACCATCGAGCGCCAGGTGGCCGAGGTGCTGGCGCTGCACCGTGGCCTCACCGGGCGCGCCGCGCGCGACCGGGTGCTGGAGCTGCTGGAGCTGGTGGGGATCCGCGACGCCTCCAGCCGGCTGACGGCGTACCCCCACCAGCTCTCCGGCGGGCAGCGCCAGCGCGTGATGATCGCCATGGCGCTGGCCAACGAGCCGGACCTGCTCATTGCCGATGAGCCCACGACCGCCCTGGACGTGACGATCCAGGCGCAGGTGCTGGCCCTTCTCAAGGACCTGCAGGCGCGCCTCGGCATGGCCATGCTGCTGATCACCCACGATCTCGGAATCGTGCGCAAGATGGTGAATCGGGTGTACGTGATGAACGCCGGACGCATCGTGGAGCACGGCGCCACGGCACGGGTGTTCCGCGAGCCCGCCCACGACTACACCCGCCACCTGCTGGCGGCGGAGCCGTCGGGGCGTCCCGTGAAGCCCGCGGCCGGCGCGCCGGTGGTGATGGAGGCGCGCGACGTCAAGGTGTGGTTCCCCCTGAAGGGCGGGCTGCTGCGGCGAACCGTGGATCACGTGAAGGCGGTGGACGGCGTGTCGGTGCAGGTCCAGGAGGGCCAGACCGTGGGCGTGGTGGGCGAAAGCGGTTCCGGCAAGACCACCCTGGGTCTCGCCCTGCTGCGGCTGCAACGCAGCGACGGCGCCGTGGTCTTCGGGAAGCGCAGCCTGCAGGACCTCGGGGCGGCCGCCCTGCGGCCGCTGCGCCGGGAGATGCAGATCGTGTTTCAGGATCCCTACGGCAGCCTCAGCCCGCGCATGTCGGTGGGCCAGATCGTGGGCGAGGGACTCGAGGTGCACGATCTCGCGCAGACGCCGTCCGAGCGCGACGCCCGCATCGTGCGGGCGCTCGAGGAGGTGGGACTGGACCCGCAGACACGCCACCGCTACCCCCACGAATTCTCTGGCGGCCAGCGCCAGCGCATTGCCATCGCGAGGGCCATGGTGCTGGAACCCCGCTTCGTGGTGCTGGACGAGCCCACCTCGGCCCTGGACATGTCGGTGCAGGCCCAGATCGTGGACCTGCTGCGCGAGCTGCAGGAGCGCCACCGACTCGCCTACCTGTTCATCAGCCACGACCTCAAGGTGGTACGCGCCCTGGCGGATCAGGTCCTGGTCATGCGCGACGGCCGGGTGGTGGAGCAGGGGGAGGCGGACCAGATCTTCGACGCCCCCCGGGAGGCCTACACCCGGGCGCTCATGAAAGCCGCCTTCGACCTGGAGGCGGTGGAGGACGGCAGCGTGTCGGTCTAGCCGGGACGGCCCGCCGGGTCAGCCCGTAGCGGATAATCCGCATCGCCCACGCGACCCGGCGCCGTGGGCCGCGACGACCGGCGCCGGTACGGAGCGGATGCCGCCCGGGTGGGAGAAGCGTGCATCGGCTGACGCGACCGTGCGCGCCAGGGACGGC
>JBFHNV010000298.1:0-5832 GCA_041593595.1 Gammaproteobacteria bacterium
AAGGTCCGCGACCTGGGGGTGCCGGAGGGGCCGGTGATCTCGGCCGAGTGCGCCATGGCCATGGCGGTGGGGGTGCGCGACCGGCTGGGTGCCGACGTGGGCATCGCCACCACCGGCGTGGCCGGCCCCACGGAGCAGGAAGGCCAGCCCGTGGGCCTCGTCTACGTGGCCATCGCGCTGCCCGACCACCTGGAGGCGCAGCCGGTACGCCTGCCTGGCGACCGCCACCGCATCCGCCAGTTCGGCGTCATCAGCGTGCTCAACCTGCTGCGGTTGCGGCTCATCGGCTCCGATCGCCCGCTGGTCATGCGTTAGCAGGCTGTTGAAAATCTCCGATTTTCGGCAGCCTGCGCCCGGTGCAGGGCAGGGATTGCTCCTGCAATCCCTCTGCATTCCTGCCATCCATGGCAGTCAGATGCACCGGCATACATCAAGCACGCAAGTGCTTGATGTATGGAGCAAGCGGAAGACCGCGTCTTCGGCGCCGCGAGTTCAAGTTCGACAGGGATGTCGAATTTCAACAGCCTGTCAGGTGAGGAAGCTCCAATGACCGAACATCCCGCGACCGCCGGCTGGCGAGCGCACCCGCGCTACCCGGACCCGGCGATCCAGGTGGTGGACCCGCGCTTCGCGAAGTATCAGATCGCCCAGTCCGCCGTGGAGCGCCTCTACACCGGCTGCCGCTGGGCGGAGGGGCCGGTGTGGTTCGGCGACGGGCGCTACCTGCTGTGGAGCGACATCCCCAACAATCGCATCCTCAAGTGGGAGGAGGAGACCGGCGCGGTGAGCGTGTTCCGCAAGCCCTCGGACCATGCCAACGGCAACACCCGCGACCGCCAGGGCCGGCTCGTCACCTGCGAGCACGGCGCACGAAGGGTCACGCGCACCGAGCACGACGGGCGCATCGCGGTGGTGCTGGACCGCTGGCAGGGCAAGCGGCTCAACTCGCCCAATGACGTGGTGGTGAAGTCCGACGGCTCCGTGTGGTTCACCGATCCCCCCTTCGGCATCCTGGGCGAGTACGAGGGACACAAGGCGGAGCCGGAGGTCGGCCAGCACGTCTACCGCGTGGACGGCGAGACCGGCGCCGCGACGGTGGTGGCCGACGACGTGCTGGGACCGAACGGGCTGTGCTTCTCGCCCGACGAGGGCATCCTCTACGTAGTCGAGTCCCGCGGTGTGCCGCATCGCAAGATTCTCGCCTACGACGTGTCCGCGGACGGCCGCGCCCTGGCCAACAAGCGCGTGCTCATCGATGCGGCGGGCGGCACGCCGGACGGCATGCGCTGCGACGTTGACGGCAACCTGTGGTGCGGCTGGGGGATGGGCGACCCGGCCCTGGATGGCGTGTTCGTGTTCGCACCGGATGGCACCCACATCGGGCGCATCGCCCTGCCGGAGCGCTGCGCCAACGTGTGCTTCGGGGGTCTGAAGCGCAACCGACTGTTCATGGCCGCAAGCCAGTCGGTGTACGCGCTGTACGTGAACATGCGGGGCGTGGCTGGTGGCTGACGGCGCGTGCCACGGCAGGGCGGATCAAGGTCAGATTGGGCGGGCGGCCCGACGCCGCGGTCCGGGCGCGGGACAGCGGGGTTGCCGCAGCCCGGCCCGGAGCAGGATGAGGCCCGATGACTGAATCGATCGCGAGCTCCCCGGCGGCCTGGCGCGCCGCCGATCTGAAGACCGATCCCGGCTGGATCCTTGCGCTCGACGATGCGGCCCGCGCGGATCTCGCGCGCGCGGTGAAGCAGGCCCGCGACCCGGACCGATCCCTGTTCGACTACACCCGCGATGAATTCGACCTCGGCGCCGGATGGCCGGTCATCGCCGCGGCGTTCGACGAGGCGCACCACGGACGCGGACTGGCGCTGGTGCGCGGTCTGCCCCGCGAGGACATGAGCGAGGAGGAGTTCGAGCTCCTGAACTGGGCCATCGGCCTGCACGCGGGTGTGGCCCGTCCCCAGGGCAAGGCCACCCAGTACATCTCCCAGGTGCGCGATGCCGGCACCGACTACCGCAGCGTCACCGGGCGTGGCTACTCGTCGAACGAGGAGCTCGACTTCCACGTGGACGGCGCCGATCTCGCGACGCTCGCCTGCTACAACAAGTCGCGCTCCGGCGGGCAGAGCATGATCACCAGCGCGGTCACCGCGCACGAGCGGCTCGCCGCGGAGCGGCCGGATCTGGCGCAGCTGATGTACCGGGACTTCCACTTCAGCCGCCAGGGCGAGCAGGCGCCGGACGAGGGACCGTTCTACGGCCAGCCGATCTTCGAGGAGGCCGACGGCCGGCTGTTCGCCAAGTGGAACCGCAACCGGGTGCAGTCGGCGCAGAAGATCGAGGGCGTGCCGCCGCTCACCGACGCCCAGCGCGAGGCGATGGACGTGCTCGACGCGATCCTGCGCCGGCCCGATCTCATGTTCACCATGTACCTGGAGCCCAGCGACCTGCAGATCATGAACAACCACGTCATGCTGCACTCGCGCACGAACTTCGTGGATTACGACGAGCCGGCGCGCAAGCGGCTGCTGTACCGGCTCTGGCTGGCGCCGCCGGATTCGGTGCGGCTGCCGGAGAGCTGGAAGCACTTCTACCGCTCGGTGGAGCCGGGCGCGGTGCGCGGGGGCATTCGCGGCCACTGCTACGACGACGCGTGCGCGGCGTTCGATCGCCGGCAGGCGGCCGCGTTGGGAATGACGCCGGGCACCTGAGCGCGAGGGGTGTGCGCACACCAGAACCGGGTCTGCCCCCCTTGGCCTCGACAAGGGTGGCGGATTCCGTTACCCAAGATTCCACGAGGAGGACTCGACCATGGCCTTGCCCGAGATCGGCACCCGCCCGCCGCCCTTCACCCTGCCCGACCAGGACGGCAGGCTCGTGCGTCTCGCGGACCACGAAGGCCGCCGCGTGCTGGTGTGGTTCTTCGCCCGCGCCTTCGGCAGCAACTGAACCAGGGAAGCCATCGGGTTCCGTGATCGAGCCCGCGACTTCCAGGAACGCGACACGGTGCTGCTGGGGATCACCTTCTCGCCGGTGGAGGACCTCCGCCGCTGGCGCGCCGAGGTGGGCCTCGCCTCCACCCTGCTGAGCGACGCCGATCGGGCGGTGGGCCTCGCCTGGGGCGCCGCGGATACCGCGGACCAGGTGAAGGCGAAGCGCGTGTCGGTGCTGGTCGGCCCGGACGGGCGGGTGGAGAAGGTGTATCCCGCGCCGGATGCGCCGGCGCACGCGGACGAGGTCCTGGCGGATCTGGGGTGACCGTGCTTCGGCCCGCCACCGAACCGGTGCATGCGACCACCGCCAGTGGAGTGCGTTACCGGTGACCCAGGTGTCGAGATTGCGCCCGGTTATGGAGACGGCACGCGAGGGCGGTCCGGCGCCTGGCGGCTGACGGGCGATACCGGGGCCGGCGAGGCGCCGGCGGTGCGCCGGGCCCGGGCTCGCGAAAGCGCGTCCCGTCCCCGGCGGCATACCCGCGTTCGCGAAACCGTCGGCCGGGCGCGGCGGATCAGGCGTCAGGACGCGACCGGAGCACGCACTCGAGCCGCGTCCGCGGATGGTGGAGATCTCGTTGCGTGGCCACCGCCAGCAGCCGGGTCAGCTCGGCCGCGTTGTCCGGCCCGCCGCTGCCGCGCCCGTGCGCGGCGAGCGCGCGGCCCCAGGCGACGAAGTAGTCGCTCCAGCCCAGGGGCTCCTCCGCGAACTGCGCGGCCAGGACGCCCGCGCAGCGCTCCACCTCGTCGAATCGGCCCTGTGACAGCCGCACCGCGATGGCATCGCGATAGAAATGCAGATGATTGTGCGCCACGCACCCGGCCGCGAGCACCGCCTCGCCGTCCGCCAGGGCGCGCTCGCGCTCGGTCTCGTCGTCGGTGACGGTGGCGAGAATGCTGTAGCAGCGTGGCCCCACGAACGTGATGGCGCTCTCGCGGGCGATGGCGACCGCCTCGCGAGCGGTCTGCACCGCGCGTGCCCGATCGCCGCGCACGCCGTGGACCTTGGCGAGATGACCGAGGGCCACGGGTTCGAAACGCCGGGCGCCCAGACCGCGGGCAAGGGCGAGCGTCGCCTCGAGCGCCTCCTCGGCCTCGTCGAGGCGGCCCGTCTCGAACAGCGCGAAGCCCTCGGCCGCGTGCGCGATCATCTGCGGGCGGAAAGCGCTGTGGCACCGCCCCGCCTCGACGCCTTCCCGCGCGATCGCGAGCGCCGCGGCCATGTCGAGATCGAGGAATCGCACCACCGCGAGCATCGGCAGGTGGGATGCTTCCAGGGCGGGGAATCCGCCCTCGCGCGCGAGCTGCACGCAGCGCTCGAAGTGCCTGCCTGCCGTGAGAAAGCGGCCGCGCACGTAGCTGGCGTCGCCGAGCCCGCCGAGCGCGCTGGCTTCCGACTCGCGATCCCCGGCCCGGCGCGCCCAATCGAGGGCCTGCGCATGCTCGCGCTCGCAGGCGGCGGTCTCGCCGCGCGGAAAATACAGGTTTCCGCGCATCGAGTGGACCCGGGCGCACGCCGCTGCGAGCCCGTGTCGTGTGGCGAGGGATTCCACCTCCACCAGCACCTCGAACGCCGCGTCGATGCGTTCGAGAACGCGCAGCGCCTCGGCCAGTCGCAGCCGCAGGCCGCACTCCGTGGCGGCGCGCTCGTTGCCCTCGTCCATGGCCGCCACGGTGGTCAGGGCGCGCTGCAGATGGCCGATTGCCTCCTCCAGCGCGCCTCGCTCGACCGACCTGCGGGCCGCCGTATCCCACCACTGCAACGCCTGCACCGCGTCGCCCGCGGCCGCGAGGTGGTGCGCGATCACCTCCGGCCCGGTGCGCTCGAGGCTCGGCTCGAGGGCGAGGAGCGCGTCGGCCACGCACCCGTGCAGCTGCTGTCGCCGGCGCCGCAGGAGGCTCTCGTAGGCCACCTCCTGCACGAGCGAGTGCTTGAACAGCCAGGTCTCGGCGGCACCCCTGCGGGGGCGGGCGATCCCGGCGGACTCGAGCTCCGCGAGACCGGCATCGACCTGATCCGGTCCGCATTCGCACAGTCGCGCGACGAGGTCGCGAGTGAACTCCCGTCCCACGACGGCTCCGATCTGGGCCACCGTCTTGCCTGCACCCAGACAATCGAGGCGGGCCATGAGCGAGTCGCGCAGCGTGGGCGGCACCGCGGTCGGAGCATCGCTCGTGGGGCGATGCGGACCGTGGCCCGCGGCCAGCCTGCCCCTGTCCACGAGCGCTCGCGTCATCTCCTCCAGGTAGAGGGGTACGCCGTCGCCGCGGGCGACCAGCGTCGCGAGCACCTCCGGGTCGATTCGATCCGTGCCGGCCACGTGGGTGGCGATGCGCGCCGCGTCGTCTCGCGTCATCCGCCGCAGCTCGAGCGCCAGACCGTATGCGAGCCCGGACCAGCCGTGCTCGAAACCGGGGCGGTGGGTGAGGGCGAGCAGCACCGGCAGGTGCTCGATCCGCTCCACCAGCCGCTCGACCAGCTCCCGGGTCGTGGCGTCCACCCAGTGCAGATCCTCGAACACGCACAGTACCGGCCGCTCCCTGGCGAGCGCTTCGAGCTGGCGAGCCAGGGCGCCGATCGTCATGGCCCGTCGTCGCCGCGCATCGCCCGCCAGGGGTGGCAGCGACCCGTGCTCGATCCCGAACAGCGTGGCCAGCAAGGCCGCATCGTGGGTTTCGACGGGTGGCCCCGAGGCGATTACGGTCGCGAGCTTGCGCCCGCGCTCCCGGTCGTCGTCATCCTTGGTGACTCCGCTTGCGTGCTCGAGCTGGCGCACCACGGGGTAGAGCGTGCTGTCCACGTGGTGTGGCGAGCACTGGTAGAGCACGCGCACGTGCG
>JBFHNV010000299.1:0-5820 GCA_041593595.1 Gammaproteobacteria bacterium
CCAGCCCGCCGCGAAGCCCGCGGCCGAGGCGCCGAAGGAGACCCGCGCCAAGGCGCCCGCCCGGGGCCCCGGCGCGCGCGGGGAGCGCCGCGAGCCCCTGTCCCGGCTGCGCCAGCGGATCGCCGAGCGGCTGGTCCAGGCACAGTCCACCGCCGCCATCCTCACCACCTTCAACGAGGTCAACATGAAGCCGGTGATGGATCTCCGCAATCGCCACAAGGAGCGGTTCGAGAAGGTCCACGGCGTGCGCCTCGGCTTCATGTCCTTCTTCGCCAAGGCGGCGGTGGCGGCGCTCGAGCGCTACCCGGCGGTGAACGCCTACATCGAGGGCAAGGAGATCGTCTACCACGACTACTGCGACATCGGCATCGCGGTGGGCTCGCCGCGCGGCCTGGTGGTGCCGATTCTCCGCAACGTGGAGGACATGTCCTTCGCGGACGTCGAGCAGTCCATCACGGACTTCGGCGAGCGCGCCAAGAGCGGCGGCCTGACGGTGGACGAGATGACCGGCGGCACCTTCACCATCTCCAACGGCGGCGTGTTCGGCTCGCTGCTGTCCACCCCCATCCACAATCCGCCACAGAGCGCGATCCTCGGCATGCACAAGACCGAGGAACGCCCGGTGGTGGAGAACGGCCAGGTGGTGGTGCGGCCGATGATGTACCTGGCGCTGTCCTACGACCACCGCATCATCGACGGTCGCGAGGCGGTGCTGTTCCTCGTCACCATCAAGGAGGCGCTGGAGGATCCCGGGCGGCTGTTGCTCGGGGTGTGACACCCCGGCCAGCGCCGCGATCGCCGACCGGCGCCCGTCGTCGGCGTCGGACGCGTCCCGCCCCTCGCGCCACCTGCCCCTCCACACCCAGGGAGCTGCCATGAAGGAATTCGACGTCCTCGTCATCGGCGCCGGCCCCGGCGGCTACGTGGCCGCCATCCGCGCGGCCCAGCTCGGGCTCAAGACCGCCTGCGTCGACGCGTGGCTGGGCACCGACGGCAAGGCGAGCCTGGGCGGCACCTGCCTCAACGTGGGGTGCATCCCGTCGAAGGCGCTGCTGGACAGCTCGCACCACTACCACAACCTGGAGAAGCTGATGCCGGCGCACGGCATCTCCGTGAAGGACGCCCGCATCGACGTGGGCGCCATGCTGGCGCGCAAGGACAAGGTGGTGCAGCAGCTCACCCGCGGCATCAACGGCCTGTTCCGCAAGAACAAGGTGACCGCCTACTCGGGCACCGCTCGGTTCAACGCCGCGCACCAGGTGGTGGTGAAGCTGCATGACGGCGGCGAGGAAACCGTCTCCGCACGCCACGTGGTGGTGGCCACCGGATCGGTGCCCATCGAGATCCCGGTGGCGAAGGTGGACGGCGAACGCATCGTCGACAACGTGGGCGCGCTGTCCTTCGCCGAGGTGCCGCCGCGCCTGGGCGTGATCGGCGCCGGCGTGATCGGCCTCGAGCTCGGCAGCGTGTGGAGCCGCCTGGGCTCGAAGGTGGTGATCCTCGAGGCCCTGGACGAGTTCCTGCCGCCGGTGGACCGGGCCATCGCGAGCGAGGCGCTGAAGACCTTCGGCAAGCAGGGGCTGGACATCCGCCTCGGCTGCAAGGTCACCGAGGCGAAGGCGGGCAAGAAGGCGGTGAAGGTCGCCTACCAGGACGGCGGAGGAACGCAGTCCCTGGAGGTGGACCGGCTGGTGGTCGCGGTGGGCCGGCGTGCCTGCACCGAGGGGCTCGAGCCGGACGCGGCGGGGCTCCAGCTGGACAACCGTGGGCGCATCCGGGTGGACGACCACTGCCGCACCGGCGTCGATGGCGTGTGGGCCATCGGCGACTGCGTGCACGGCCCCATGCTGGCCCACAAGGCGTCCGAGGAAGGCATCGCCGTGGCGGAGCTGATCGCGGGCAAGTCCGCGCACATCGATCATGCGCTGGTGCCCTGGGTCATCTACACCCACCCGGAGATCGCCTGGGTGGGGCGCTCGGAGGCGCAGCTGGAGGCAGACGGCGTCGAGTACCGTGCCGGCAGCTTCCCGTTCCTCGCCATCGGCCGTGCCCAGGGCTCCGGCGAGACCACGGGCATGGTGAAGATGCTGGCCGACGCCAGGACCGACCGCATCCTGGGCGTGCACATCTTCGGCGCCAACGCCTCGGAGCTGATCGCCGAGGCGGTGACCGCCATGGCCTTCCACGGCTCGGCGGAGGACCTGGCGCGCACCGTGCACGCCCACCCCACCCTGGCCGAAGCCATCCACGAGGCGGCACTGGCGGTGGACAAGCGAGCCATCCACATCTGACAGCCCGGCCCGCGGTCGGTCCGCGGCGGCCTGCTAGAATCGGCTCCCAGTCCCACGCAACGGAGCCGCGTCATGGCCAACAGTTTCGGCGCCCGCGCCACCCTCGACGTCGGCGGCAACGCGTACGAGATTTTTCGCCTCGACGCCCTTTCGCCCGCCCACGACGTCGCCCGCCTGCCCTACTCCCTGAAGGTGCTGCTGGAGAACCTGCTGCGCCACGAGGACGGGGTCGACGTCACCAAGAAGGACATCGAGGCGCTGGCCGGCTGGGATCCGAAGGCGGAGCCGGACACCGAGATCGCGTTCACCCCGGCGCGGGTGATCCTGCAGGACTTCACCGGCGTGCCCGCGGTGGTTGATCTGGCCGCCATGCGCGACGCCATCGGATCGCTGGGCGGCGATCCGGCGCGTATCAACCCGCTCTCGCCCGTGGAGCTCGTGATCGACCACTCGGTGCAGGTGGACGTGAGCGCACGGGCGAACGCCCCGGACCTGAACACCGAGCTGGAGTACTCCCGCAACAAGGAGCGCTACGCCTTCCTGCGCTGGGGGCAGACGGCGTTCGACGATTTCAAGGTGGTGCCGCCCGGCACCGGCATCGTCCACCAGGTGAACCTGGAGCACCTGGCGCGGGTGGTGTTCGCCCGCGAGCACGACGGCGTGACCCGGGCCTTTCCGGACACCCTGGTGGGCACGGACTCCCACACCACCATGATCAACGGCCTCGGCGTGCTGGGCTGGGGCGTGGGGGGCATCGAGGCGGAGGCCGCGATGCTGGGCCAGGCGGTCACCATGCTGATCCCGCAGGTGGTGGGCTTCCGGCTCACCGGCGAGCTGCCCGAAGGCGCCACCGCCACCGATCTCGTGCTCACCGTGGTGCAGATGCTGCGCGAGCGCGGAGTGGTGGGCAAGTTCGTCGAGTTCTTCGGCGAAGGCCTGCACAAGCTGCCGCTGGCCGACCGCGCCACCATCGCCAACATGGCGCCGGAGTACGGCGCCACCTGCGGCATCTTCCCCATCGACGAGGAGAGCCTGCGCTACCTGCGCCTGTCCGGGCGCCCGGATCACCAGGTGGCGCTGGTGGAGGCCTACGCCCGCGCCCAGGGCATGTTCCACGAGCCGGGCCAGGAGGAGGCCCGGTACAGCGACGCCCTGGAGCTGGACATGGGCACGGTGGAGCCCAGCATCTCCGGGCCGAAGCGCCCCCAGGACCGCATCGCGCTGAGTCGCGCCGGGCAGGTCATCGGCGATCACCTGGCCCGCTACCAGGACGAGCGCAGCGGGCGCACGGGACGCGACAGCGAGACGTCCCGCTTCGCCGACGAAGGCGGCGGCACCGCGCCGGGCACCCTGCCCGCCGCGACCGCCGCCAGCACGGAGGTCGAGGTGGACGGGGAGCGCTTCACCCTGCGCGACGGCGCGGTGGTCATCGCGGCCATCACCTCGTGCACCAACACCTCCAATCCGGCGGTCATGCTGGGCGCGGGACTGCTGGCCAAGAAGGCGGCGGAGCGCGGGCTGAAGGTCAAGCCGTGGGTGAAGACCAGCCTCGCCCCCGGCTCGCTGGTGGTGAAGGACTACCTGACGAAGGCCGGCCTGATGGACGACCTGGAGACGCTCGGCTTCCACATCGTGGGCTTCGGCTGCACGACCTGCATCGGCAACTCCGGTCCGCTGGCCGAGCCCATCAGCGAGGCCATCCACGCCCGCGACCTGGTGGTGTGCTCGGTGCTCTCGGGCAACCGCAACTTCGAGGGCCGCATCCACCCGGAGGTGAAGATGAACTTCCTCGCCTCGCCGCCGCTGGTGGTTGCCTACGCCATCGCCGGACGCATGGACGTCGATCTCCAGAACGAGCCCCTGGGCAACGACGCGCACGGCAAGCCGGTCTACCTGAAGGACATCTGGCCCAGCACTCGCGAGGTGCACGACGCCATCCAGGGCAACATCGACTCCAGCATGTTCCGCAAGAGCTACGACGACGTGTTCAAGGGCGACGAGCGCTGGCGCCGCATGGCGATCCCCGAGGGCGAGCGCTACCAGTGGGACATGAGCTCCACCTACGTGCAGAACCCGCCCTACTTCGAGGACATGAGCATGGAGCCGCGGGGTATCCCGGAGATCGTCGGCGCACGCCCGCTGGCGCTGCTGGGCGACAGCATCACCACCGACCACATCTCGCCCGCCGGCTCCATCAAGGAGGACAGCCCGGCGGGCCGGTACCTGACCGAGCACCAGGTCCGCAAGGCCGACTTCAACTCCTACGGGTCGCGGCGCGGCAACCACGAGGTCATGATGCGCGGCACCTTCGCCAACGTCCGGCTGCGCAACCGCCTCGCGCCCGGCACCGAGGGCGGCTGGACCATCCACCAGCCCTCCGGTGAGCAGATGTCCATCTACGACGCAGCCATGCGCTACAAGGCGGACGACGTGCCCCTGGTGATCATCGGGGGCAAGGAGTACGGCAGCGGCTCCTCGCGGGACTGGGCGGCCAAGGGCACCCTGCTGCTCGGCGTGAAGGCGGTGATGGTGGAGAGCTTCGAGCGCATCCACCGCTCCAACCTGGTGGGCATGGGCGTGCTGCCGCTGCAGTTCCAGGACGGCGAGGACGCCGAGTCACTCGGGCTCGACGGCACCTGCACCTACGACATCGAGGGCCTCGAGAAGGGCGCGAAGCAGGTGCAGGTGGTGGTGCACGACTCCGGCGGCAAGGAGCGCAAGCGATTCACCGCGCAGGTGCGCATCGACACCCCCAAGGAGTGGGAGTACTACGAGCACGGCGGCATCCTGCACTACGTGGTGCGCCAGCTTGCCGCCTGAGGCGCGCGCGCGACCGTCGTCGCGGCACGCCGCCCGGGTCGCCACCGCCGCGCCGCGGCGGCGGCGAGCGCCGCGGGGATCGGCCCTGGCGGCGGCGCTCGTCCTCCTGGCCCCCCTCGGCGCCGCCGCCGATTTCGAGAAGGGCCTCGAGGCGGCGAAGCGGCGCGAGTACGAGGCCGCCTTCGCGGAGTTCCTGCCCGCGGCCCGGTCGGGCCACGCGCAGGCGCAGCTCCACGTGGCCAACATGTACCGTCGCGGCTACGGCGTGGCGCGGGACTACGCCGCGGCGGCCCGCTGGTACCGGGCCGCCGCCGAGCTGGGAGAACCGTCGGGCATGTACAACTACGCGGTGCACCTGCGCGAGGGCCTGGGCGTGGAGCGCGACCCCGGCGCGGCCACCGCCTGGTTCGAGAAGGCGGCGGACCTCGGCCACCCGCCGTCCATGCTCAACGTGGGCCTGCGCTACTACAAGGGCAACGGCGTGGAGCGCGACCCGGTGAAGGGCTACGCATGGGTGCACAGGGCCGCCGGCAAGGGCAGCGTGCCGGCCATCCGCGCCCGGCGCTCGCTGGAAGAGGACCTGAGCGCCGACGACATCGAGCGCGGGCGGGCCCTGGCGCGGGAGCTGCCCTGAGCGCTGCTCGGAATCGCGGGTCCGGGCTAGCCCGGCTCGCGACAGCAGCTCAGTCCTGGAGCCCGCCGCGGGTGA
>JBFHNV010000300.1:0-5766 GCA_041593595.1 Gammaproteobacteria bacterium
GACCGTGAGCGAGGACGCCGCGAGCCCGACGCCGTATCTGCGCATCGACGGGCTGTCGAAGCGCTTCGGCGAGTTCACCGCCCTGTCCGCGGTGTCGCTGGACATCCTGGAGGGCGAGTTCGTGTGCTTCCTCGGCCCGTCCGGCTGCGGCAAGACCACGCTGCTGCGGGCCATCGCCGGGCTCGACGTGCAGAGCGAGGGCCGCATCGAGCAGGCCGGGGTGGACGTCTCGGTGCTGCCCCCGTCCCAGCGCGACTTCGGAATCGTGTTCCAGTCCTACGCGCTGTTCCCGAACATGACCGTGAGCCGCAACGTGGCCTACGGCCTCGAGAACACGGGCCGGCCGAAGGCAGAGGTGCGCGCGCGGGTCGCGGAGCTGCTCGAGCTGGTGGGGCTGCCCGAGCAGGGCGACAAGTTCCCGGCGCAGCTCTCCGGCGGCCAGCAGCAGCGCGTGGCGCTGGCCCGCGCGCTGGCCATCTCGCCGGGACTGCTGCTGCTGGACGAGCCGCTCTCGGCCCTGGACGCGCGGGTGCGCGCGCACCTGCGACATGAGGTCAAGGCGCTGCAGCGCCGGCTCGGGGTCACCACCATCATGGTCACCCACGACCAGGAAGAGGCGCTCACCATGGCCGACCGCATCGTGGTCATGAACCGCGGCGCCATCGAGCAGATCGGCACGGCCATGGAGGTCTACCGCGAGCCGGCCACCGCCTTCGTCGCGGACTTCATCGGCACCATGAACTTCCTGGAGGCCCGGGTCGAGACCGGGGGGCTGCGCCTCGGCAACCTGCTCGTGCCCTGCGACACGGGCGGGCTCGCCGCCGGCGACACCGTCACCGTCGCCATCCGCCCGGAGGACGTGACCCTGGCGCGGGGCAACGACGGCGACACGCCCGGCACGCACGTGCCCGCCACCATCGAGTACGTGGAGTTCCTGGGCGCCTTCGCGCGCATCTCGCTGGCCCTCGACACCGGCGGTGCGCACCGGGTGCGTGCCGACGTGCCCACCGCCCACGCCCGTGAGCTCGCGCTGCGCGAGGGCACGCAGGTGGAGGCGGCGCTGTCCGGCGACGACGTGCGCCTGTACCGCGAGCCGCTGCCCGGTGGCTGAGGCGGCACTGGCGGCCGCGCCCCTGCGCGCGCGGCTGGATCGCGATGACGTGGTCATGCGCGCCGCCCTGCTCGCCATCGCGGGGGTGCTGGTGGTGACGCTGGCGCTCCCTCTGTACGCGATGATGTCGAAGAGCTTCCGCGACCACGACGGCGCCTTCGTGGGGCTCGCCAACTACCTGGAGTACTTCGGCACGCCGGCGCTGTCGCACTCGATCTGGAACAGTCTCTTCGTCGCCTCCCTGACCACCGCGATCACGGTCACCATCGCCTTCACCTTTGCCTACGCGCTGACCCGCAGCTGCATGCCGCTCAAGGGGCTGTTCCACTCCATCACCATGATCCCGATCCTGGTGCCGTCGCTGCTGCCGGGCATCGCGCTGGTCTACCTGTTCGGCAACCAGGGGATGATCAAGGAGCTGCTGTTCGGCCACAGCATCTACGGCCCCATCGGCATTGTCATCGCGGAGGTGTTCTTCACTCTGCCCCATGCCATCATCATCCTGCTGACGTCGCTGTCCATCGCCGACGCGCGCCTGTACGAGGCGGCCGTGGCCCTGCGGGCGAGCCCGCTCAAGATCTTCTTCACGGTGACCATCCCGGGCTGCCGCTACGGGCTGGTGAGCGCGGCCTTCGTGGTCTTCACCCTGGCGATCACCGACTTCGGCGCGCCGAAGGTGATCGGCGGGGACTTCGACGTGCTCGCCACCGACGTCTACAAGCAGGTGATCGGGCAGCAGAACTTCGAGATGGGCGCAGTGGTGAGCGTGGTGCTTCTGGTGCCGGCGGTGCTCGCGTTCACGGTGGACCGCCTGATGCAGCGCCGCCAGGTGGCGCTGCTGTCCTCGCGGGCGGTCGCCCTCGAACCGCAGCCCCGGCGCGGCTTCGATCTCGCGATGCTGGCCTTCTGCGTGCTGGTGAGCGTGTTCCTGGTGGGCATGCTCGCCGTGTGCCAGTACGCCGCGCTCATCAAGTTCTACCCCTACGATCTGAGCTTCAGCCTCAGAAACTACGCCTTCGACCTCATGGACGGCGGCGGCTGGGATTCCTACTGGAACTCCATCCGCCTTGCCTCCTGGACCGCCGTGGTGGGCACGGTGGTGGTGTTCGTGGGCGCCTGGCTCACCGAGAAGGGGCGCGGGTTCCACCTGGCGCGTACCCTGTTCCAGCTCCTCGCGATGATGCCGATGGCGGTGCCGGGCCTGGTGCTGGGGCTCGCCTACATCTTCTTCTTCAACGCGCCGGGGAACCCGCTCGGGGTCCTCTACCACACGATGGCGATCCTGGTGATCAGCACCATCGTGCACTTCTACACCGTGGCCCATCTCACCGCGGTGACCGCGCTCAAGCAGATGGACCCGGAGTTCGAGTCGGTGGGCGCCTCGCTCAAGGCGCCGGCGCTGCGCACCTTCCGTCGGGTCACGGTGCCGGTGTGCCTGCCGGCCATCCTGGACATCCTCATCTACTTGTTCGTCAACGCCATGACCACCGTGTCGGCGGTAGTGTTCATCTACGGCCCGGACACCACGCTGGCCTCGGTGGCGGTGCTCAACATGGACGACGCCGGCGACATCGCGCCGGCGGCGGCGATGGGCATGATGATCTTCTACACCGCCGCCTCGGTGCGGGCGCTGCACTACGTGGGCTCGCGCTTCCTGATCCGCCGCACCCAGGCCTGGCGCGTGCGCTGACGCCCTCGGGGGCCGGCGCCCACCGTGTGCCCGAAGGTGACCTGCCCGATGCCGTGACGGGCACGGTCGCGCTCCGCCACCGGGGCGTCCCGCGCACCGCGGGCGCGATTCCGTCCACCGCGAGTCAGTCGAGGATCACCTCGACCCCGATCGCCGCTTGGGGTGGCGTTGTTGCTGGCCGCGGTGCGGCTGCGGTACTCGAAGACAGTCTTCTCTGCGCTCTGCTGGCGGGCGCGCGGCTCGCGCACCGCGCAATGACAGAAATGTTACAGTTTGCCGACACCACAGCCGGGGGGACGATAGCGGATGTCGCCGTGAGCACTCACTCGGGTCTCGAGGTGTTGCTGCAGATCGCCGGTGGCGTGGCGCTGCTGCTGTGGGCCGCCCGTATGGTGCGCACAGGCGTCGAGCGGGCGTGGGGATCGGGCCTGCGCCGCACGCTGGGCCACGCCGCCGGAAGCCGGGTACGTGCCTTCGGCGCCGGCGTGGCCGTCGCCCTCGCGCTGCAGAGCGCCACGGCCACCGCGCTGCTCGCCATGAGCTTCGTCGCCGGCGGGCTGCTCGCCACCGCGCCGGGCCTTGCAATCATGCTGGGCGCCGACGTGGGATCTGCCCTCGCGGTGCAGGTGCTCGCGCTGGATCTGCGCTGGCTCTCGCCGCTGCTGCTGCTGGTCGGCGTGGGCCTGTTCCTCGGCAGCGAGGAGCGCCGCGTGCGCCAGGTGGGACGCACCCTGGTAGGCCTCGGCCTCGTCCTGCTGTCCCTGTCCCTGATCGGCCAGGCCGGCGCGGCGCTTCGCGAGAGCGCGACCCTCGGCGCCGTGCTCGCGCCCGTCGCCGAGGAGCCGGCGCTCGCCTTCCTGATCGCCGCCCTGCTCACCTGGGGCGCGCACTCCAGCGTCGCCGCGGTGCTGCTGCTCGCCTCCCTGGCCGGCTCCGGTGCGCTGCCGGTGTCGGTGGCGCTGCCCATGGTGCTCGGCGCCAACGCAGGCGCGGGGCTGGTGCCGATGGTGCTGTCCCTGCGCCGCGAGCGCGCCGAGCAGCGCATTCCCGCGGGCAACCTGGTGTTCCGGGCGACGGGTGCGCTGCTCGCCCTGCTCGCGCTGCCGTGGCTCGCGCCCCACGCAGGCTGGCTGGGCGAGACCGCCGTGCGGCAGGTGGTGCACTTCCACCTGCTGTTCAACCTCGCGCTGGCCTGTCTGTTCGTGCCGCTGGTGGGTCCGGCGGCACGGCTCGCCGAGCGCTGGCTCACCGAGCGCGTCGACCCGCTGGAGCTGTCCAATCCGCTCGCCAACCCGTCGCACCTGGACGACGACGCCATCGCCACGCCCCGCCTCGCGCTGGCCTGCGCCACCCGCGAGGTGCTGCGCATGGCGGACTGGGTGGAGGCGATGCTGCGGCGCTCCGTGGATGCGCTCGAGACCAACGACAAGGCCGTGATCGCCTCGGTGGCGCGCATGGACGACGAGGTGGACGCCATGTACGGCGCCATCAAGCACTACATGGTCAAGGTCAGCCGCAATCCACTCTCCGACGAGGAGAGCGAGCGATGCATGGAGATCACCGCCTTCACCGTGAAGCTCGAGCACCTGGGCGACATCGTGGAGAAGAACCTCCTGCAGCTCGCCAAGAAGCGCCTGGAGGCCGACCGGCGCTTCTCGAAGGAGGGCTGGGCCGAGCTCACCGAGCTGCACGACCGGGTGCTGGACAACTTCCAGCTGGCGCTGAACGTGTTCGTGTCCGGCGACGTGGACACGGCCCGCCAGCTCATCCAGGAGAAGGAGCGGTTCCGGGAGGCCGAGCAGCTCAGCGGGCAGCGCCACCTGCAGCGCCTGCGCGACGGCAGCGTGGAGAGCATCGACTCGAGCCCGGTGCACCTGGACGTGATCCGAGATCTCGCCCAGATCAACTCGCTGCTGACCTCCACGGCCTACCCCATCCTCGAGGAGTCGGGCCACCTCCTGCGCAGTCGGCTGCGCAGCGCGCACGGAGCGTCGGAGCCGGCGTCACAGGCCAAGGCGCCGGCGGTGCGCCGGGACTCTGGCGAGGATCTCGCCTGCTGAGACCGGTCGAGAGCGTGGACCCCTGCGCCGGGGCCCGGCGGCCCGTACCCCCTCAGTGCCGCGCCAGCAGCGTGCCGTAGCCCTCCACGCGATCCGCGATGCCCGCCAGGCGCAGGCAGTCCCAGACCATCGCCTGGTTGCTGCACACCACCGGCTTGCCCAGGCGGTCTTCCAGGGACTGCAGCACGTCCAGGGTGCGCAGTGCGCCGCAGCTCACGAACAGGGCGTCCGTGTCCGGGCGATCCACCCCGGCGGCGAACTCGGCGATGTACTCCGGCGCCACCCGCACCATGTCGCTGTCGCGCTCCAGGTTCAGCCCCTGGATGTCCGCTACCTGGAACCCGGCCTGCTCCAGATACCGGGCCTCGCGGACGTTGATCTCGTCCAGGTATGGGGTCGCCACGGCGATGCGCCGCGCGCCGAGCGCGCGCAGCGCGGCGATGACGCCGGTGATGATCGAGGTGGCCTTCGCACCCGGGGCGCCGCGGTTCAGCTCCGCGAACACCCGCGGCTCGCCGATGATCAGGCTGCCGGAGGTGCAGGCGTAGCACACCACGTCCAGGCTGCCGTCCGGCAGCAGCGTGGCCGCCGCGTCCGCCAGCAGGTCCGCCTGGGCGGCCAGGGTCTCGTTGGTGATGCTGTCCGGGATGGGGGCCCGTGCGAAGTGCACCCCCACGCCCTCGGGCCGCAGCCGGATGACGTCGTCCTGCACCGTCTGCTCCGTGGCCAGCAGCACGTAGCCGATCTTGGCCCGCGGGTGGCGCCCCGCGTCGAAGTGGATCCCCGGTCGCGGCCGGGTCAGGCTGTCGGGCTGCGCGCTCATGAAACCCGAGCCTCCCCCCAATCCGCCCCCCCGTCAACAAAATCAAGAGAGAATCAAGAGGGACGCAGTCGCTTGATTTCCC
>JBFHNV010000301.1:0-5720 GCA_041593595.1 Gammaproteobacteria bacterium
CACCGGCGGGCGTGCGGGACCGTGCGGCGCAGGGACGCGACGCTCGAGCGTACAGGGACGTGTTCACAGCGTGTCCCGCATACCCGCCGGTGCCCGCGATCGCGATCGAGGAGCCTGCGCAGGCAGCAGACCGCAGCCGACTTCCCGTTCGGCCGCGGCCATCGCCGTGTCTCTGGCAGCGATGACCGTGGATGTCCCGAGGTCGCGAGGTTCGGGTGGTGTGAGGAGCCTTGCCGTGCCTCGTCGCGAGCGCTTCACCCTCCGTTCACGCCTGCCAGCACCTGGAGGTGGGTGGCGATGCAGCGCGGCAGCTCCTCCAGGTCGTAGCCGCCCTCGAGCTGGGAGACGATGCGGCCCTTGCAGTGCTTGTCGGCCAGCTCCATCACCCGGTGGCTCATCCACGCGAAGAAACCCGTGCTCAGGTTGATCTGGGCGAGCGGATCCGCGCGGTGGGCGTCGAAGCCTGCGGAGAGCAGGATCACCTCGGGCGCGAAGCGCTCGATCTTGGGCAGGATCAGCTCGCGCCAGGCCTCCTCGTAGAGCGCGTCGTCGGCGCCCGCCGGCATGGGGCAGTTGAGCGTGGCGCCCTGGCCGCGGCCGATGCCGGTCTCCGAGTACGCGCCGGTGCCCGGGTAGTAGGGATACTGGTGGGTGCTCACGTACAGCACCGACGGATCGTCCTCGAAGCTGTGCTGGGTGCCGTTGCCGTGGTGCACGTCCCAGTCGAGGATCAGCACCTTGGCGACGCCGTGGTGCTGCTGCAGGTAACGCGCCGTGACCGCCACGTGGTTGAACAGGCAGAAGCCGAGCGCCATGTCGGCCTCCGCGTGGTGGCCCGGCGGGCGCGCCATCACGAAGCCGTTGGCCAGCGCGCCGCTCATTACCCGGTCGGCCATGGCCATGAGGCTGCCGGTGGCGAGCAGCGCCACCTCGGGGCTCTTCGCGCACACCCCCACGTCGGTCACGTCCAGGAACGGCGCGCCGCTGGCGCACACCGCCAACGCCCGCTCGACGTAGCGCTCGTCGTGGATGGTGCGGATCCAGCGCATGTCCGCCGGCGCCGCCACCGGCACCTGCTCGAGGTCCGCGAACCACGGCTGGCGCTCCAGGTAGCGGATGGCTGCCGACAGGCGTATGGCCCGCTCCGGGTGATAGCGCCCCGGGTCGTGGTCCAGGAAGCGGGGGTCGTAGAGGAATCCGGTGGTCATGGCGTCGGGCCTGGCGCGTGAGCGGGAGCGGGCGCAGAGCATAAACGCCCCTCCGGGGGGGAGGAAGCGCCGCCCGAGATCAGCGATCCTGCTCGCTCTCGATGGCGATCTCCGAGTGCAGTGTGCGGTGCACCGGGCAGCGATCCGCGATCTCCATCAGCCGCGTGCGCTGCTCGTCGGTGAGGTCGCCCACCAGGCGGATGCGGCGCCGGATGTGGTCGATCCGGCCTTCCCGGGTCTCGCACTCGGCGCAGTCCTCGGCGTGGATCTTGTCGTGCTCGAGGCGCACCTCCACGTGCTCCAGGGGGAGCTTCTTGTGCTGCGCGTACAGGCGCAGCGTCATGGACGTGCACGCGCCGAGTCCGGCCAGCAGGTACTCGTAGGGGGAGGGACCCAGGTCGGCGCCGCCGGCGCCGGCGGGCTCGTCGGCCACCAGGTCGTGTCGATCGGTGAGCACGTCCTGGGTGAAGCGGTGGTCGCGCTCGCGCACCAGCACCTCGCCGTCGGCGACCCGGGGACGCTTCCCGCCGTCCTCGACGATGGTCACGTAGCGGCTGCCCCACGCGGCGATGGTCTGCGCCACGTACTCCGAGTCGGCCGGGCGGCTGAGCAGGTGATCCGCGGTGTCCAGGGACACGAAGCTCTTGGGGTGCAGCGCGGCGGTGAAGATCGCGCCGGCGTTGTCGATGCTCACGATGTCGTCCACCGGCGAGTGGAATACCAGCAGCGCCTTGCGCATGCGGCGGATGCGCGCGGCGAGGCCGTGGCCCTCGATGTCGTCCAGGAACTGCTTGCGGATGGTGAAGCGCCGCCCCGCCAGCGACACCTCGGCCTCCCCGTCGCGCTCGATGGCGTCACGGTCGGAGGCAAACAGGTGCGACACGTGGGCCGGGTCCGCCGGCGCGCCGATGGTGACCACCGCCTTCGCCTCCGGCACGTCGACCGCCGCCGCCAGCACCGCGGCGCCGCCCAGGCTGTGGCCGATGAGCAGCTGCGGCGCCTCGCGCGACACGCGCAGGTGGTCCACCGCCGCCAGGAGATCCTGCACGTTGGAGGAGAAGTTGGTGTTGGAGAAGTCGCCCTCGCTGTTGCCGAGTCCGGTGAAGTCGAAGCGCAGCGTCGCGATCCCGCGCGCGGCCAGCGCCCGGCTCACCCGCGACGCGGCCGCCACGTCCTTCGAGCAGGTGAAGCAGTGGGCAAACAGCGCGCAGGCACGGGGAGGCCCCGGCGGACTCTCCAGCAGCGCCGCCAGGCGCTCGCCGCGGCCGTTGTCGAACTGGACCTTCTCGCGGGCAACCAGGCGCGGATCGTGGGGCGCGGGCATGCGGAACCTCCCGGACGTGAAACGCGGCGGTGCACAGCATACCGGGGCGCCCTGCCCGAGGTGACGGGCACGCCGGCGGTGGTTGCATCAGCGGAGGCGGCCGCGGCCCTCCGGGGCGGCGTCGAGGCGCCGCCGCACGCGCCGGCGATGACAGCCCCTGCAGAATCACCGCGCACCGTCGCCGAGCAGGTGGCGGCAGAGCGGGCGAGCCTGGCGGAAGAGCGCCGGGCACTGGAGGCGGCGCGCGCCCGGCTCGCGCTGGAGGCGGAGCGGCGCGCTGCGGCCGAGGCCCGGGGCGGGCCGCGCGGATGCTCGAGCGGGCGCAGGGCGTGGACCCGGGCAACGGGCAGGTCTCCACGACCCTTCACGAGGTGGCGCAGGCGCAGGCCCGGGCACGCGCGGAGGCACAGGCACGGGCGCAGGCACAGGCGCGGGCCCGGGAGGCCGAGCAGGCCCGTGTCCGGGCGGAGGCGGAGCGCTCCGGGCGCATCGGCCTGTTCCCCGACCAGACCCTGCGCTCCTGCTACCGCCCGTTGGGCGGGCGCGGGGAGGACGCGCCGCGGGCCGCGACACGGGCCCGGCAGCGGGTCGAGCGCGCGTTCTCCCACTACGCCCGCGGGTCCGGGGCCACGTCCCTGGGAGCGGGCCGGCACCTGTGGCAGGGCAACGCGGTGCACGAGGAGCCGACGGTGGAGGCGGTGCGCAGCGCCGCGCGGGCCATGGGCCTGGATGCGGTGGTCATGGGCTGGTACCACTGCCATCACAGCCAGAACATCGACGCGGACACCTACCGGCTGTACCTGTACCTGGTGGACGTGCGCACCGGTGCGGTGCACCGCTCGGAGCGACCCATGATGGACACGCCCCAGGCCGTGGACGCGGTGCTGGCGGCGCTCGATGCCGCCCGCGGACTGTGACCTCGCCGCGGCTTGCCATCCGGGCACCGGCGCGTCAGCCTGCAGGCCCCTCCCGCAACCGCGAGATCCGCTCCCGGTGCTGCCCCTGTCCCGCATGCCCCAGGCCGCCGCCGCCGCGGTGCGCGGCGTGTTCACCGACATCGACGACACGCTCACCGGCCACGGGCGCCTGGGCGCCGCCGCCTACGGGGCGATGGAGGCCCTCGCCGCGGCGGGGATCGCGGTGATCCCGGTCACCGGCCGTCCTGCGGGCTGGTGCGATCACATCGCACGCATGTGGCCGGTGGCGGCGGTGGTGGGCGAGAACGGCGCCTTCTACTTCCGCTACGATCACGCGGCGCGGCGCATGCAGCGGCGCTTCGTGCAGGACGAGGCGCAGCGGCGCGACGGCCGCGAGCGGCTCGCGCGCCTCGCGCGGCGCATCCTGGAGCAGGTGCCGGGCAGCGCGCTGGCCTCGGACCAGGGGTACCGGGAGGCAGATCTGGCCATCGACTGGTGCGAGGACGTGCCACGGCTCGACGGGGCGGCGGTGGATCGCATCGTGGCGCTGTTCCGCGAGGCCGGCGCCAGCGCCCGGGTCAGCTCCATCCACGTGAACGGCTGGTTCGGCGACTACGACAAGCTGGGCATGACCCGCATCGCCGCCCGCGAGTGCCTGGGCGTGGACCTGGACGCGCAGCGCGAGCACTACCTGTTCGTGGGCGACTCCCCCAACGACGCGCCCCTGTTCGGCTACTTCCCGAACGCGGTGGGGGTCGCCAACGTGCGCGAGTTCGCCGGGCGGCTGGACGCCGAGCCGCGCTACGTCACCGAGGCGCAGTCCGGCGACGGCTTCCGCGAGCTGGCTGCGCGCCTGCTCGCCGCCCGGGGCGCCGGCGGGCTGTCGTAATTGCGTCATGAAATCGTAATAATCACGTCCGGGCGGCACATCAAGAATCTTCCGCCCGCCGGCGGCGCCGATGGCGCCACCAGAAAAACTGCTGCCATTCGCGTGGCCCCGCCTCCGGGCGCCGCGCTCCGGAGGAGACCTGACCATGACCACGCACGGCCTGATGAAGACCATTGCGACCGCTGCCGCCGCGGCCTCGCTGCTGGGTGTCGCGGGCGTCCGCGCCCAGGACTGCCCACACCGGGGCACCCTGGACGCCCAATACTGCGACCGGGATTTCGACCAGGTCGCGGACCTGCCCCTGGACTCCAAGGAATGGGCGAACCCCGATACCCTGATCTTCGCCTACACGCCGGTAGAGGACCCGGCGGTCTACGAGAAGGCGTGGGCGGACTTCCTCGCGCACATGGAGAAGGTCACTGGCAAGAAGGTCGTGTTCTTCTCGGTGCAGTCGAACGCCGCCCAGATCGAGGCCATGCGTTCGGGCCGGCTGCACGTGGCGGGCTTCAACACCGGCAGCAACCCCATCGCGGCGAGCTGCGCAGGCTTCGTGCCGTTCACCTCCATGTCCAACGGCGGCAAGGTGGTGGGCTACGAGATGGAGATCATCGTTCCCGCGGACAGCCCCATCCAGACGCCCGCCGACATCAAGGGGCGCAGCATGGCGTTCACCTCGCCCACCTCCAACTCCGGCTTCAAGGCGCCCAGCGCGCTGCTCAAGAGCGAGTTCGGGCTCGAGCCGGAGAAGGACTTCAAACCTGCGTTCTCCGGCAAGCACGACAACTCCATCCTCGGGGTCGCCAACAAGGACTACGAGGCTGCCGCCATCGCCAACTCGGTGCTCCACCGCATGCTCGAGCGCGGCGTCGTGAAGGCGGAGCAGATCCGCACCATCTACAAGTCCCAGACCTTCCCCACGACGGGCTACGGCCACGCCCACAACCTGCATCCGGAGCTGGCCGCCCGGATCCAGCAGGCGTTCTTCAGCTTCGACTGGAAGGGCACGACCCTCGAGAAGGAGTTCGGACGCCAGGCCGACGGCTTCGTGCGCATCGTGCACAAGTTCGACTGGGCGGTCATCCGCAAGATCGACGAGATCAACGGCGTCGAGTACGCGTGCAAGTAGTGCCCGGGAACGGACTCGCTCTCGAATGCTTCGAATCGTCTCGCTGACCAAGCGCTACCGCACTGGCGACGAGGCGCTCAAGAGCGTCGATCTGGAGGTGCCGAGCGGGCAGGTGATGGCACTCATCGGTCCCTCCGGGGCGGGCAAGAGCACGCTCATCAGGTGCGTCAACCGCCTCGTGGAGCCGACCGCCGGCGAAGTCTGGCTGGGCGACGAGGAGCTGACCCGCCTCGGGGCGCGCGCGCGGCGGCGCGCG
>JBFHNV010000302.1:0-5694 GCA_041593595.1 Gammaproteobacteria bacterium
AACCAGATCGCCGAACTGGCCGCCCACCTCAACGCCGCCACCGCCCGCCTGCTGGAGCTCATCGCCGAGTTCGACGAGGCGGGCGGCTGGGCCGACGAGGGCTGTCTCACCTGCGCCCACTGGCTCACCTGGAAGTGCGGCATCTCGCCGGGCGCCGCGCGGGAGAAGGTGCGCGTGGCGCGCTGCCTGCGCGGGCTGCCGGACACCCGCGCCGCCTTCGGCCAGGGCACCGTCAGCTACTCCAAGGTGCGCGCGCTGACGCGCGTGGCCACCGCAGACAACGAGGACTACTACCTGATGATCGCCCGCCACGGCACCGCGGCCCACATGGAGAAGGTGGTGCGCGGGGTGCGCCGGGTGCAGCGTCAGCGGGAGCTCGCCGAGGCCAACGCCCGCCACGACGAGCGCACGCTGTACTGGCACTACGACGACGACGGCATGCTGGTGGTGCGCGCGCGGTTGGAGCCGGAGCAGGGGGCGCGCTTCATGGCGGCGGTGAACACGGCCATGGAGCCGCTGCTCTCGGAGCGGGCCGAGGAGCGCGCCGAGGCCACGTACCCGGCGCGCCAGGATCTGGGCCACGTGCGCGCCGATGCGCTCCTTCGCCTCATCGACGGCGGCAACCCGGACACGGAGATCGTGGTGCACGTCTCCGCGGAGACGTTACGCGAAGATGAGTTCAGCGATCACTCCGAGCTGGAGGACGGCCCGTCGCTGCCGCCGGAGACCGTGCGCCGCTGCGCCTGCGACGCCGGCATCGTGCGCCTGGTGGAGGGCCCGGACGGCCAGCCCCTGGACGTGGGGCGCAAGACCCGCAGCATCCCGCCGGCGCTGCGCCGGGCGCTGAAGGCGAGGGACGGCGGCTGCCTGTTCCCCGGCTGCGATGCCACCCTTCACGTGGAGGGCCACCACGTGCACCACTGGGCTCACGGCGGCGAGACGAGCATGCGGAACCTGGCGTCCCTGTGCCGCCACCACCACCGGCTGGTGCACGAGGGCGGATTCGGCGTCGAGCACCGGGGCGACGGCACGTTCCGCTTCACCCGACCGGACGGGACGGTGATCCGCGCGACGCCGCCGCGGCGGGTGGTTCAGGGCCGTCCGGATGGATTCATCCGCAGTCTCAACGGCGCGCGCGGCCTGCAAATCTCCGCGGAGACGGCCGAGTGCCTGTGGGATGGCTGGCCCATGGACGAGGCGCAGGCGGTGGAGAACGCGCTCACGCCGGGGGAGCTCGCCACGTTCTGACGAGGCGGCGTCTCCGCGGAGACGCGGAGTCGCGAGGACCGATGCGTGACGTCCTTCGTGGCGGTGAGAGCGGCTCGCACGAGAGCGCCGGCTTTCACGGAGTGTCCGCCGCCACCCTACACTCGCTCAGGTTCAGCCCCACCTCCACGTCCGTGCGCAGGCCTAGCAGCCGATACGCAAGCCGCGCATCCTCCGCGTGCTCCCGCAGCGCCTTGCCGACGCGGCCGGGCATGTCCGCGGCGGCGGCGAGGATGGACTCGAGATCACCGTGCTGGTGCACCAGGTGGGTGGCGGTCTTCGGTCCCACGGACTTCACGCCGGGGACGCTGGCGGAGCTGTCGCCCACCAGCGCGAGCCAGGTGCCGAGTTGCGACGGCGCGATGGCGAAGCGTGCGCGCACGTACGTCTCGTCCAGCTCCCGGTCCTCGAAGTGGTTGCGCACGCGCACGCCGTCGCGTAGCAGGCTGAGCATGCTCTTGTCGGTGGAGAGGATCACGCACTCGCCGCCGTGCTCCGCGACGCGCACGGCGATGCTCGCCAGCACGTCGTCCGCCTCGAAGCCGGCCACCGCCACGCTGCGCACGCCGCGCTCCGCGAAGGCGTCGCGGATCCGCGGCAGCAGCTCCGCCAGCGGTGCCGGCATGGGTGGGCGGCCGGACTTGTAGGCGGGAAACATCTCGTGGCGCCAGCCCTCGCCCGGGGACTCGAAGGCGCACACGGCATGGGTGGGCGCGAGCTCCGCCAGGGCGCGCTCCAGCGATCGCGTGCAGGAGCGCAGCACGTCCTCGGCATGCTCGGGCGTGCCCTCGTCGCCGGGCACGGCGGCATAGACCCGGCGCACCAGGTTCAGTCCGTCCACCAGCAGCGCGAGCACGTCTGCACCCCTACGCGGCGTCGGCCTTGAGCTTTTCCACCAGCCGGTGCTCCTTCACCTCGTGCTCGCGCAGCATGGCGAGCAGCGCGGCCACGTCGTCATCGAGCCGCGCGGCGGCTTCCGCGTTCGCCCCGCGGGCCTGCTCCACCAGGGCCCGGGCCGCGGACAGCACCAGGCAGTGCTCGCGGATCAGCACCTTGAGATCCTCGTGGTGCTGCGGCCCGTAGGCGCCGAGCTGCTCGTAGAGGCCGCCGGGGAACTGCTCGTGGGCGAAGTGATCCACCAGCAGGTCGTGCAGCTGCTGCAGCGTCTCCGGCAGCTCGTCGGCGTCGACGCCGGCTTCGATGCGTGCGATGAGCGCCATGATGCACCGATGCTCGTCGGCGAGCTCTGCGTGCACGTCGGGGAGGGGCCGGGCGATGGCCATGGCGTGACCGTGGGCCGGCGGATGCGTCAGGCGACCCGGGCGCGCCCGGCCTCCAGCCAGCGCGGCGCGTCGCCGCCCAGCACCGGCGTCGGGCGCGACCACTTCGGCGGCGTCTCCGAGAGCTTCAGCACCGGGCCCAGGTGGCGGATGGTGCCGTGGCCGGTCTCGGTCTCCAGGCGCAGGTCGTCCAGCTCCGCCTCCGTGAGGTCCGTGGTGGCGTCGCCGCGGGGGCAGTTGCCCTGGCGGTAGATGTACATGCCCGACTGGCACAGGGACACCTGCACGTGGTAGCTGCCGCCCTCACGGGCGCGGCGCTCGAGCGCCAGCAGCACCCCGTAGGCGCCCAGGTAGCCGGTGGTGTAGTCGCAGGCCGCCGCCGGCAGCAGCGCCGGGCGGTCGTCCCGGCCCTCGTGGCAGATGCCGGTGACGGTCTGGGCCACCTGCTCCCAGCCGGCGCGGTCGCGCATGGGGCCCTCGGGGCCGTAGCAGGTGATGGAGACATACACGATGCCGGGCCTGAGTGCCGCCAGCTCCTCCGGCGCGAAGCCATGCTTGCGCATGATTCCGGGGCGGTAGCCCTGGGAGAACACGTCGGCGCCGCGGGCCAGCTCGCGGAGCTTCGCGGCCTCGTCGGGCCTGGTCAGATCCAGGAAGCAGCTGCGCTTGCCGTGACTGGTGTCCACCACGTGCTCCGGCACCTGGGGCAGGTGCTTCGCCGTGACCATCAGCACGTCGGCGCCGTGCTCCGCCAGGGTGCGCGCGGCGATGGGCCCCGCGAGGATGCGGGTGAGGTCCAGGGCCCGCACCCCCGCCAGGGGCGCGCCGCCGGCGGGCAGGGGCTCGGGATCGCTGTCGCCGATCCGCGTGATCTGCACCAGCGGCAGCGCGGCGAGGGCCTGCCCGTGGGGATGCGCGAGCCACTCCTCGTTGCTGCGCACCATGGCGCCGCAGGCGCGGGCCTCGGCGATGGCCTCCTCCAGATCCAGGGCATCCCAGGTGGCCACCGCCTTTGCCACCGCCTCCGGCGGCGGGTCGCGCTCCAGCCCCAGGACCTTGCACACCCGCGCCTGCAGGTTCGGCAGGTTGAAGTGGGGCAGGAACCAGCGCCCGTCCCGGGTGGGCCAGGGCTGGGTGATGGTGGCCATGTGGCGCATGGACGGGCTCTCCAGCACCTGGAAGCGACCGTCCGGCTGGCGCCTCTGGAGATAATGAGTGCTGCGCAGGGTCGCCGCGGCGTGGCGCACGTCGACGGCCGCGTTCTGGCGCCGCCCGGTCTTGGCCTCCCACAGGTCCGACACCGCCACGCCCACCCCGGCCAGCACCGCGGCGCAGGTCTCGCCGATGCGGAAGCGGGTGTCGAACACGGGCTCCGCACCGCCGATCACCACCTCGCCCTCGTCCGGCATGCCCCGCCCGCGCAGGTCCATGATGGTCTGGAACGCCGTGGTCATGGTGGTGCTCCCGCTGCCCGTTGCCTGCGGAGCAGGGTAACGCAAACCGCCGGGCGGCTGGTCGACACGGGCCGCGGGACCGGCGCCCTCGCGGTGCCACCGGCTGCTATCCCGGCCCGATTCGTCGACAATCGGCCTGCGCAACGGGGACAGGCGCCGGGGAGGGCACACCGTGGACAGCACCATCTCGCCGCACAAGGTGGCCGCCGTGCAGGCGGCGCTGGCGGCCGGCCTGCTGGGCGAGGACCGGCCCATCGGCGCCTTCCTGCACACGGACGGCATGCGGGACACGGTGGCGGCCCTGCAGCACGCGTTCCCCGCGGGCACCCTGCATGCCTTCGCCGCCAAGGCCGCCACCATCCACCGGGTGCTCACCCTGTTCCGCGACGCCGGCATGGGCTGCGAGGTGGCGAGCCCGGTAGAGCTGGCCGCCGCGCTGCGCGTCGGCTTCGACCCGGCCACCATCGTGTTCGACTCGCCGGCCAAGACCCGCGCCGAGATCGACGAGGCGCTGACCCGCGGCGTGATGCTCAACGTGGACAACCTGCAGGAGTTCGATCGGGTGCGCGCATGGCGCGGCAACCGCCATTCGGACTCGGTCATCGGCCTGCGCATCAACCCGCAGGTGGGCGTCGGGACCATCGCCGCCATGAGCACCGCCACCCGCACCTCGAAGTTCGGCATCGCGCTGGACGACGCGGGCAACCGCGAGTGGCTGGTGCAGGCCTACCTGGAACACCCCTGGCTCACCTGCGTGCACACCCACGTGGGCTCCCAGGGCTGCCCGCTGGAGCTCATCGCCAGCGGCGTGAAGCGGGCCGTGGAGCTGGCCGAGGAGGTGAACGCCAGCGCCGGCCGCCGCCAGGTGACCACCATCGACATCGGCGGGGGGCTGCCGGTCAACTTCGCGAGCGAGGAGGTCAACCCCACCTTCGAGCACTACGCGGGCGTGCTGCGCGACAGCGTGCCGGTGCTGTTCTCCGGCGCCTACCGGGTGGTCACCGAGTTCGGCCGCTCCATCATGGCCAAGAACGGCTTCATCGCCGCCCGGGTGGAGTACACCAAGAGCACCGGCGAGCGCGCCATCGCCATCACTCACGCCGGCGCCCACACCGCCACGCGCACCGTGTTCATGCCGGAGATGTGGGCCATCCGCGTGAGCGTGCTCGACGCCGACGGCAATCCCAAGGAGGGCGGCGAGATCCTGCAGGACGTGGCGGGGCCGTGCTGCTTCGCCGGCGACATCATCGCCCACCAGCGCCTGCTGCCGCCCCTCGAGCCCGGCGACTGGGTGCTGGCCCATGACACCGGCGCCTACTATTTCTCGACGCCGTTCTACTACAACAGCCTGCCGCCGCCGGCGGTGCACGGCTACGGCACGGACGCCGCCGGCGCCGTCGCCTTCGAGACCGTCAAGCGCGGTCAGACCCTGGACGAGGTGCTGGCCATCGTCGGCTGAGCCGCGACGCGCCAGGAACCACGTGACCTCCACGCAGCCGCGCATGACCGGCCCCGGCCGCAGGCCACGGCTGGTGGCACCGCCCGGCGCCTGCGACACCCACAGCCACATCTACGGTCCGCGGGAGAGGTATCCGCACGTGCCCGGGCGCAGCCCCGACCGGCTGGCGCAGCTGCCGGCGTACCGCGCGATGCTGGCGCGCATCGGCGTCGAGCGCGCCGTCATCGTGCAGCCG
>JBFHNV010000303.1:0-5672 GCA_041593595.1 Gammaproteobacteria bacterium
GCCGGGGGCAGTCCCCCGGCGCCGCACCCGGACCCGAGGCGCGACGCTTGCGCTGAGGAGGGACTCGCACCCCCGCGTGCACTCGAGGCGCGCGGGGGCCATCGCTGGACGCAAGACTCGTCGTCTGCATACCCCTTGCGCTGGACCGGCTGAGCCGCGATGGCGATGGCCTGGCGGTGCTCGCGCTCGAGCAGCCCTTCCGCGACGGCACCACCCACCTGTGCGGTACAGGTACGTACGAATGCCGCGGGAGGCAGGCAGGGATTGCTCCTGCAGTCCTTCTGCAGTCCCGACATCCATGGCGGTCAGATGTCGGGAGCGGCCATCATCGAGCCCTGAGCGTCATCAGCGCCATCCTGACGGCGATCTGCTTGCCCACCTCCCCGCCCGACATGACGCCTCACCCGCGCCAGGGTGGCGTTCGCACCGCGCCGGGACCTGTCAGCACGCTTGCCGGCGCTGCGTCAGCTCTCACGCCACCGTGAATTCAGTCGACGTCTATGGTGATGGCATGGCCGGCGGCTTTCCCTCCGACACTCGCCGCATCCTCCTCTCGATATCGGGGCTCGCGGGCGATCTGGGGCTTTGGGCGTCCCAGCGCCCTCCTCGCCCGTGCCAGTTCGTGTCAGTCGCCATGACGCTCCTCCTCCTCCTCCTCCTCGGCGACACTCCATCGCGGTCAACGGACGTGTCCGCATACACTGCCTGGAGATCCCGAGAGTTCCGCATGCGGCTAACGCCTCGCCGAATCGCACACCTCGGACGGAGCCTGGCAAACGATCCTGATCCTGCGCTGTGGCGAACTACTGCGTTGCGAGCTGGTCACGGTCTGCACGGCTCTCGTCGACATCGAACTCGCGTTCACTCAGCCTGTTGGCATCCCGCGACGGTGTGGCGGTAACGTCGATTCCACGACGGATGTCCGATAACGGCTCGATTCCCTCGGCCTTGGCGATCATGCCGATGCGTTCTACAAGCACCAAGTCGACTGGGACGTCATCCCGAGTGAATCATGCGCCCCCCGGTCGCGGCGCGTGCGACCGTGGCACCTACTCCTCGAGCGAGACGTAGCTGAACAGCCCGTCTTGCCGGTCGTCTACTCCTCGCGGCGCCTTCTCCCGCGGGTGTCTACCCGCAGGATCTGATCATCGCTAGCGGAGGAGGATCCGGGCATGTAAGCCTGTTGGACGCAGATTCGCCAGCGAGGGATTGCGGCGCTAACACGTGCCCAGCGACACCCAGTCCTACGCACCGAGGCGACACCAACCGTTGCGCACCCGCGGTCGTTGCTGGTCATGTGCTGCGCTGCGTCATCGACGCAGGCTGACCACCCGCGGATCCGCCGTGCGCACGGCGATCGGAGGTCTCCGAATCCGTTGACGGATCCTCCCCCGCGAGGTCCGAAGGGCGGGACGTCGACGGGTTCGGCATGGATTTCGCGCCACGTCCGTGGGCGCGGTTCCTCCCGGCCCTGCGGTCCGGGGCGCCGCTCCTGGGCGAGCTCGTGTGGCAGTGGCGCGGCTCCGGCCCTCGCTGAGGCGACAGCCTTCCCCGGCGACGCGGCGTCGGAGCGTCGTCTCGGGCGGCACGGCCCCGTCCTTCTCCCTGAATGCCGTGGAGTTCGGAGGCTCCCGGGGTTGATTGGAAATCCCGGTTGCGCGAGTATAGTGCCGAATAACATTCAAAATTAGGAAAAGTATCAAAAAAGACTCCGCGTCCTCGAATCAGGAACGCGGTCGGACCCCGTCCATGACCGAGACCTCCACGAGCAGCCCCGATCCGGGCACCAGAGAGACCGCCGGCGCTGCGCTGCGGACGTTCTTCAACATCGCGAAGGCCTGGAAGCTCGACGAATCCCAGGCGATGACCTTGCTCGGTTTCGACGAGAAGTCCCGGAGCACCTATTTCCGCTGGAAGCGCGACCCGGACAGCGCCCGGCTCGGCAAGGACAAGCTCGAACGTCTCTCCTACATATTCGGCATCTACAAGGACCTTCAGATCCTCCTGCCCGACGCCGAGGCCGCGGATGGATGGCTGCACCGCCCCAACAGCGCGGCGCCCTTCGGCGGAAGGCCGGCCCTGGCGCGCATGCTTTCGGGCCACGTGGCCGATCTCTACGAGGTGCGCCGCTACCTGGACGCGGAGCGAGGGTGGTCCTAGACGTCGCGACATCCCGCGTGACCTGGCAGCCGTGCTGGCGGATCGTGTCGAGCTTGTTCCCGCCCCGGGGGCTCTTCGACCGGGTCGCGCGGCCGGAGGACCTGGAGGCGGTCATGGCCATCGAAGGCCTGACCAACGATCGCCTGCGAGAGGAGATCGGCGACATCTCCCTCGTGCCGGAGGACGAGCGCGTTTCCGGGCCAGGCACGTCACCCATCATGGCCGCGTTCACGCACCCCAACCCGTGTGGAAGTCGTTTCGCCGACGGCTCCTACGGGGCCTATTACGCCGCGGGGTCCATCCACACGGCGGTGAGCGAGACGCGCTACCACAAGGAGCGCTTCCTGCGGGCGACCAACGAGGCGCCCATCGAGGTGGACATGCGGAGCTACGCCTCCGATGTCGACGCCGAGTTCCATGACCTGCGCGGCCAGCGGCAAGCGCGGCCCGAGATCTACGATCCGGACCCGGCCGCCTACGGCCCTGCCCAGGCGCTCGCGAGATCGCTGCGCAGCGCGGGCTCGAACGGTCTCGCGTACGACAGCGTCCGTGATCCTGGAGGCGAATGCATCGCGGTGTTCCGCCCGAAGCTGCTATCCCCCATCCGCCAGGGACAGCACTTCTGCTATGTCTGGGACGGAACCGCGATCGGCACCGTCTACATCAAGTCCGAGTACCAGAGATCCTGACGGTCGGAGTTTCGATCATCGTTGCATGCATCGAACGACCGGCTTGGATGCATTCCGATCTCAGGCGGAATCCGCAGGACTGCGCCGCGCGCGCCGCAAACCGGCTCCCTGTGCCCCCGCCCGGGTGACGGCGCGCGCGGCTGCCTGCACCGCCGCCTCGATGCACGCGACGAGCCCCTCGCCGCGGGCCAGGCCCGCCGCCAGCGAGCCGACGAAGCTGTCCCCTGCGCCGGTGGTGTCCACGGCCTCGACCTCGGGCGCGCGCACGTGGCCGCCCTTGGTGCCGTGGTGCCAGGCCACGCCGCGCGCGCCCAGCGTCACCAGCGCCGTGGCGAAGCCGCGCGCCACCAGGGCCGCGGCGGCGCGCCGCGCCGAGGTCACGTTGCGCACCGGCTGGCCGGCCAGCTCGGCCGCCTCCACCTCGTTCGCCACCACCACGTCGGTGAGGGCCACCAGCGTCTGCGGCAGCGGCCTGTACGGGGCCGGGTTGAGCAGCGTTCTGGCGGCGGCCCGCCGGGCGGCACGGAACGCCGCCTCCACGGTGTCCAGCGGCACCTCGAGCTGGGCGACCACCACCCCGCCGGCGCGCACCTGCCGCATTGCCGGTGGCAGGTGTGCCGGGCGCAGCCGGGCGTTGGCGCCGGGCGCCACGGCGATCTGGTTGCGCCCGTGGGTATCCACCGCGATCAGGGCCACGCCGGACGCGGCGCGCCGGTCGCGCGCCACCGCGGCGGTGTCGATGCCCTCGGCGCGCAGGTGTGCCAGGTAACGCTCGCCGTCCTCGTCGTCGCCGAGGCGCGCCGCGAGGGCGACTCTCGCTCCGGCGCGCCGCGCTGCCACCGCCTGGTTGGCGCCCTTGCCGCCGAAGCCCCGGTGCAGGGTGCCATCGGTCACCGTCTCGCCCGGGCGCGGGAGCGCCGGCCCTGTGACGCTGTAATCGGTGTTGGCGCTGCCCACCACCACCACGTCGGCCGCACGTGCCGGCGCGACGCGGGCCTCGCGCCCACGCGTGAGCACCCGCTCCGAGACCAGGTCCAGCACCTGCCCGGCGTCCACCTCCAGCGCCACGTCCACCGTCGGAGCGGGCACGGCGCCGCGGGGCAGCCCCCGGCGATCGGCGATGGACATGCCGCGCGCGTGCGCGCCTGCGGTCTCCACCCGCACCGGCAGCGCGCGGCTGGCCACCAGTGCCGGGTCGATGGCGAGGGCCATGGCCAGCGGGTCGTGCAGGACCAGGCCCTCGCGGCGCGCGGCGAGCTCGCGGGTGACGTGGCGCAGCGCCCGTGCCAGCAGGCTGCGCCGGCCGGCGAGGGCGCGGCGCACCGCGGGCCAGCGCAGGCGTACCTGTCGGGTGACATCCAGTGGCACCAGGGTCACGCGCATGCCGCTCGCGAGCACCCGATCGGCCGCCAGGGGATCCACGTGGAAGTTGAACTCGGCGCCGGCCGTGATGTTGCCCGGCACGGCAATGGCGCCGCCCATGACGATCACCCGGCCGATGCCGCGCATCGCCGCCGCGTCCAGGTCCAACGCCCGCGCCACGTTGGTGAGGGGCCCCAGCGCGACGAGGGTCAGCGCCTCGCCGTGCTCGCGTGCACTGGCCACGATGGCGGCGGCGGCATCGCGTCCGGGACGCGGCCCCGCGGCGGACGGATAGAGCGGTGCGCCCCGCCCATCGCGCAGGTGCGACAGGCCCGCCAGCCCGTCCTCGCCGTGCACGTGGGCCGCGGTGGCGAGCCGGCCCGACAGGGGCCGCGCCGCGCCACGCACCAGCCGTGGCGACGCCTCCCCGGCGAGCAGCGCCAGCAGGCGCCGCGCATTGTCGGTGACCGCACCGATGGGGACGTTGCCGGCGACGGTGGTGACCAGCTCCACCCGCAGCTCCGGCGAGCGGAGCGCGAGCACCAGCGCGAGCGCATCGTCCACGCCCGGGTCCGTGTCGACGACCAGCGGCCGCGGTGTGGTCACCGGTGCGCTCAGCGGCGTGTGCGTTCCGCCTGGCGCCCGTCCCGCCACGCGATCCACTCGCGCACCGCGCCCATGTCGTAGCGCGGCCCGTCGACGCCGATCATGAACTCGTGCGTGCCCGCCGCCACCATGTCGTCGGCGATGTCCAGGCGATCCGGGGCGATGCCGAAGGAGCGCTCGATGGCCTTCGGGTCGCGGCCCACCTTCGCGCACCAGCGGTCCAGCACCGCGTTCTTGTGCCGCGCCGTGTGCACCGGTGCCTGGCCGGTGCCGCGGGCGAAGCCGTGCCAGATGTCCGCGTGCTCGGCGGTGATGCGAAGCGTGACCTTCTCGCCGCCGCCGCCCACCAGGATCGGCATGGGCCCGAGCGGTGGCGGGTTGAGCCGCGCGAGGCGGCGCTTGATGCGCGGCAAGGCCGCGTCCAGGGCCGCAAGTCGCTGGCCCACGGTGCCGAACTCGTAGCCGTACTCCCGGTAGTCCTTCTCGAACCAGCCGGCGCCGATGCCGAGGATCACGCGCCCGCCCGAGACGTGGTCCACGGTGCGTGCCATGTCGGCCAGGAGCTCCGGGTTGCGATAGGAGTTGCACGTCACCATGGGGCCGATGCGGACCCGCTCGGTCACCTCCGCGAACGCGGCCAGCAGGGTCCAGCACTCGAAGTGCTTGCCGTTGTCGTCCCCCATCAGGGGATAGAAGTGATCCCAGGTATAGAGCGTGTCGGCGCCGGCGGCCTCGGCCTGCTCGGCGGCGCGGCGGATGTCGCGCCACTCGGCGTGCTCCGGGTAGAGCTGGACGGCGATTCGCGGCATGTGCCGGCGCTCCCGTGGAGGTGCAGCAGGGGTGCTGTGGATGGCA
>JBFHNV010000304.1:0-5597 GCA_041593595.1 Gammaproteobacteria bacterium
CGCGAGCGCACCAGGCGGCGCAGATCCCGTTGCAGGGGCATTGCGCTCATGGCGAGGCGAGAATACCCGAGTTCGCACGGAGCACCGTGAATCCCATGTCGCCCCTCACCCTGCTGGGTCACGCGCCGTTCCTGCGGCTGTGGGTCTGCGGCCTGCTGCTCGGGACCCTGCGCTGGCTCGAGGTGCTGGCGGTGGCGCTGTACACCCTGGAGCAGACCCGCTCGGCGCTGCTGGTGGCGCTCATGCTGTTCCTGCGCACGCTGCCCATGGTGGTGCTGGGAGCGCTCATGGGCGCGCTGGCCGATCGGGTGGACCGCAGGCACCTGCTGGCGGCGGGCATCGCGGCGATGACCGTCACCGCGGGCACCCTGGCGGCGCTGGCGGCGGCGGGTGCCGTCACCCTGTGGCAGGTGGCGCTGGGCGCCCTGGTCAACGGCGTGGTGTGGACCATGGAGCATCCGGTGCGCCGTGCCCTCATCGGTGACGCAGTGGGCCCGGCGGGCATGGCTGCCGCCATCAGCCTGGACTCGGCCACCTTCAACGGCACGCGCATGCTGGGGCCGCTGGCGGGCGGCGCCGTGTACGCGGCCTTCGGGCTTCCCGGAGCCTACGCCGCGGGCGTGGTGGCCTACGCGGTGGCCCTGATCCTGGTGCGTGGCATCGGTCCGGTGGCCCAGCGCCCCGTGTCCGCCACCCGCGGATTCTGGCACTCCCTGCGCGACGGGCTGCGCTACGTGGCCGGGCAGCGCATGCTGGCGGCGGTGATGGTGGTGACGGTGGTAGCGAACCTGTTCGGCTTCTCCTACGCGGCCATGGTGCCGGTGGTGGGGGAGCGGGTGCTGGCCCTGGACGCACCGGGGATCGGGCTGCTCATGTCCATGGAGGGTCTGGGCGCGACCCTGTGCGCCCTGTGCCTGGCGTTCCTGCTACGCCCGCCGGCCTACGCGCGGGTGTTCACCGGGGGAGCGGCGCTGTTCCTGGCCATGGTGCTGGTGTTCTCCCGCACGGGCTCCGTGCCGGGCGCCATGGTGGCCATGTTCCTGGCCGGCGTCGGGATCGCCGGCTTCGGCGCCATGCAGAGCACCATCCTGCTCGCGTCCAGCGATCCGGCCCTGCGCTCGCGGGTGATGGGGGCGCTGGTGGTATGCATCGGCGCCGGCCCGGTGGGGGTGTTGCTGGTGGGCTGGCTGGCGGAGCGGGTGAGCGCGGCGCTGGCCCTCACGCTCACCGCCGGCACTGGCCTGCTGGCGCTGGCGGTGCTGTGCCTGCGGGTGCCGGAGCTGCTGCGGCGCTTCGCGCCGCCGGGTCCGCCGTGAGTCCGCGCTCCGCGGCTGCGGCGCTGCAGCGCCTCTGGCACACTGCCGGTCCCTGCCAGCCGTGGGCGTGCCCGGTGCACACCAGATCTCCCTCCAGCGCGGCCGTCGCGCTGCGGGCCGCCGTCATGTCCCCGGGATGGGCGCCGTGAGGCTGCTGCTGGTCCGCCACCCTCCGGTGGTCGCCGAGACCGGTACCTGCTACGGCGCCAGCGACGTGGCGCTGGCGCCCGGGTGGGAGGACTGGTGCGCCGAGGTGAAGGTGCTGGTGGACGCCATCGGCGGCCAGGTGGCATGCACCGCGAGCCCCCTGTCGCGCTGTCTGCACCCGGCGCGACGCCTGGGGCTGGACGTGACGCCGGATCTGCGGCTGCGCGAGATGGACTTCGGCCAGTGGGAGGGGCGGCGCTGGTCCGACATCGCGGCGGACGAGATCGAGCGCTGGAATTCGGATCTGCTGCGCACGGCGCCGCCCGGTGGCGAGAGCCTGGGCGACCTGAACGCCCGCGCGCTGGCGTTCCTGGACGCGGCGCGGGGCGTGAACGGCGACGCCCTGGTGGCGGTCACCCATGGCGGGCCGATCCGCTGCATGCTCGCGGCGCTCCTGGGGATGCCGCTGCCGCACCTGTTCCGCCTGCGGGTGGACATGGGCTCGGTGAGCACCGTGACCCTCGCGCCTGGCGGCGACGTGCTGGAATTCATGAACCTGCGACTGCAGCCGCCGGCGCGAGGCTAGGCCGGGCCTCGCAGGGCGGTCTCGCCCCGCGTCGGGTACAGTCGGCGCCGTTGTGCTGCATCCTGCGAGCCGCCTCATGGGCCACCGACTCTCGAAGATCTACACCCGCACCGGCGACGACGGCACCACCGGGCTCGCCGACGGCTCGCGGGTGGACAAGGACAGCGCCCGGGTGGAAGCCATGGGTGCGGTGGACGAGCTGAACAGCCTGGTGGCAGCCATCCTGGTGCACCCGGTGCCCGCGGAGGTGGACGCGCTGCTCACCGACGTGCAGCACGCCCTGTTCGACATCGGTGGCGAGATGGCCATTCCCGGCGCCAGCACCGTGACGGCGGCCTACGTGACGCGGCTGGAGGCGGCCCTCGACGGCTTCAACGCGGGCCTGCCCATGCTCAAGGAATTCATCCTGCCCGGCGGTGGCGGCGCCGCGGTGGCCGCCCACGTGGCGCGTGCCGTGTGCCGGCGTGCGGAGCGCCGCCTCACCACGCTGTCACGGCACGACACGGTGAACGACCACAGCCGTCACTACCTCAACCGCCTCTCGGATCTGCTGTTCGTCCTGGCCCGGGTGCTGGCGGTGGGAGATCGCGGCGAGGTGTTCTGGGACCCGGCCCGCAACCGACGGTGACGCCGCGGGGTCGGCCCGCGGGCCCCGATCAGAGGACACGGCGCAGGAGCACGGCGCCGTCCTCCCGGGTCATCCGCACGCGGGACAGGAACGAGTTCCCGAGCAGCGCCACGGGCGGGAATGACCCCTCGCGCACCGCCGCGTCCACGTCGCTGAGCACCACGTCGCCGACGCTTACCCGCGCCAGGCGCAGTCGCCAGATGCGCACCACCCCCGACGCGGTGATCGCCTCGCCGGTGACGCCGCGGTGGGGCGCAGCGACCTCAACCGGCGCCCGTCCCCGCTGCCCGTGCCGGCGGCGCGTCGACTCCGGGGCCCTGCCGGCGCGGCGCCCGGCGCGGGTCCCAGTGCGCGAGGGCCCAGTCCTGCAGGGCCTGCACCGGCCCCGTGGCAAGCGTCCCGGGCGGCGCATGCCCGAGGAAGGACAGCACCCGGTGCCACAGGACACCTGCCGGCTCGCCGGCGGTGTCCGGCGCGTGGGTCTGCTTGCTGAGCTTCTGGCCGATGGCGTTCACGGCCACCGGCAGGTGCGCGTAGCGGGGTCGCGGCAGGGACAGCGCCTGCTGCAGGGCGATCTGCCGCGGCGTGGAGTCCAGCAGGTCCGCGCCGCGCACCACCTGGGTCACCCCGGCGGCGGCGTCGTCCACCACCGTGGCCAGGTGGTAGGCCACGATGCCGTCGGCGCGCAGGATGACGAAGTCCCCCGTCTCGCGCTCCAGCCGCTGCTGCCAGGGCCCCTGGACCAGGTCCTCGAACTCCACGGGACGATCGTCCACCCGCAGGCGCACGGAGCGCTCGGTGGTCCCGCGGGGCAGGCCGCCGCGGCAGGTGCCCGGGTAGACCCCCTCCACCAGGTCGCGGCGGCTGCAGCCGCAGCCGAAGGCGCGCCCGGCGGCGCGCAGCCGCGCCACCGCGTCCAGGTAGGGCCGGGTGTCATGGCGCTGGTGCATCACCGGTCCGTCCCATTCGAGCCCGAGGCGCACCAGCTCCGCCGTGATGGCGGCCTCGGACCCCGGGACGTTGCGGGGCGTGTCGAGATCGTCGAAGCGCAGCAGCCAGCGCCCGCCTTGGCGGCGGGCGTCCAGCCAGCTCCCGACGGCCGCGACCAGCGAGCCGAAGTGCAGCGGCCCGGTGGGCGAGGGCGCGAAGCGACCCACGTAGCGCGCCGGGCCGCTCACGGGCGCTCGTCGGACAACCGCGCTCCGTCGGGGCCGGGCAGGCCGGGCGCGATGGCCTCCACCCACATGGCGGTGGCGCCTGCCACGGCGCAGGGCATGACGATGAAATTCACCACCGGCACCGCCATGGCCGCCATCACCGCGAGACCGAAGCCCAGCGTCAGCCAGCGCCGCTCGGCCAGCAACCGGCGCTGCTCCGGGAAGGCGTAGCCGTGGTTGCCCATGGGATAGTCCACGTAGGAGATGGCCAGCATCCAGGCGCTGAACACGGCCCACACCAGAGGCCCCACCACCGGCACGATGAACAGGATCAGCAGCGGCACGATGCGCACCAGGATGTAACCGAGCTTGCGCAGCTCGGATCCGATGGCGACGCCCACGTCCTTCATGATCCTGCCGAGGGTCGCCGGATCCGGCTCGCGCCCCGTCAGGCGCGACTCCACGGCCTCCGCCAGCATGCCGTTGAACGGCGATGCCAGCAGGTTGGCCACCAGGGCGAAGGTGAAGAACACCGCCACCGCCGACACGATCAGGAACAGCGGCACCAGCACGAAGGCCAGCCAGTCCAGCCAGTCCGGCAGCAGGTCGCGGGAGAAGTCGAAGATCCAGCCGGCGCCGAACCAGATGACCGCGGTGAACAGGACCGCGTTGATGAGGACCGGCACCACCACGTAGCGGCGCAGTCGCGGCTTGAGCACCAGCTCGAGGCCGCGGATCAGGTAGGCGGCGCCGGCGATGGGGTTGTTGCGCGAGACGGCCACGGGGCTAGGGCAACGTCACGGGCTGCGGGCTGGACCAGCCCGCGGCGCGGTGCTCGGCCACCACGGTGGTGTAGATGCCGCCGCGCACGTTGAATTCGGCGGTGAGGCGTGCGAAGCGCGGCGCGCAGACCGCCACCAGGTCCTCGAGGATGCGGTTGGTGACCGCCTCGTGGAACGCCCCCTGGTCACGGAATGACCACGCGTAGAGCTTCAGCGACTTGAGCTCCACGCACAGCCGGTCCGGAACGTAGTGGAAGTGCAGCACGGCGAAGTCCGGCTGGCCGGTCTTCGGGCACAGGCAGGTGAACTCCGGGATGCGGATGCGGATGGTGTAGTCGCGATCCGGTGCCGGGTTCTCGAAGGTCTCCAGCGTGCTGCCGGGTGTGCTGCTCACGTCGGTTCCTTCCTTCGGGCCGGGACAGCGCGGCTGCGTGACTTCAAGTCGTTTCTCATGGTCAGGTATGCGCTGGAGGCCGATCAACCAGTTAACGAGATTTCCTGTAAGGCGGCGTGAGATCGAAGGCACGCCGCCGGATTGACCATAGCGTAACCGCAGGTTCGAAAACCGGGTGATCGACGTGACGATTGGTGTACGCTAGCCGCCCACCGAGAGCCCCCCTCGGGCGCCTCCAGCCACGGGCCTCTTCAACGACGACTGCATCCGGATGCGCCTTCGCAAAGTCCGACTCGCCGGCTTCAAGTCCTTCGTCGATCCCACCACCATCTCCTTCCCCAGCGATCTGGTCGGAGTCGTGGGTCCGAACGGCTGCGGCAAGTCCAACATCATCGACGCCGTGCGCTGGGTCATGGGCGAGATCTCCGCCAAGCACCTGCGCGGTGACACCATGGCCGACGTGATCTTCTCCGGCAGCGAGGCGCGCAAGCCCCAGGGCCTGGCCGAGGTCTCGCTGCACCTGGACGGAGCCAATGGCATGCCCCTGGGCGAGCAGGGGCGGATCGTGCTCACGCGCCGCCTGTTCC
>JBFHNV010000305.1:0-5556 GCA_041593595.1 Gammaproteobacteria bacterium
GGACGCACTCGCGAGGCGACGCCGAACGCGGCCGCAAGCGCCGAGGCCGGGGCAGCCGACAGCCCCTGCCCCATGCGATCAGCGAAAAGCTCGAGATTGACGGCCCCGATCAGTGCCGCGGCGCGCTCTGCCCTCGCGGGTGCAGCTCCAGCAGCTCCGCCGCGCGGGCCGGCTCCACGATGTCGGCCCCGAGCTCGTGGACGATGCGCACCGCCTTGTCCACCAGCTGGGCGTTGCTCGCGAACTCGCCCTTGCCCAGATACAGGTTGTCCTCCAGGCCCACGCGCACGTGGCCGCCCAGGTTGACGGCCTGGGCCACCATGGGGAACTCGTGACGGGAGATGCCGAAGGCGGCCCAGTTCGCGCCCTCGGGCAGGAGGTTGCGCATCACGGTCATGACCTCCGGGGTGGCAGGCGAGCCGTAGGGGATCCCGAGGCACAGCTGGAACATGGGCGGCTGCTCCACGAGCCCCTCCTTGATGAGCTGCTTCGCCATCACGATGTGGCCGGGCTCGAACACCTCGAGCTCCGGACGCACGCCCAGCTCCTTGATCTTGGCGGCCATGATGCGCAGGTGGCCCGGCGTGTTCATGAACACGTTCTCGCCGAAGTTCATGGTGCCCACGTCCAGGGAGCATATGTCCGGGCGGAGGTCCTCGATGTGGCGCAGCCTGAGCTCCGGGCGCCGCAGCGTGGTGCCGGGTCCGCCCACCGCGGGGTTGTCCTCGCTCGGCATGTAGCGCCCGCCCTCGCCGGTGGTGAGGTTGATGATGAGGTCGCTGCCGGCGTCGCGGATCCGCTCCACCACCTCGCGGTACAGGGCCGGCTCACCCGAGGGCATGCCCGTGCTCGGGTCGCGCACGTGGATGTGGGTGATGGCGGCGCCGGCCTTGCGTGCCTCGAGGCAGGCGTTGGCGATCTGCTCCGGCGTGATGGGAAAGTCCGGGTGCTTGTGGAAGTTCTGGTGTCCCCCGGTCACCGCGCAGGTGATGATCACTTCCTGGCCCATGGTCGATTTCCCCCTGTGGTGTGTGGTCCGGGCGGCTCTCGGACCCCGGTCCGCCAACGATACCAAGAACGGCTCGTGGTGGACGACGCGGATCCCGGGTGGGGGCACGTATGCCCTTGCCGGCACGGCGTGCTTGATCGCGGGCGCCTCGCGTCGGAGGATTCGCTCACTTCCCGGTTCCTGGAGGACGCGTCCCGCATGGCCACGAGCATCACCTCCGCCATGCTGTACGACCTGGTCGTGTGCCCCCACCGTGCGACCATGGACATCCACGGCCAGGCGGCGAATCGCGATCCCGTGAGCCCGCTGGTGTCACTGCTGTGGACGCGCGGCACCGCGAACGAGGCCGACGTCGTGCGCGCGCTGGGATCCGAGCTCACGGACCTGACGGACCTCGAGGGCAGTGCGCTGGAGCGGGCGACCCTGGATGCCATGGCCCGCAAGGCGCCCCTCATCTACGGCGGCCGCATCCACGACGAGGACCTGGTGGCCACGCCGGCGCTGCTGCGGCTGGACGACGACGGCTACGTGGCGGGGGACATCCGCGCCTCCGGCGACGAGGACGGGCCGGATTCCGGACGCAAGCCGCGGCGCAGCTTCGCCATGCAGCTCGCACTGTGCACCGACGTGCTCGAGCGCAAGGACCTGTCCGCAGGCCGGTACGGGTTCATCGTGGACGGGCACGGCGAGGAGACCCTCTACGAGCTGGATGCGCCCCGGGGACCGCGCAGCACGCTCACGTTCTGGCAGGAGTACCTGAAGGCCGTGGCCCAGGCGCGCGAGATCGTGCAGCGCCGGGACGCGACCCGCCCGGCGCTGTCCAGCGCCTGCCGGCTGTGCGTGTGGCGCACGAGCTGCAGGAAGCGCCTCGAGCGCGAGGACGACCTCACGCTGCTCCCCGAGGTGGGCCGCTCCGCACGGGATCTGATCGCCGGGCACTACCCGACGGTGGCCGCGCTGGCCAAGGCGGATCCGGAGGACCTGCCCGACCAGGCGCGGCGCCTGGAGGGCGTGGGCGCGGCGCTGCTACGCCGCCTGCACGAACGCGCCCGGCTGGTCCGGCAGCGGGGCGCGGCGCCGTACCGGCGCGCGGAGATCGAGCTGCCCGAGGGCGGCAGCGAGATCTTCTTCGGCATCGCGATGGACGCGGTGCGCGACCACTGCTACCTGCACGGCTTCCTGGAGCGCTCGGGCGGCAAGCCCCGCTACCGGGGCTTCTTCGCCGAGGACGCCAGCGAGGAGGCGGAGGAGAAGGCGTTCGCCGACGCGTGGGCCTTCCTGGGCCGGGCGAAGGACGCCGCCATCTATCACTACGGGCCCTTCGAGCGCACCATGTGGCGAACCCTCCAGGAGCGCTATCCGCAGATCTGCGACAGCGACGAGATCGAGGAGCTGTTCGCCGCCGAGAGCACGGTGGACCTGTTCACCGCCGTCGTGCGCCCGCGCACCGAGTGGCCGACCCGCGACTACTCCGTGGAGAGCATCGCGGGTCACCTGGGCTTCCGCTGGAGCGACTCGGCCATCCCCGGGGCGTGGGCCGCGGAGTGGTACGAGGAGTGGCTCGCGAGCCGTGATCCCGCCGTGCGCCAGCGCATCCTCGCCTGCAACGAGGACCACTGCCGCGCCACCGCGGTGATCCTGGACGGGGTGCGCGTTCTCGAGCCGGCCGGCGAGGATTGAGCATCTCGCCGGCCGGCGAGGATTGAGCCGTGCGCCGGCCGGCGGGGATTGAGCAGTCCGCCTGCCGGTGAGAAGCGGGTGTTTCGCCGGCCCGCGCTCAGGCGGCCAGGGGCAGCTCGTCCGCCAGCGCCCGGGCCAGTGCCGCGAGGGCGTCGGCGTCCAGGGCAAGCAGTGCGCCCATGCCGTGCACGCCGCGCTCCTCGAGCACCTCGTCCAGCCGCAGGTCGTCGCGAATCGCCGCCGGGCTCGTCTCGCGCACGAGCTCGAACAGGTACTCGCGCATCAGGGAGCTCTCGAAGCATTGCATGGTGGGATCCTCCTCGCATGGCGTGGCAGAGAGGCACCGGCGGCGCCACCGGTCCCGGACGAAGCGCATACAAGAACGATGCCAGAGGCTGCGCCCCTGCCATGACAGGGGTTTGACGTCCCGGCGACGCACACGTTGCACCACCGGGACGCAGCCGGTGCGCCGTCGCGCACCAACGTGGCGCCGCGGGGCCCGGCCCGCGGCCCGCTCAGGCCGCCGCGTCGCGCGGCTGGTCCACCGGGCGCGCACGGCTGCCCACCGCGAACATGCGGTACACGGACGGCACCAGGAACAGGCTCACCAGGGTTGAGAAGCTCAGCCCGTAAACGATGGTGATGGCCAGCGGCTGCAGCATCTCCGCGCCCTCGCCGAGCCCGGCGGCCAGCGGCGCCATGCCCACCACGGTGGTGAGGGTGGTCATGAGGATGGGCCGCAGCCGCAGGCGGCCCGCCGCCAGCAGCGCCGGCACCGGCGCGAGCCCTCGCGCCCGCGCGATCTCCACGTACTCCACCAGCACGATGGCGTTGTTCACCACGATTCCTGCCAGCATCACCATGCCCAGCCACAGGGGCATGGACAGGGGGAGGTCCAGCGTGATGATGGCCAGCGCCACGCCGATGGCGGCGAAGGGCACGCTCGCGAGGATCACCAGCGGGTTGCGCAGGGACTCGTACTGCACCGCCATCACCACCAGCACCAGGAACAGGGCCAGCGCCAGCAGGCGCAGGAACAGGCTCTCGCCCTCGGCCAGGGTGTCCGCGGCGCCGCCGTCGTACAGGGAGTAGCCCGGCGGCAGCTCCAGGTCGGCCAGGCGCCGCCACACCTCGGCGTTGACCTCGCCCAGCGTGGCGCCGCCGTCCAGGCTGGCGCTCACCTCCTCGATGCGCTGCTGGCGATCGCGGCGGATGCTCGACGGGGTGGTCACCAGCTCCACCCGGGCCAGGTCCCGCAGGTGGATGGCCGGCGCGCCCTCGCGGGCCGGGAACAGCAGCACCGCCTCCAGCGACTCGGGTGTGCTGAGCTCGCTGCGCGGCAGGCGGACGCGCACCTGGAACCGGCGGTCGCCGTCGATGTAGTCGGTGGCCACCACGCCCTGCAGGGCGACGCGCAGCGCGCGCCCCACGTCCTCGACGCTCACGCCGAGCGCCGCGGCGCGTTCCCGGTCCACCCGCACCGCCAGCTCCTGCAACAGGTCCTCGGAGGAGTGGCGCACGTTGGCCAGCCCCGGCACGCCATCGAGCCGTTCCACCACCCTCGCGCCGAGGCGCGCCAGCGTCTCCAGGTCCTCGCCCCGGATGCGCACCGACACGTCGTCGTCGCTGCGGCTCAGGTTGAGCCCGCGGATCCCCTGCACCCGCACCCGCACCCGCACGCCGGCCATCTGCAGCTTCGCGATGTCCTTGCGAACGGCACTCACCCACTCGCTGCTGCTCACGTCGCGCCGGTCCAGCGGTACGAGCTGCACCGCGATGCGCCCGCGATTGGTGGCCTCGTACTGGGAGCGACCGAAGACGAAGCCGCCGATCTGGGAGTACACCGTCTCCACCTCGGGGCGCGCCAGCAGCATCTCCTCCACCCGCGTCATGATGCGGTCGGTCTCGTCCAGGCCGGTGCCCGCGTCGGCGGTGAACTCGATGCGCACCTTCCCGTCGTCCAGGTCGGGCAGCATGATCTGCTTGCCGGTGGTGTACGCGGGCAGGCACCAGGCGAGGGCGCCGGCGAACACCGCCACCACCAGCCAGGGTGCCTTCAGCGTCAGCGCCAGCACCGACGTGTAGGCCCGCGCCAGCGCGCCAACGGTGGCATCCACCGCACGGCGCATCCAGCCCGCTCTTGCCACCGGCACCCGCGCCGCGAGCGCCGGCACCACCGTGATGGCCACCAGCAGGGAGGCCACGATGGCGGCGGAGATGGTGGCGATCAGCTCCTGGAACAGCAGCCCGACGAGGCCGCCGATGAACAGGAATGGCAGCACCGCGGCCAGGTTCGTGGACGTGGAGGCGATGACCGCGCCGTGCACCTCGCCGGCGGCGCGGGTGGCGTCCTCGAGCCCGCTCTCGCCCTCGCGCTGGTGGCGGTAGATGTTCTCCAGCATCACGATGGTGTTGTCCACCAGCATGCCCATGCCGAGCGCGAGCCCGCCCAGGGTCATGATGTTCAGGGTGAGCCCCGCGGCGTCCATGATCACCAGCGCCACCATCACGGCGAAGGGAATGCCAGTGCCGATGATCAGCGTGCGGCGCAGGTCGCCCAGGAACAGGAACACCACCAGCATCGCCAGCAACGCGCCGGTGAGCGCGGCGCCGGCGGCGTTGGTGAGCGCCTGGCGCACGTAGATTGCCTGGTCCTCAACCCCGTCCACGCTGACGTCCGCCGGGATGAAGCCCTGCTCGCGCAGGAACGTGAGCTGGCGGTTCACCGTGTCCACCACCGCCACGGTGTTGGCCTGGGGCTGCTTCTGAATCGCGAGCTTGAGCCCCGGCACGCCGTCGAGGCGGATGCGCAGCTTCTCGTCCTCCGCCGCGTCGTGCACCTCCGCCACGTCCGCGAGCCGGAGCAC
>JBFHNV010000306.1:0-5507 GCA_041593595.1 Gammaproteobacteria bacterium
ACACGGCGCTGGTGACGGTGAACAACGTCGCGCCGACGGTGGACGCCGGCCCGGATGCCACCCTGGACGAGGGCGACACGTTCCTCGGCGCCGGCTCGTTCACCGACCCGGGCGCCGACACCTGGAGCGCGACGGTGGACTACGGCGAGGGCGCCGGCCCGCAGCCGCTGGCGCTCGAGCCCGACGGCAGCTTCGCGCTGGACAACCTCTACGAGGACGACGGCGTGTACACCGTCACCGTGACCGTCACCGACGACGACGGTGCAGCGGGCAGCGACACCGCGGTGGTCACGGTGAACAACGTCGCGCCGGTGGTGGACGCCGGTCCCGACGCGGCCATCGACGAGGGCGACACGTTCACCGGCGCCGGCTCGTTCACCGATCCGGGCGCCGACACCTGGACCGCCACCGTGGACTACGGCGACGGCAGCGGCGTGCAGACGCTGCCGCTGAATTCGGACAAGTCCTTCGTGCTGGGCCACCCGTACCCGTCCACCGGCGTGTTCACCGTGACCGTGACGGTGACCGACGACGAGGGTGCGTCCGGCAGCGACTCGCTGCTGCTCACGGTGAACGCCGCTGGCGCACCGCCGCCACCGGCGGACGATCTGATCGCACGCGCCAAGAGCGAAAAGGTGGACCTGGTATGGACGCCGGTGCCGGGGGCGGTCAGCTACAACGTCTACCGCTCCACGGTGCCGGGCGGCCCGTACGATCTCGTTGCCGCCGGCCACCTGTGCGACTACTGCGCCTACGCCGACTTCGGGCTCACCAACGGCGTCACGTACTACTACGTGGTCACCTCCGTCAACGCCAGCGGGGAGTCCGCGCCATCCAACGAGGCGAATGCAACGCCCACCGCGCGCAGGAGCCGTTGACGAGCCGTTCCGAACCCTGCTCCAGATGGTCAGGCGCGGGCCGATGATTCGGAATTCGGCGGACCGGGCGTCCTATGTGGAGGCCGCATTCTGCTTCAGGTACTCGATGGCGGGCCACAGGATCGCTTCCCAGGCGTCCAGCGCGGCCCGTGTGACGGACGGCTCCTCCGCCAGGGTCTCGAGGAACGCCTGGCCGAACGCCTCGAACTGTTCCGCGGTGATACCCATCGACCGGTGGCTGCGGGCGACCGCGCTGAGCGTGGTCGGCTCCTGCTGGTTCGGACGGAAGTTGAGCACCCGCTCCATGGCGGCATCGAGGAGCAGGCCCTGTCGTGCCATGTCCACCTGCCTGAAGTGCGACTCGATCTCCGCGGATGCGGCGAACAGCCTGTCGTAGAAGCGCGCATAGAACGCCGCGTTCCCCATCAGGTGCCGTGAGTACGCCGCCTTGGCTTCGCTGCCGTGGGCCGGGGCGTCGAAACTCCCCAGCTCCAGGGCCCGCAGCTGCGCATGGACCTCGGCCATGTCACTGAACCGGTCCGCCGGGTCGGGCTCGAGCATGCGCCAGATGATGCGCGCGAGGCCCGGCATCTCGCGGCGCCACTCGCGGTCGTACAGCGCGGTCACCCCGTCCTCGCAGTAGCCTCTAGGGTCGCGCTGGAACCGCATCAGCCGGGTCACGTCGGCGATGGATCGGACCCGCACCGGTGCCCGGCCCTCGAGCATGGCAAGGGCCACCATGGCGAGCGCATACTGGTCCGCGAGGCTGCTCATCCGACGCGCCTCGTCATCCGCATCACGCGTGCACAGCAGCGGATCCTCGCGCTCTGCCGGCTTCACCACGTATTCCGGGGCCAGGTACTCGAGGGTTCCGAGGGGGAAGGAGAGCACGCCGTGGGCGTGTGCGGAGCTCGCCACGTAGGTCGAGAAATCGATGGGGTACAGGCGCGGCGCGTCGCCGGCGAGCCGGATCTTCTCCGGGTGGATGTTCAGGAATCGCAGGCCGTGCTCGTGGGCCTCGATCAGGGCGCCGGCGAGGCTCGAGAGGATGGTGGTCGCCTTCCTCCGCCAGCGCCGCCGCGCCTTCTCGTTGCGACGGGAGGCCACCAGCCACCGGGAAAGCCTGTGCCCCGGCACCCAGTCGGCGGTGGTCACGCAGTACCCGTTGTTGAACGCCAGGTCGAACATGCGCACGAAGACCGGACTGTGCAGGCCGCGGCACTTCTCGAACTCCTCGCGCAGCTCCTCCTGCCCGGTGTCGGTGATGGGGCGCGACACCATGGCCTTGATCGCGATCTCCTGCTGGCCCTTGCGGGCGCGATAGATGATCGAGCTGTCCCCCCCGGCCACCTCCTTCTCCACCTCGACCCCGAGCAGCTTCTCCAGCTCCAGGATCAGCTCCGTCCTGTGGTCGTGCCGGTTGCGCTGGCGGTAGATCCCGATCTCGCTGCGGATCTGCTTGACCAGCTCGTTGAGGCCGCGTCTCCGCTCGGGCCCGTCCATCTCCTCGAGGGTCCGGTCGAGGGCATGGGAGAGCTGACGGGAACGCAGGAAGTCGCCGATGGGGTGCTCCTGCCAGTCGCAGGGCTTTGCAATCAGGGCGTGGACCACGAGGCCTTCCATCTCCTGGCGTTCCAGCAGCTTCGGCACCTCCTGCCCGGAGATGAACTCGGAGGTCAGGAACGTCGGAGTGACCAGGAACACCGCGGCCTTGGCCTCGCGAAGCTGCTCCTCGATGCACGCTCGCCAGTCGTCGCCCGGCTTGATGCTGGAATCGTCCCAGGGCTGGAGGTCACCACCCAGCGAGAGCTGCCTCAGGTACTCGAGCACGTCGGCGTACCATTCGGTGTCCTTGTCGGCGTGGCTGTAGCTGACGAAGACGGTGCTGCGCACGCGAGGGTGGGCCTGCGCGCGGGCGATCGCTGGCTGAGGTTGTTCCGGACCGGGCGAGGTGTCCCGTGACGAGACCATGCACACGAGCATAGCCCCGGGGGATACGCGATGAAAGCACGGGCGTTGCGCGTGCCTCGTGCGTCCCTCGACGGGGCTCCTCGGGGCCTGTGCCGTGGGATCCCCGCACTTTGTCGTAGTCCTAGTGCGCGCCGCCGAGGCGGTGGCGCTCGCGGCCGCCGCCCTCGCGCGCGATCTCGAGCCACGGCACACCGTGCTCCCGCAGCAGCCGGGCGGCGACGGCCGGCGGCGCCGCTGGCGACAGCGCGATCTCGTGGCGCCCGAGATCCACCATGTCCGCCGCCCGATGCAGGTGCACCACCAGCCGGCGCGCGACGCATTCGTGTCCGGGGCGACGGTCGCGCACCGTCTTCTCGTGACAGAAGAACGCCGTGTGGCCGTCCTCGCCAGGCTGCGGCGGGCGTGCCAGGGGCACCCGCCGCCCGCCGCCGCCGGCCAGGGACAGGCGAGCCTCGAGGCGCGGCCACGCGCCCGCCACGGACACGTCCTCGAGGCATTCCTGCGCGCCCGTGCCGGGTGCCAGGGGGACCCACGCCCGGCTCGCCGTCACCCCGCGCGCCAGATCGATCACCTGCAGATCGAGGCCGTCCTGCACGTGGCGCCAGCCTGCGTCCATGGACTCCGCTTCCACGGTCCAGGCCACCAGGTGGCGCCCGTCGGCGGCCAGCGCCAGGGGCTCGCCCGCCAGGCACACGTGGGCGTCGCGCAGGTAGCGGCGCACCCGCACCGAGCCGTCGCGATACGTGATGGCGACGCGGTAGCCGCCGATGAACTCGAAGGTCTCCATGGCGGGCCGGCGCAGACCCCGGTGCCAGCGCCCGCTCTCCAGGTGCCGGTCGCACACCACCGCCACCTGCACCTGGCCGTGCCAGATGCACACGGCGCTGCGCGGCGCCGGGTCCAGGCTGGTGGGCCCTACCCGCGCCCGCACCAGGGAACCGTGCACCGGTCGGGGCAGCGTCGCGTGCGGGTCGCAGGGCATGCCCTCGAGGGCATGGGGATAGCAGCACGCGCCGAAGAAGCGCCCCTCGAAGCGGCCGTCGGCCCGCACCAGGGCGATGACGCCGGGCAGCTCGGAGAACTCCGCACGCACCAGGTGCGCGCGGGGGGGCGGGGGCGCCGGCGGCGGGCGCAGCAGCCGCAGCAGGGGCGTGAGCACGGCATCCACGGGCCCTGCCGCCGGTTCTGCTGGCGACTCGCCCGCCGGCACGTCACGGTCGATGGTCCACGCCACCGTGCGCGGCGGGTCCTGACGGACGACGGCCACGTGCTCGCGGGCGCCGTGGACGCCCCACTCCAGGGTGAAGGCGCGCCCACCGATGCTGCACTGGCTGTGGTTTAACGCCGTCGCCACGCTCACCGTGCCTCCCGCTCCATGCGCTCCAGGATAGCGTGCGGGTCGGCGAGCCCGGTGTCGTCCTGGATGGCGCGGCAGCGCGCCAGCAGGTCCGCGAATCCGGGACCCGGGGCGTAGCCGCGGGCGATCAGGTGCCGCCCCTGCACCACGTCCACCGGCGCCGCGTCGCGCACCCGTGCCGCGGCCGCGCGGGCGAGGAACTCGTCGCCGGCCGGAAAGCGCCCGGCCAGGGCCTGGGGCGTGGTGCGACCGAGCTGATCCGCCCGGGCCACGCGCTCCAGCAGGACCATGTCGGTGCCGGCGGCAGCCAGGGCCCGCGCCAGGCGGCGGTAGGCCGCAGCGCCCGCGCCCTGGGCGGGTAGCTGCGCTGGCGCCAGGTGGTGGCGCACCAGCGCGGCGACACGGTCCACCAGGGCGCCCGGCGCCCGCAGACGGCCGAGGAGCTCACGGGTGATGGCCTCGCCCACGGCCTCGTGGGCCGTGGCGCGGATGCGCGTCCCGTCGCACCCGGTGGTGGCGGGCTTGCCGAGGTCGTGGCACAGGGCCGCGAACATCAGTGCCTCGTCATCGTCACCGCCGGTACGAAGCCTCGCCGCCGCGTCCACCACCATCAGCGTGTGCACCCACACGTCCCCCTCCGGGTGCCAGCGGGGATCCTGGGGGACCCCCGCAAGGGCCGCCAGCGGCGGGAAGTGGCGGATGAGGCCGGTGTCCGAGAGCAGCGCGAGCGCCGCCGAGGGCTGCGCGGGCTCGAGCAGGAGCTTCCGCCACTCCTCGAGCAGGCGCTCCGGCGCCACCGCGCCCAGATCGAGCCCGCGGCACAGGGCCAGCAGCTCCGCGTCGGGGCGCATTCCGAGGCGTGCCGCCAGGCGCGCCACCCGCATGCCCCGTACCGGGTCCTCGCCGAAGCGCCCGGGGTCGGCGGCGCGCAGCCGCCTCGCGGCCAGGTCGGCGCGCCCGTTCAGGGGATCCAGGTACTCGCCCGTGAGCGGGTCGAAGCCCATGGCGTTGACGGTGAGATCCCGCCGCCGCGCGGCCTCGGCGAAGGCGAGGTGCGGGTCGCTGGCGGACAGGTCGCCGCGCCCGGCGGCGCCGGCACTGGCGGCGCGCGGCAGCGAGAAGTCCACGTCCAGGCCCTTCACCCGCAACACGCCGAAGGCGCGGCCCACGGCCACCACCTGGCCGAATTCCGCGAGCACCGCGCGGGCCGCGTCCGGGTCCAGCCCGTACAGCTCCACGTCCAGGTCGCCGGGCGCGTCCGCGCCCAGCAGCCCATCGCGCACGCTGCCCCCCACCACCAG
>JBFHNV010000307.1:0-5451 GCA_041593595.1 Gammaproteobacteria bacterium
GCACCAGCTCGAGATCCGCGCCGGCGATGAAATCCTCGGACTTGCCGGACACCAGCACCAGCGCCCGCAGCGACGACTCCGCGAGCACGCGATCCACCATGGCGTCGAACTCGCCCACCAGGTCCCGGCGCAGGGTGTTCACCGACTCCCCGGGGAGATCCAGGGTCAGCGTCCCCACCCCGTCGCCGGCCACCTGGAGGGACAGGGCTCCCGTCACGGACGCTCCAGCAGCAGCGCCGCGGCGGTCGCGCCAGCGCCGCAGATGCTGACCAGGGCGCGGCGGGCGCCGCGCCGTCGCATCTCGCCGGCGAGCGCCGCGACGATGCGGATTCCGGTGGCAGCGAAGGGGTGGCCCAGGGCGATGGACCCGCCCATCACGTTGAGCCGCTCCGGGTCCACGCGGCCCACCGCCGGCTCCTTCCATCCCCGCTCCCACGCCGCCAGGTTGCACAGCACCTGGGCGGCGAAGGCCTCGTGCACCTCCACCAGCTCCAGGTCCTCGAGCCGCAGGCCGTTGCGGGCCAGCAGCCGGGGCACTGCCACCGCCGGCGCCATCAGCAGCCCGTCGGCCGGGTCGATGGCGGCGAACTCGTGGTCGGCGAGGCGCGCCAGCGGCTCCAGCCCCTCGCGCTCGGCCCCGGCCCGGGTCATGAGCAGCAGCGCTGCCGCGCCGTCCGTGAGCGGGCTCGACGTGCCGGCGGTGATGGTGCCGCCGGGCCCGCGGTCGAACACCGGCGCCAGGGCGGCGAGGCGCTCCAAGGAGGTGTCCGGCCGCACCAGGGGATCCCGGTCGAGGCCGTCCAGCGGGTGGATGTCACCCTTCAGCCGTCCATCCTGCGTGGCGGCGGTGGCACGCCGGTGGCTGGCGAGCGCCAGGGCATCCTGAGGTTCGCGGACGATGCCCCATGCCTTGGCCATCTGCTCGCAGTGCTGGCCCATGGTGAGGCCCGTGGACGGCTCCGCGACAGCGGGGGGCTCGGGCAGGAAGTCCCCGGGGCGCAGCGCCAGCGCCCGGGCCAGCCGCTGGCCTGCCGTGCGTGCCCGCGCCAGGCGCAGGAATCGGCGCGCGGCCCGGCGCGAGAACAGCAGCGCCGGGTTCGACATGGACTCCACGCCGCCCGCCAGGCCCACCTGGACGCGCCCCGCGGCCATGGTGCGGGCGAGGTCCACCAGCGCGGTGGCACCGGTGATGCAGTTGTCGGTCACCGTCACCGCGCGCAGCTCCGGGGGCAGCGCGCTGCGCAGCGCCACCTCCCGGGCGAACTGGGGCATACGCGGATCCACCACCACGATGCCCCAGCGCAGCGCCTCCAGCTTCGCCGGGTCCAGCCCACTGGCGGCGAGCAGACCCGCCACCGCGTGCAGGCTCAGCGCGAGCGCGTCGTGGCCTGAGAGCTCGCCCCCGGCGCGGGCGAAGGGCGTGCGCCGACCCGCGACGATGAGCGCATCCGTGGCCGAGGCCATGAGCTTCCCCTCTCCGGCGGCAGCGCGGCAGCATTGCCCATCGGCCCGGGGCGATCAACACGCCCGTCACGGCGGATGCACTGTTCAGCTTCGCGACGCGCGGCCGATAATGGCCGGGGTGAACGGCGGCGCGCGCTCGCGGGCGCGCAGGGCGTCCCTGACCGGCGCAGACGAGGAGACCTGTCCATGAGCGTGTTCGCGATGATCGTCCTGGGGCTGGTAGCGGCGCTGCTGGGCTATGGCGTCGCCATCTACAACCGGCTGGTGAACCTCAAGCACAATGTCAACAAGGCGTGGAGCAACATCGACGTCCTGCTCAAGCAGCGCCACGACGAGCTGCCCAAGCTGGTTGCCACCTGCAAGGAGTACATGAAGTACGAGCAGGAGACCCTGGACAAGGTGATCTCGGCACGCAGCCGGGTGTTCCAGGCCCGCGAGGCGGGCGACGTGGGGGCGCTGGGCGCCGCAGAGGGGGCGCTGCGCCTCGGCCTGGGCCAGCTCTTCGCGCTGGCCGAGAACTATCCGGACCTCAAGGCCAACGAGAACTTCCAGCACCTGCAGGCGCGGATCTCGGGGCTCGAGAACCAGATCGCGGACCGGCGCGAGTTCTACAACGAGTCCGTGAACCGCAACAACATCACCATCGAGGAGTTCCCGGACGTGATCGTGGCGCGCATGTTCAATTTCCGCGAGGCGGCACTGCTGCGCTTCGAGGCGCACGAGAAGGCCGACGTGAACGTGGCGGCGCTGTTCAGCAGCTAGACGGGTTGGCGAATTCGCGCGACACCGCCTTCCCGCGTCGGAGGAAGGTAGGGGTTGGTGCGCCACGCCGTGAATCCGTCCATGGAGGCTCGAACGCGGCGTCCCTGCCGCGTACGGGCACACCAACCCCTACCTTCCTCCTCTGTCACCAATGATCGTGGGCTCGAACAAGCGATCCAGCCCCTGTCGGCGGCATCCGGTGCATCGGCCATGCTGATGCACGCCGTCGCGCCGCTGATGGTGCGCATCGGGCGCGCCGAGCTGGTGCAGGCCGTCACCAGTGCCGGGTACCTGGCCGTGAGCGCCGCGCTGCTGTGGTGGAGCCGGACGGGGACGCCGGGGCTCGCCGCGGCGGGCTGTGTGGTGGCGCTGGCCGGCGCGGCGCTTGCCTGGCACCTCTCGAACCGCCGCTACCACCTGATTCACGACACGCCCACCGCCCGGGTGCGCAGCGCCGCCCAGGGGCTCACCGAGCTGGTGGGCACGGCGGAGCTGTCGCCCGGACAGGCGCCGCTCGCGTTCAACGGGCTGCCGTCGTGCGTGTGGTTCGAGGTGGTAATCAGCGAGAGCGACCCCGCCGGGCGGGGCGGGTCCACGTGGACGCGCATCAGCGACGAGACCTTCGTGCTGCGCGACGACACCGGCGAGTGCATCATCGACCCGGATCACGCCGAGGTGCACATGGCCCACGTGCGCCGCTGGCGCATGGACAGCACCCGCTACCACGCCCGTTATCTGATGCAGGGCGACACGCTGTACGCCATCGGGGCGCTGCAGACCCTGCGCGGCGCCGACGGCGGATTCGACCGCGGCGCCGACGTGGCGCAGCTGTTGCGCGAGTGGAAGCGCAATCCGAAGGCCCTGCAGCGGCAGTACGACAGCGACCGCGACGGCCAGATATCGCCGGAGGAATGGAGCGCGGCCGTGTCCGAGGCCGGGCGCATCGTGGACGCGCAGCACGCGGAACGGCGCCTGCACCCCGACGTGCACGTGATGCGCGCGCCCCGGCGCGGGCTACCGTACATCCTCTCGAACCGCGACCCGGAGGTGCTCGCGAGGCGGTTCCGACACTGGTCCTGGTTCCACGCCGGCGTGTTCTTCGCCGCCCTGGCCGGCGCCGCGTGGCTCGTGGTCCGGTGATTCCCGCCAGGACGCGCTCGACTCAGGCAGAGCGCTCCGAGACGTTGAGCGCGTCCCACGAGTGCTTGGCGAAGCCGAAGCCGGCGTCGTCGAAGTAGTTGAAGGTGGCGTCGCAGCCTGCCGCCAGCATGGCCGCGGCCTGGTCCTCGAACACGTTGGTGGCGGTGATGAAGCCGGCATAGCCGGATCGCCTGAGAAGCTGCACGGCGAGCACCTTGGCCTCCATGTCCGGCAGCGTCAGCAGCACGGCGCGGACCCCGTCGAGCTTCAGCCGTGGCCAAAGATCCGGATCCTCGGCATCCGCGTACACCACCCGCCGCCCCGCCTTCAGATGGCGTTCCACCTTGGCCGGGTCCGAATCCAGCCCCACCACGCGCGCCTGGCGGGACTTGAGGTAGTCGTAGGCGCCGGTGCCCACCCGGCCCATGCCGAACACCACCACCTCGGCGCTGCCGAGCGAGATGGGCTCGTCGTCCGGGTGGCGCTGCCGGGACTCGAAGCGCAGCAGGAAGTCGTGCAGCCGCTCGAACAACGGGTGTGCCATGCGGTTGAGCGGCGCCGCCACGATGAACGAAAGCGCTGCCGCGAGCCCCACGATGGTGAGCCATTCCGGCGTGAGCAGCCCCGAGTCGGTCATGGGCTTGGCGACGATGAGACCGAACTCGCTGTAGGAAGCCAGCGCGATGCTGGCGAGGAAGCTCGATCGTGCCCGCAGCCGGAAGCGCACCAGGAGCAGGAAGAACACGGCGGCCTTCACCGGCAGCAGCGCCACCAGCAGCAGCGCCACCCACAGGGAATGCAGATCCGGCGTGACCGACATGCCGATGGACACGAAGAAGCCCACCAGCAGCACCTCCTTCAGCGACCACAGCCGGTAGGACAGCTCGTTGGCCGACGGGTGCGACGCGATCACGGCGCCCATCAGCAGCGCGCCCAGCTCCTGGCTGAGACCCGTGCTCGCGAACACGGCACCGCCCACGCACAGGGTCAGGGTGAGCCCGAACAGTGCCAGCAGCTCGCCATGGCCGCTCCACTCCAGCAACCGGCGCACGACCGGGATCCCGACGATGAGCCCACCCGCCAGCGCGAGCACCCACCAGGTCGGACCGCCGGGGGACACCATCCCGAGCAGCGCCACTGCCACCAGGTCCTGGACGATCAGCACGCCGATGGCCACGCGGCCGTGGAAGGCCCTGAGCTCACGCTTCTCCTCGAGCACCTTGGCCGCCACCACGGTGCTGGAGAAGCCGAGCGCCACCGCCAGGATGGCGGCGGTCTTCCACGGCAGCGCCCAGAATGCGGCCAGCATGAGGGCCAGCGCCGCTCCGAACAGGGCCAGGTGCAGGTTGGTGCCCGCCCATACCTCCGCCCGGGTGAGGTTCTTCAGCCGCAGCTTGAGCCCCACCGTGAACAGCAGCACCAGCACCCCCACATGCGCCACCTCCTCCAGGGCGTGGCCCGGGTCCACGCCGGCGGCGCGCAGGGCGAACCCTGCCAGGAGGAAGCCCACCAGGGGCGGCAGCCCGGCGGCGCGCATCAGCAGTCCGCCCGCGAAAGCGGCCGCCAGGATGGTGGCGATCATCGGGGAGAATACCGGGTTAACAACAAAAACAGGCCGGCCATCGGGCCGGCTCCGCGAGAAGATCGTATCATCCGACGGCAGATCGGATGCATTCCCGCCGCGAGAACTCCCATGCGAACCATGCTCCTGGACGCCGCCACCGGCGCGCCCGTCACGCCCGCGGGGAACCCCCTGGACCACTGGCGCGAGCACCCGGACAGCTTCATCTGGGTGGACCTGGACGGCGCGGACCCGGTGGCGGAGCGGACCTTGATGACGGACGTGTTCGATCTGCACCGTCTGGCGGTGGACGACGCACTGCGCGACCGCCACCCGCCCAAGGTGGAGTTCTTCGACGACATCATGTTCCTGCTGCTGCGCGGGCTCACCGCGGCCACCAACAGTATCGAATTCGGCACCATCCAACTCGCCCTGTTCGCCGGCCCGCGCTTCTTCCTCACCCGTCACAATCTGCCAAGTCCCAGCACGGACTGGCTGTGGGAGCGCGTCGAGGGGGAGCCTGC
>JBFHNV010000308.1:0-5304 GCA_041593595.1 Gammaproteobacteria bacterium
GAGCACAGGCAACGGCGCCATCACGCTCGGTGGGGCGGTGAACGGGCCTCAAGCGCTGGTGGTCAACACCTCCGGCACGACCACCTTTGGCGGCGCGGTGGGGGCGGGCACGGCGCTGGCCAGCGTGACCACGGATACGCCCGGCACGACGGCCATCAACGGCGGCACCATCGTTACCACGGGCAACCAGGCCTACGCGGATCCGGTCATCAGCTCGAGTGACCTCAAATTGGATGCAGGGACAAGTTCGATAACGGCCGCGAATCCAGGCAACAATCTCATGGGCACCGTGACGGCCACCGGCGGCGAGGTAGACCTGGCATCGCAAAGCCTCAGGATCGCGGCAGCCGGGATCACCGCGACGAAGATCACGCTGCGAACCAACGATCTCTCCTCCGAGCCCAACGGCTTCATCACGGTGCAGGACACGAACGTCACGAACACCGGCCTGACCCTGCAGGCCCTGACGGGAGAAGGCACCTTCGGCATGCCGGTCGCCCCGGTGCTCGTGGACATGATCAACGACCTGGTGGTGGAACCCGACGTCAACACCCCCACCAGCACCGTCTACCTGGCAGGCCCCGCCGATCGCAGGCCCAGGCACAAGGGCGTGCGTCTGGTCCTCTACAACCAGGCGCTCACGCCGCCGCCGGTTGCAACACCGGCGCTGAACGCCGCCCTCGCCCCCCTGCGCACCCTGCTGGACGAGGTGCTCGCCTCCGGCTTCTCCAAGGAAAGCGTCCAGAAGGAGCTGGCCCAGGGCCTCGTGCTCGAGGTGGGTACGGCGCCGCCGGCCATCGACGACATCGGATTCAACGAGGACGGCGACTTCGGCACCAAGCAGCCCGCGGCGGCCGAGGACTGTGCGTTCGAGGACGGACGCCTGCAATGCTGAGCCCGGCGGGCAGCGCCGCGCGGGCCTGAAGATCCGCGGGCGGTTCGCCGGCGTGAGGATCCATCGGGATCGGCGGAACGGCCGGCACGAACCGCGGGCGATCTACTCCGCCGGCTCGTACATCTTCTCGAACGTCTCGGCCTCCACCGCGTAGCCGTCGGTGCCGTCCGGCTCGTTGTAGACCAGGTAGTCACCCGCCTGGTAGTGGGTCACGCCTTCCTTGGTGGCGATCCGTCCCGCCTCCTGGGCCATCTCCGCCCAGACCGGGGTCACCTTCTCGTAGACCCCGGGGCTGACGGCGCGATAGGTGCGCGAGAAGGTCTCGGCGTCCACCGTGTAGACGTCCCCGTCGTTGTCGACGAGCCAGTCGCCGGGCTTGCAGGTCTGGGTGCTGCCCCACTTCTCGTAGGTGAAGCCCGGGGTCTCGAGATCGAGCTGCACCGCCACCACCCGCGAGGCCTTCTTCTTCCTGTACGGCCGTCGTCCTGCCACCGCGGGTCTCCCGGGAGCGCCGTCTGTTCCCGGTGCTACGAAGCCGCGCCCGTTGCGCGCTCGCGCTCGGCCCGCTCCGCCTCGCCCGCGGCGCGCAGCGCCTGGGCCCAGCCCGTCGTCTCGTCCTCGAGCAGGGACTCGACGCGCCCCACCAGCAGCTCGAAGCACCGGGCGCCGCCGTAAGGATCCGCGCGGGCCAGGTAGAGATACTTCTCCCGCTTGAGGGACTCGGCCATCGCGCGGTACTCGTTCCAGTTCTCCTGGAAGCGGTACAGGCCCAGGATGCCCGCGATCACGGCGACGACCAGGCCCAGGACGCCGATGACCACGCCCACGTGCCAGGACAGCTGGCTGTACCCTGCCAGCAGCGGAATGGCGGCGGCGGCGACGATCTCGATCAGCCTGAGGCGCTTGTACGCCGCCTGGCAGGCGGCGCTCTTCCTGCCGTACCACTCGATCTGGTCGTCCAGCCGCTGCGCGAGGTACTCGCGCTCCCCGATGGCCATGGTGGCCGCGTCGCTCGATTCGCTCATGAGTACTCGATCTTGCAGGTGACCTCGACCGCCTTGACCGGCCTGCCCCGCAGGATGTCGGCGTCGATGGTGATGGGGCCGGCGGCAACGGCCGGGTGGAATCGCTGGGTCGTGGTCAGGGGCTCTCCGGGCTGCGTCTGCACCGCGTCCACCGGCGGCGCGGCGGGGCCTGCGGCGGGCGGCGGGCCCGCCTCGTCACGCCGCACGCGGCGCTCGAACTCCTCCATCGCCGCCGCGAGCTTGGCCTTCTGATCCAGGTAGCTGCTCTTGCCGAACGCGCTGGCCTCGCTCTCGATCCGGCGCTCGAGCCGCGCCTCGTCCGCGGTCCGCCCCAGGCCCTGGTAGGCCTCGGCAAGGGTCATGTAGACCCACTGCCTGTCGCCGCGCCCCGAGAAGCCCTCGTCGTCCCCGATGATCTCCTCGCAGATCGCCACCACCTTCTGCCGGATCATGTTGGCGTGGCCGTAGCTGACGATGGCGTCGAAGCGGTCCGCCAGCAGGTTGGCCCGCTGGGTGTACATGTAGGCCACGTTGATCCCGTTGTAGTAATCCTGCTTGACGTAGAAGCCTCGCTCGTAGAACGCGATCGCCCGGTCCAGGTACTCGGGATCGCCGGTGATCTCGAACAGGCGCTTGTTGATGGCCCCGGAAAGCCCCAGCGTTTCCGGGTCGTTGGCGATCTTCGGCGCGCAGTACCTCGCCAGGATGTCCTCCGCCTCGTGCAGCGCCGCGATGGCCGCCGGCTCGTCGAGGCTGCCGTCTGCATCGCGTGTCTCGCCGCCCTTGTAGGTCACCAGCGCCAGTCGCTGCGCGAGGAACACGTCGGGTTTCCGGTCGGAATGCCCCTCGGTCTGCATCTCGATGGCCCGCGTGAACAGGCGGATCGCCTCCGGAAAATCCTTGCCCCGCTTCGCCGCCTCGGCCGCGTCGATGACGCTGGCCAGCGATTCGCCTTCCTCGATCGTGCTGGTCTCGCGCTCGTCAGGGGCGATGTACACGGGCGGCTCGATGTAGCTCCGCGCGTCGTAGACGGGCGGCGTCATGCCGGCGAGGAACTTGAACACGGGGCTGTCGCTCTCGCGTTGCACCTGCGGCGCCTTGCGTTTCCGGCGCTGCTCGACGGCGACGATCTTCGCGAGCACGTCGCTCAGGTGAGCGACGAAGCGCTCCTGCTCCCTGGCGCTGATCTCCTCCCCGCCGTGCTCGTACTGGTGGATGACGAAGGAGCTCAGATCGAAGGGGATCCGCTCCATCAGCACCGATTCGGCGATGATGACGGTGGTGTTGGGCCGCTGGGCGTGCCGCACGCCGAGCTCGTAGAACACGTTGGCGTTCAGGGTGGAGAGATCGGCGATCACGATGTCCGCCTGGTAGATCCAGCGGTACATGATCGAGTCGATGCTGCCCGTGACGTTGGCGTCGATGGCCCGGAAGCAGTTCACGTTCACCCGGTCGCAGGCCGGGCGGATGAGCTGCTCGTAGGTCTTGTCCAGGTTGAGGACGCGCCCCGTCGAGTAGTCCGTCTTGTTGCCGAAGCCGGTGACGATGAAGCAGGTTAGCTGGCGATTACCACGCTTGTCCTTCTTCTTCCTCTTCGGTTTCCTGCCCGCGGATGTGTTGTCCTTCCTCATCGTGTCCCTCGGTCAGACGATCTGCCGCTGCTCGATGTCGAAATCGTGGGCGAGGTCCGTCCGCGATCGGGACGGCAACGGTCCGTCCCGTGCCCCGGTCAGGCTTCCCGGGACGAGACTCCGCCACGCAGGGGGCCGGGCACGAACGCGGCAGGCGATCCGGCCACCGTGACGCCATCGGGCACGTCGTCGGTGACCACGGCACCGGCGGTGACGGTGACCTGGTTGCCGATCACGACCTCGTCGTCGATCACGGCACCGATTCCGATGCTGGTCCGGCCCCCGACCCGCACGCCGGCGCCCAGGTGCGCCCCGGCTCCCACGCGCGCCGCGAGGCCGAACGCGCAGTCGTGGCCGACGGTGGCACCGGCGCCGATGATGGTCCCCATGCCGAGCTGGGCATCGGCCTCCACGGTGCACTGGGGCGAGATGAGACAGCCGTAGTCCAGCGTCGCACTCTTGCACACGAAGGCCGAGGCATGCACCAGGCAGGGGAGGAAGAATCCGGCGGACGACATGCGGCGCAAGGTCTTCGCCCTCACGCTGTTGTCCAGGACGGCCACGAACAGGTCGTCGAACTCCTTCCTCAGGTCGCGCGCACGGCGGGTCGAGCCCAGGACCGGCCATTCCCCGCAGCGCTCGACGTCCTCCGAGAGGTCCACGGTGGAGATGCCGCGCTCGCCGGTGCGCGTTCCGGCGGTGTGGCCGCCGGTCTCGCCACCGCCGTTGCCGGCCACGTCCTGCGCCGCGGGAACGGTCACGAAAGCGATCCTGGACCAGCGCCGGGACGCCGTGGCCAGATGTGCGGCGACCCGTCCGGGTCCGCCGGTGCCTGCGATGAGCAGCGCTGCCATTCGTGGCTCCGAGAGCGTTCTTCCGTTCAGCGACCAGCGGCTGAGAAAGTTGAGGGTCGGCGCGCCCTGTCGCACCACCAGTCCACATGCAGGCGCCAAGCTTACGCTGGTTGACGCACGGGAACGAAGCCCGTTCCCTTCCTGGCGTGCCCGGCCGCCGCCCGCGTCCGCCCGCGTCATGCCCGGACGATGCCCGCGACGGGCCGCGATTCCGTCGCAGTCTTCGCGAAGCTCGAAGCTGCGGGAGAGGCACATGGGCGGCACGCCGAAGGTGGTGGATCTGGTGGTCGTGGGCGGTAGCTTCGCCGGCCTCGTGCTCGCCCGCACGGCCGCGCTCAGGGGCCTGCGCACGGTGGTGCTGGAGCGCCGCGCCACGGCGGGTTCACGGGTGCACACCACCGGCATCCTCGTGAAGGAGGCGGCGGACGCCCTCGACGTGCCCGCGCGGCTCACCCGCAAGGTGCGCGGGGTACGCCTCTACGCGCCGTCCCTCGCAAGCGTGGACCTCGAGGCGCCGGGATACTGGTTCCTCGCCACCGATACGCCGCGACTGCTCGAGTGGCTCACACACGAGGCGGCACGCGCCGGCGCCGCGGTGCGCCACGCCTGCCCCTTCCACGGCGCCGCACGCGACGGCGGGCACATCGCCATCCTCGGCACGGGGCTGCGCACCCGCTACCTGGTGGGCGCGGACGGCGCACAGTCCCGCGTCGCACGCTGCTTCGGCCTCGCGCGCAACGTGCGCCGGCTGATCGGCGTGGAGGCCGAGTTCGAGGGCGGCGACCGGGTGCCGCCGGATCGACTGCACTGCTTCGTCAACCGGCACATCGCACCCGGCTACATCGCCTGGGCGGTGCCGGGCGTGGGGGTCACGCAGGTGGGTCTTGCCCGGCGCTGGC
>JBFHNV010000309.1:0-5280 GCA_041593595.1 Gammaproteobacteria bacterium
CCATGCTGCGCGTTCCCGCGGGCGCGCATACGTTCGTGTTGCGCCTTCGAGTCCCATGCCACACCTGAACCTGGACGGCGATCGCCTCGCTTACGAGCATCGCCCGCCCGCCGGCAGCGACGCGGTGACCTTCGTGCTGTTCAACGCCCTCACCCAGCCGCTCCAGGCCTGGGATCCGGTGGCGAGCGCGTTGCATGCGGCGGGCCACGGCACGCTGCGCTTCGATCTCCGCGGGCAGCCGGGCAGCACCGCCGCCCCGGGCCTCGCCCTGGACGTGACACGTGTCGTCTCCGACGCCCGGGCGCTGATGGACCATGCGGCGCCGGCTCGCCCGGTGCTGGTCGGACTGTCCATCGGCGGCCTGTTCGCGGCGCGCACCCGGCTCGCGGGCGCCGACGCGAACGGGCTGGTGCTGGTGAACACCCTGCGCGCACCCGGGCCCCGGCTCGAGTGGATCAACCACGCAGTGCTGCGCGCCGCGGAGCTGGGGGGCGGGGGGCTGGTGCGCGATCTCTACACCCCGCTGCTGGCCGGCGATGCCATGATCCGAGCCGTGCGCCCGCAGGCCTTCCCGGCGGCGGGCTACACGCCGCTGGTCCCGGATTCACCCCTGTACCGCCTGATGCGCGACTGCCGTGACGCGGACTGGGACGTGCCCTGGGAACGCCTCGACCTGCCGGTGCTGGTGATGACCGGCCATCGCGACAACGTCTTCCGTGTCCCCGCCGACGTGGACCGCCTGGCCGCTCGCCTGCCCCACGCCACCCGCCTCGAATTCGAGGAGGCCGGCCACCTCCTGCCCCTCGAGTTCCCCGAGGCCTTCGCCAAGGCCTTGGCAGACTTCGCCGCCACCGTCTAGCGAATCAAGAGCGAATCAAGAGGGACGCAGTCGCTTGAATTCTCGTTTCCTGTGCGGCCGCCTGGGCCCGCGGAATTCAAGAGACTGCGTCCCTCTTGATTTGCTGCTCGCGGCGCAAGATGTAGATCCCCGCGACGATGACCAGGGTGCCGCCGGCGATCACCCACGGCCCGGGAAACTCGCCGAAGAAGGCCAGCCCGAACAGCACGCCCCACACGATGCCGGTGTAGCGCAACGGCGCGATGGTGGCTGCCTCGGCCAGACGGAACGCCTCGATGTGCAGGTAGTGGGCGGAGCCGATGAGCAGCCCCGACACCACCAGCAGCCCGGCGTGGGGCAGGGTGGGCATCGACCAGGAGGCGGCGAACACCGCGCCCGCGGCCACGGTGGCCACGTTGGTGGTGAACAGGATCGAGGTGGCGTTGTCAGCGACGCTGATGTGCCGCGTCACCACGTCGCGCAGCGCGCCGAAGCACGCGGCGCTCACCGGTACCAGGATGTACCAGTTCAGCGCGCCGCCGCCTCCGGGGCGCAGCATGATCAGCACGCCCACGAAGCCGGCAACCACCGCCGTCCAGCGGCGCACCCCCACCTTCTCGCCCAGCAGCGGGCCGGCGAGCGCCGTGAGGAAGATCGGCCCCGCGAAGGCCGCCGCGGAGGCGTCCGCCAGCGGCAGGTGGACGAGCCCGAAGATGAACAGGTAGCTGGACGCCACCGCGAAGGCGGCGCGCAGCGCGTGGCCTCGCGCGCTCACCACCTTCAGGGTCCGCGTGCGCATGCCCACCACGGCGAGCAGCGCCACGATCACGATCCCGCGCAGCGCCACCACCTCGGTCACCGGGTAGTGCGCGGTGAGCCACTTGGCCGAGGCGTCGCTCAGCACCAGCAGCACCATCCCGCCCACCATGCACGCGATGCCGGCGAGCGGCCGGTCCTGGCGCGCGGGCGCGCCGCTCCCTCGCCTCACCGCAGGCGCAGGCTCCGCCTGCGCGTATCCTGCGCGACCCGCCCGCAGGCGGCGGCAGCCGGTTCAAGGAGCGCGCGCATGACCCTCACCGAGATCGTCCTCATCGGGCTCTCGATTCTGGTGGCTGTCCTGGTGCCGCTTCAAGCGGGCACCGGGCCCGGGCCTTGACTCCCCGCGAAGAGACTACATAATCCATCGATGTAGTCACATCCCGGGCGGCCCCGGAAGAACGGGCGGAGGCACCCATGATCCGCAAGCGCGACAACGCCGCCAAGGCGGCACCCGTCGCGGAGCGCAGCTGGAACGTGCGCGACGCCAAGGCGCAGCTCAGCAAGGTGGTGAGCGGCGCGCTCGAGCGCCCGCAGCGCATCGCCCGGCGCGACGGCGCCGCGGTGGTGGTGGTGAGCGAGGACGCCTACCGCTCGCTGCTGGACCGCGCCGAGGGCGAGGTGGACATGGTGGACTACTTCCGCGCCCACGCCATCGGCGGCGCGCCCCTGGCGCGCCGCGCCCGCCCGGCGCCCCGGGCGACCCGCAAGCTGCGCTGATCGCCCGAGCCCGGTTGGCCTTCCTGCTCGACACCGACGCCCTCTTCGCGCTGCTCAAGCCCGAGCCCGAGTCGCACCCGGTCATCGCCTGGAAGCGCTCGGTGCGCAACGAGCAGGTGTTCGCGAGCGTGGTGAGCGTGGGCGAGCTGGTGGACGCCATCGCCGCGCTGCGCGCGCCGGCGCTGCGCAAGGCGTGGGAGGCGCGCCTGCACGAGCACCTCCCGAACGCCTTCCACGGCCGCATCCTGGAGGTGGATCTGCGCACCGCGGAGGACTGGGGCGTGATCCGCGCGACGAGGAGCGCCGGTGCGCAGCTTCCCGCCGAGGAGACGCTGGTGATGGCGAGCGCCCGTGTGAACGGCTTCAGTCTGGTCACACGCCGCGCGCCGCACCACAGGCGCCTCGGGATCAACATCATCGATCCGTACGCCCGCGCCGGGCTGTGACCGCGCGCCTGGATCTCTCCGAGCCCCCAGCCGCGAGCGCGCGGCGCTTCCAGGTGCTCTCCCTGAGCGGCGGCGGCGTGCGCGGCCTCTACACCGCCTGCGTGCTGGAAGGCCTCGAGGCCCGCGCCGGCGGCCCGTTGCGCGAATGCTTCGACCTCATTGCCGGCACCTCCATCGGCGGCATCATCGCCCTCGGGCTCGCACTGGGGCGCAGCGCCAGCGAGGTGCGCACGCTGATGGAGGAGGCCGGCCCGCGGGTGTTCCCCGACGCGCCCTGGCGCCGCCTCACGGGCCTGTTCCGCTCCAGGTTCCCGTCCGCGCCGCTGCGCGAGGTGATCGCGCGCGTGGTGGGCCCGGACACCCGCCTCGGCGACCTGAAGATGCCCCTGCTGGTGCCCGCGGTCGCGCTCACCGCCGGCGCCGCCCAGACCTTCCGCTCCGCCCACCACGGCGCCCACGATCTCCAGGCGGACACCCGCTTGCTGGACGTGGCCATGACCACCGCCGCGGCGCCGCTGGTGTTCCCCGTGGCCCGGGTCGGCGACGCGGAGTACGTGGACGGCGGACTCATCGCCCATGCCCCGGACGCCCTGGCGCTGCACGAGGCCGAGGTGTTCTTCGGACGTCGCCGCGACGACGTGTTCATGCTGAGCGTGGGCACCACCCGCGAGCTGGCCGCACTGCCCGCCGGCGGCAACCCCTCGCGCGGTCTGCTCTGGTGGATGCGCCGCAACCGCCTGCCCGAGACGGTGATGGGTGCCCAGCAGGCCCTGTCGCAGCAGGTGGCCCGCGAGGCGCTGGGCGATCGCTACCTGTGCATCAACACCCCGCGCAGCCGTCACCAGCAGGGCGCGCTGGCGGTGGACCGGGCCGACGCGCGGGCGGTGGCGACGCTGAAGGCCATGGCGCGCCACGCGCTGGAGGAGGTGGCGCAGGACGCACGACTCACGCGGCTGCTGGCGCATCGGGCACGGAGCGTGGGGGCAGGCCCCGACGCCTGAAGGTCTCTGGTCGCGCGCGGGAGCCGTCCTGGACCTGCTCGCGGAGCCGGGCCACTCCGATCCGGAGAGACCGTGACCACCGCCGGCCCCGCAGGGCCGTATCGTCCTCGCGCAGCCGATCCCGTCGCCGCGTCCTGCCGGAACGAGGCGCCGGGCCGACCCGCAGCAAGATCCGGAATGCGGACGATCGGTGCTCCGTGGCACAGTCGCGGGCAGGGAACCGGCCGATCCGCTCCGCGTCCGGATCCAGACGAGGACGGCGATCATGAGCGTCGCGACGATCACGCATCCACACGGGAAGCCCGCCTCCGAACTGGACTGGCAGCAGCTCGGCGACGAGCTGGATCGCCACGGCTGCGCGCTGGTCCCGGAGCTGCTCGATGACGGGACATGCGCCGACCTGGCGCGCTGCTACGACGACGACGCCCTGTTTCGCAGCCGCATCGTCATGCAGCGTCACGGCTTCGGCCAGGGCGAGTACAAGTACTTCGCCTACCCGCTGCCGCCGGTGGTGGCGGCGCTGCGCGAAGCCTTCTACCGCCCGCTGGCGGCCATCGCCAATCGCTGGCACGAGGCGATGAGGATCGACGTCCGTTTCCCGGCCACGCACGACGCCTTCCTCGAGCGCTGCCACCGCGCCGGTCAGTGCCGCCCGACGCCGCTCCTGCTCTCCTACGGGCCCGGGGACTACAACTGCCTGCACCAGGATCTCTACGGCGAGCACGTCTTCCCGCTGCAGCTCGCCGTGCTGCTCTCGGCGCCCGGGCACGACTTCACCGGCGGCGAGCTCGTGCTCACCGAGCAGCGCCCGCGCCGGCAGTCACGCGCCGAGGTGGTGGCCCTCGGGCGCGGGGACGCGGTGATCTTTCCCGTGCGACATCGTCCCGTGCGTGGCGCCCGGGGCCACTACCGCGTGACCATGCGCCACGGCGTCAGCCGCGTACGCTCCGGCCACCGTCGCACCCTGGGCGTCATCTTCCACGACGCGGCCTGACGTGGCCGCAGCACCGCGAGAGGCAGGTCAGTCACATCCGGGACGCGGCAGTGGACGACCTGCCTGCAGGCAGGCTCAGTCCCGCAGCTCCGCCCACACGCTGAGCTGCACGCACGCATCCAGCGGCATCTCGGCGATGCCGAGCGCGGTGCGCGTGTGCCGGCCGCGCGCCTCGAACACCTCCACCAGCAGGTCCGACGCCCCGTTCAGCACCTGCGGGTGGCCGCGGAAGCCCGGCGCGCAGTGCACGTTGCCCTCCACGCGCACGATGCGCGCGACGCGCTCCAGATCGCCGCCGGCGGCCTGGGCGAGCTGCGCGATGGCATTGAGCGCTGCAATGCGCGCTGCCTGGTAGCCCTGCTCGTCGCCGACCTCCGCGCCCAGCCGGCCGGGAAACCGCAGCCGGCCGTCCACCCAGGGCAGCTGCCCGGACGTCACCACCAGCGCGCCGGTGCGCACCCAGGC
>JBFHNV010000310.1:0-5187 GCA_041593595.1 Gammaproteobacteria bacterium
CCGACGCCCTGCGCGGGCCGCACTCGCCCTGCCCGGGCGTGCGAGTCCACCCGTCGATCCGATCGATGTGGTAGCGCCAGGGCACCGCACTAAAGCCGTTCCCAGGTTTCCCGGTGGTCATGACCCCTCCCGATTCTCCCTGGCGTGCCTCGCGACCCGCAATGCCGCGGCCCATCGACCGCACACGCGGTCCCTTGCCGGCCGAAGCATGGGAGCTCCTGGGGAAACGTCCCGCCAGGAGCCGCTCCAGGTTCCGGCGTGCCGCGAGCCTGCCACCGGATCCGGCACCGCGGTTCAGCCCTCGATCCGCCCCTCCAGACCCTGGTCGGTGAGGCCGGTGACGCGCGCCGGCGTCACCCGCGCCGGCGCCTCGCCGGGCCCCAGGTCGACCCGCAGGTAGTTCCCCGTCCAGCCCTCGATGCGAGGCACACCGCCGCGCCGCCCGCGTTCCGGCAGCACGCTCACGGTGCGACCCACATGGCGTGCGCGGAACGCCCGGTGCTTGTCGGCCATCATGCGCTTGAGGGACTGCACCCGGCGCTTCTTCACCTCCGGTGGCACGCGGTCGCCGAAACCCTCCGCCTCGGATCCCGGGCGCACCGAATAGGCGAAGGGGTGCACGTAGGTGATGGGCAGCGACTCGAGCGCGTCGAAGGTCTGCTGGAAATCCGCATCGGTCTCGCCGGGGAAGCCGCAGATCACGTCGCTGCCGATGCCGCACTCCGGCACCCGCTCGGCGATCCGCCGCACCAGCTCGAAGAAGTCCTGCGCCCGGTAACGCCGACGCATGCGCGCGAGCACCGTGTCGCTGGCGCTCTGGAACGGGATGTGAAAGTGTCTTGCGAAGCGCTCCTCTCCCGCCATGAGATCGATGATCTCGGTCGTGATGGACGCCGGCTCGATGGAGCTCAGGCGCAGCCGCTCCAGCCCGGGGATCGCCAGCAGCGCGCGCAGCAGGGGCGCGAGCGCCCGCCCGCCCGCGGGAAGATCCAGGCCGTAGTCGCCCACGTGCACGCCCGTGATGACCAGCTCCACGTAGCCGGATCCCACCAGCTCCCGGGCCTGGGCCAGCACGCTGCCGGGCGCCCGGCTGCGCGAGCGGCCGCGCGTCTGCGGCACGATGCAGAAGCTGCAGCGCTCGTCGCAGCCCTCCTGCACCTTCACGTAGGCGCGACTCATCTCCATCATCTCGGTTATGGGCACGTCCAGGAAGGTGCGGGCTTGCTCGATGGGCGACACCGCGACCTCCACGCGGCCGGGCTCGAGCGCGTCCAGCCTGGCTGCGACGCCCGCCCGATCCGCCGCGCCCAGCACCAGGGACACGCCCGGCAGCGCAGCCAGCTCCTGCGGGCTGCGCTGGGCGTAGCAGCCGGTCACCACGATGCGGGCCCGCGGATGCTCCTTGTGGATGCGGCGGATAGCCTTGCGCGCAGTGGCGTCGGCGCGGGCGGTAACGCTGCAGGTGTTCACCACCACCACGTCCGCGTCCGACGCCCGGTCCACCGTGCGCCAGCCGCCTTCGCACTCCAGCAGCGTGCGCACCGTCTCGGTGTCGTACTGGTTGAGGCGGCAGCCGAAGGTGGTGAAGGCGACGGTCTTCATTCCTGGAATTCGCGGGCGGGCAGCGCGGCCGATTCTAGCAGCGCCCGTGGGGCCCTGGGGGGCGCCGCCGACGTTTCCTGCGCCCGCAGCCGATGGGCTATCATCCAACCGGTGCGACGCCACCGGGGATCCGATGAGCGCCATACCCGAAAAGATCGGCAAGTACGAGATCGTCGAGGAAGTGGGCCGCGGCAGCATGGGCACGGTCTACTCGGCGCACGATCCGTTCTCGGACCGCCTCGTCGCCATCAAGGTCGCACACCCGCAGTTCGTGGATCAGACCGAGGAGGGTCAGCGCTTCCGCAAGCTGTTCTTCAACGAGGCGCACGCGGCCGGGTCGCTGGATCACCCGAACATCCTCAAGATTCTCGACGCCGACGTCGAGGACGACCTGTGCTATCTCGTGATGGAGTTCGTGGAAGGCGCCCAGACCCTGGACGTCTACGTGAAGCCCGATCGGCTGCTCACCCTGCGCGAGACGGTGGGCATCATCTACAAGTGCGCGAAGGCCCTCGACTACGCCCACCGCCAGGGTGTCATTCACCGCGACATCAAGCCCAGCAACCTGCTGCTCAACGACGAGCACGACGTCAAGCTCGCCGACTTCAGCATCGCCATGATCACCCGCGCCGACAACAAGCACACCCAGTTCACGGGGTTCCTGGGATCGCCGCTGTACATGTCGCCGGAGCAGATCAGCGAGATGCCGCTGACGTCGGCCACCGACATCTTCTCCCTGGGCACCGTGATGTACCAGATGCTCACCGGCACCCACCCATTCAAGGCGGACAACCTGAGCGCCATCAACCAGCGCATCACCAAGGAAGAGCCGGCAGCCCTGTCGACGTTCCGCAGCGACCTTCCCGACGGGCTCTCGTACACGCTCAGGCGGATGCTGCGCAAGAACCCGTCGCAGCGCTACCAGACCGGCCTCGACCTGGCCGCGGATCTGGCGGTGATCTTCGAGGACCTGGACACCGTCCCCAACGAGGACGCGCTGCGCGAGAAGTTCGGCACCATCAAGAACCTGGGCTTCTTCAAGGGCTTCGCGGACGCCGACATCTGGGAGCTGATCCGTGCCTGCACCTGGCAGAACTACCCGGCGGGAACGCCCGTAATCAAGGAGGGCGAGGCGGACCATTCCTTCTATATCGTGCTCTCCGGCGTGGTGGGGATCGAGAAGAACGGCCGGCAGGTGGACAGCCTGCAGGAGGGATCGTGTTTTGGAGAGATGGGCTACCTGTCGCGCGCGAAACGCACCGCGACGGTGGTCGCGAAGACCGACGTATCGCTGATGAAGGTCAACGCGTCCACCATCGACCGCGCCGCGGAGGCGACCCAGCTCCGATTCCACAAGGTGTTCGTGCGCACGCTGATCGCGCGCCTCGCCGACACCACCAACCTGCTCGCGCAGCTGAACCCGGTATGAGCGCCAGGCACCCGCGGTCGTTCGGATTTCCGGCGCACGCGGCCTTCGCCGCCGGGCTGGTCGTGTTCGCGCTGGCCGCCGCGGCGGCGCCGGTCCCCATGGTGGTCGGCAAGGGGCTGGTGCTGGCCTGCAACCAGCCCGACCCCGAGTCGCTGCGCTGCGACTACAGGATCACCGGCGGCGGCCGGCCCCTGGCGGCGGTGGCCAGCATCGGCGACGTGACGCTGCCGGCCCCGGCGTTCGCCGCACGCACTGGGGCCCCCGGCAGCGTCGCCATCCTGCTGCTGGTGGACACCAGCGACCCTGGCCGCGCGCCGGCCATGCGCCGGATCGCGGAGCACGTGGGCCGGCTGGTAGACAGCGCCGAGTCGCACCAGCGCTTCGGTCTCGCGAGCTTCGACAGCGATCTCCGGCTGCTGGCGCCCATCGGCAGCACGGCGGACGCGATCAAGACCGCCGCCGCGGCCCTGGAGGCGGAGGGCCGCACCACGGAGCTGTACCGCAACGTGGTGGAGGCGTTGCGCCTGCTGTCCACGGCCACCGACGAGCACAAGGTGCTGGTGGTGCTGTCCGACGGCCTCGCCGAGGACCGCGCCTACTTCCACGACGACGCGGTGGCAGAGGCACTGACCCACCGCATCGCCGTGTACGGGATGGGCTACCCACGCTCGGTGCCGCTGTCGGTGGGGTTGCAGAGCCTGCGCCGGCTCGCGGAGGAGACCGGCGGGCGCTTCGTCGCCGCGAGCGCGACGTTCGATCTGCCCGATGCCTTCTTCGAATCCCCGTTGGTCGCGGTGGAGAACGTGGGCGCGCTGACCGTGGACCTGAGCAACGCGATCCCCGCCCTGCCGGGCGGTACCCACGCTCTGCGCGTGGGCCTCGAGACCAGCGCCGGCCCCACCGAGGCACGCGTGAGCGTGGTGCTGCCGGGGCGCGCGAGCGCGGAGCCGGTGGTGCGGGTGGTCGAGGTGGAGGTGCCCAGGGTGGTGGAGGTGGAGCGGGTGGTGGAAGTGCCCGCACCGGCTCCCGCCGCAGCGCCTGCGCCGCCACCGACGCCCGCGGGCGTACCGCTGTGGTACTGGGTTGCGGCCATCGGCCTGCTGGCCCTCGCCCTGCTGGCGCTGCTGCTGGTCCTCCTGATGCAGCGCCGCGGAGCCGTGCAGGCGCCTGCCCGAGCCGCGCCGGCGCCGGCGCCCCTGCCCGGCGTGGCCCAGCTCGTGGTGGCCGGCGAGGAGGACGAGCCGCACCCCATCGTCAGCGCCACGTACCGCATCGGGCGCCTCTCGGACAACGACCTGGTGCTGCGGGATCCGTCCGTGTCGCGCCACCACGCGGAGATCCGCCGGCGCCGTGACGGGACCTTCCAGCTCATGGACCTGGACTCGATGAACGGCGTGCTGGTGAACGGGCGCAAGGTGCGCGAGTGCGACCTGTCCGGCGGCGACAGCCTGGAGGTGGGCGACGTCCGCGTGACCTTCACCGTGCCGGAATCCGTCGAGGACCCCGGCGAGGAGACGGTGATGATGAAGACCGTGACCCCGGACCAGCCGTTTCCCGAAGCTGCCAGCGGCCGGCGATAGCACACCGGGGAGACCGACTGCCACGCCGCGCGCGGGACCGCGACGGGACGTCGAGTGCCGGCATCTGGCCCGCTACAGGTTCGGCGCCCAGCGCACCCGCCAGCCCGGCTCGCCCGCGGCCGCCTCGTGACCGGCGCACACCCACAGGTCGGCCACGCCCGCCAGCGCCCCGTCGCGGTACAGCAACGGCAGCCCCGGCCGGGCCCAGGCGGGGACCCGTCGTTCCTGCAGCAGCCGCTTCAGCGTCTGGCTGCGGGACCGGCCCGCCGGCCGGCAGCGTTCGCCGCCGCGGCGGAAGCACACAGTCAACGGCGAGCAGGCGCGCAGGCCCGAGCCGGTGACCGGCTCCGCCCACAGCCGCCCCGTGGGCAAGGTCAGGGCTGCGGGCGGTTGCCAGCACCAGGCCCCGCTGCCGGGCGCGGGCGGCGGCCCCCGGAACGCGAACACGTCGTCGCCCTGCACCCGCACCTCGCCCCCGGGCCAGCCCACCCGCGGGTGCCGGTCCGGCGCCGCCGAGCGCACCTGGCGATCCGCCTCCAGCAGCCGGGCCCGGCCCGGCACGGGCAGGCCCTGGAG
>JBFHNV010000311.1:0-5165 GCA_041593595.1 Gammaproteobacteria bacterium
CCCCCCCCGCGACCCGGGAGGCGCCGGTGCCCGGGCCGGCGAGTGGCGCGGGCGCGGCGGCTCCCGCCGACACCGCCACCCTGGTGGAGGCGCTCGAATGGCACGCGGACGCGCACCCGGAGCGCGTGCACGTGCGCCTGCTGGACGAGGACGGCGCGGCCGAGCCCATCACTTACGCCGACCTGCTGGATCGGGCCACCGTGGTCGCGGGCGGACTGGTTGCCCACGGTATCTCCCCCGGCGACAGCGTCGCCATCATGCTGCCGACGGGGCGCGAGTACCTGGAGAGCTTCACCGCCATCCTGCTCGCCGGGGCGACACCGGTGCCCATCTACCCCCCGGCGCGCGCCAAGCAGATCGAGGAGCACTTCCGCCGTCACGCCCGCATCCTCGCCAATGCCGGAACGCGCATGCTGATCACCTTCGATCAGGTCAAGCAGGTGTCACGGCTGCTCACCGCGCGGGTCCCGGGGCTGCGCCAGCTGGTGACGCCTGCCGATCTGTCGCGGGCCGGGCGCCTGGAGCTGCGCCCGCGGCTCACGCCGGAGAACCTGGCGTTCCTGCAGTACACCTCCGGCAGCACCGGCGATCCCAAGGGGGTGGTGCTGACCCACGGCAACATCCTGGCCAGCCTGCGCTGCATGCGCCGCGCCCTCGAGGCGGAGCCCGAGGACGTATTCGTGAGCTGGCTGCCGCTGTATCACGACATGGGGCTCATCGGCGCCTGGCTGGGTGCCCTGGTGGTGGGCTTCCCGCTGGTGCTCATGTCGCCGCTGGCGTTCCTGGCGCGCCCGGAGCGCTGGCTCGAGGCCGTCCACCGCTTCGGCGGCACCATCTCCGGCGGGCCCAACTTCGCCTATGAGCTGTGCGTGCGCCGTATCGACGACGCGGCGCTGGCAGGGATCGATCTGTCCACGTGGCGGCTCGCCTTCAACGGCGCCGAGCCGGTGAGCCCGGACACCATCGCGCGCTTCAGCGATCGCTTCGCCGCGTCCGGGTTCAGCCCACGGGCCATGACGCCGGTGTACGGGCTGGCGGAGGCCACCCTCGGCGTCGCGTTCACGCCCGTGGGCCGCGGACCGCGCACCGAGCGGGTGTCCCGCGAGGCGCTCTACGCCCGCGGCCGGGCGGAGCCCGCGACCGGGGGCGACGACGCGCTCACCCTCGTGTCGAGTGGCGTGCCCATCCCGGAGTTCCAGGTGCGGGTGGTGGACGCCTCCGGGCACGAGGCCCCGGATCGCCAGGAGGGGGGGGTGGAGTTCAAGGGGCCCGGCACCACCAGCGGCTACCACCGCAACCCGGATGCCACCCGCGGCCTGTTCCACGGCGGCTGGGCGTGCACCGGCGACCGCGGCTACCTGGCGGACGGAGAGCTCTACGTCACCGGGCGCGACAAGGACGTGGTCATCCGCGCGGGGCGCAACCTCTATCCCTACGACCTGGAGCAGGCGGTGGCCGAGGTGCCGGGCGTGCGTCGCGGCTGCGTCGCGGTGTTCGGCGGTCAGGACCCGGACAGCGGCACCGAGCGGCTGGTGGTGCTGGCGGAGACCCGCGAAACGGATCCGGCGCGCCTGGACACCATGCGCGAGGCCATCGCGTCCCTCACCGTGGAGCACCTGGATCTCCCCGCCGACGAGATCGTGCTGGCCCCGCCCCAGACCGTGCTCAAGACCTCCAGCGGCAAGATCCGGCGCGCCGCGCTCGCCGAGCGCCACGCCCGCGGCGCGCTGGTGACGCCGTCGCGGGCACCGTGGCTGCAGCTGGCGCGCCTGGCCGCGGACAGCGTCGTGCCTGCGGTGCGCGCCGCGTTGCGCCGCGCGGTGGCCGCTCTGTACGCGACGTGGTTCGGCGTCGTCCTGGGGGTGACGGTGGCGTGGGCGTGGCCGGCGGTGGTGCTGCTGCCCGGCGCGCGGTTGCGCTGGCGCGCCACCCGCACCGCGGCGCGGGCGTTCCTGACGCTCGCCGGGATCCGGCTGTCGGTGGACGGGGCGCCGCCGCGCGGGGCGCGCATCGTGCTGGCCAGCAACCACCAGAGCTATCTGGACGGCGTGGTACTGGCGGCCGCCCTGCCGGAGCCGGTCGCCTTCGTGGCCAAGCGCGAACTCGCGGCGAACGCCTTCGCGCGCTGGTTCCTCGACGGGCTGGGCGTGCTCTACGTGGATCGCTTCGATCGCCAGCGCGGCGTCGCCGACTCGCGGCGCATGTCCGAGGCCCTCGCCGCCGGGGCGCGGGTCGCGGTGTTCGTCGAGGGCACCTTCCACCGCATGCCCGGCCTGCTGCCGTTCCAGCTGGGCGCCTTCGAGCTGGCCGTGTCCGCCGGGGCCGAGGTCCGGCCGGTGGTCATCACCGGCACCCGTAACGTGCTGCGTGGCGACGACTGGTTCCCGCGCCGCAGCCCGGTGTCATTGCGATTCCTGGAGCCCCTGCCGGCGCCCGCGTCCGGCGCGGACGAGCGCTGGTCCGCCGCGGTGGCGCTGCGCTCGCGCACCCGCGAGCGGATGCTGGCCGCCATCGCGGAGCCGGATCTCCAGGGACGCGACGCGCTGGGCGAGCTCAAGACCGCGCGCGGCGGGGACAGGTCCGGGTGAGCGGGTCCGGCCGCCGTGGAGCGTCCGGCTACGGCGGCTCGCCCCTGGTGGACGAAGCCGCGGAGTGGCTCGCGGACCAGGCGCTGGGCAGCACGCCCGTGGGCAGCATCCTGTCGGGCTGCTGCGATCGCCTGGTGGCGGCGGGGCTGCCCCTGTGGCGAAGCTACCTGGCCTACCGCACGCTGCACCCCCTGTTCGCCTCCATCTCCCTCATCTGGCGGCGCGGACAGCAGCTCGGCACCATCTCGCACCTGCACGAGGAGGCCTTCACCAGCGAGCAGTGGCTGCGCAGCCCGATGAACCACCTTCTGGAGCGCAGCCTGCCGTTCCTGCGCCGGCGCCTCACCGGGCGTGAGGCGATGATGGATTTTCCGTTGCTGGAGGAGCTGAAGGGGCAGGGCGGCACCGACTACCTGGCCTACGCCGTGCCCTTCACCACCGGGGCGATGGAAGGCCCCGAGACCCGCGGCGTGCTCGGCTCCTGGGCCACGCAGCGACGCGGCGGCTTCAGCGAGCGGGACGTGCACGACCTGATGCGCATCCAGCGCCGCCTCGCGGTGGCCTGCAAGGTGCAGATCAAGGACCAGACCGCGCGCAACGTGCTGGACACCTACCTGGGACTGGACGCCGGGCGCAAGGTGCTCGAGGGGCGCATCCGGCGCGGGGACGGCGAGCAGGTGCACGCGGTGCTGTGGTTCAGCGACATGCGCGGCTCCACGCGCCTCGCCGACGCGCTCTCGTCCCGGGATTTCCTGGATCTCGTGAACAGCTACTTCGAGTGCACCGCCGGCGCGGTGCTCACCGCGGGCGGGGAGGTGCTGCGCTTCATCGGCGACGCCGTGCTCGCCATCTTCCCCATCTCGGAGAACGGCGATGGCCCTGCCGAGGCCTGCGCGCGGGCGCTGACCGCCGCGCGCGACGCGGACGCCCGGGTCGCGCAGGCGAACGTGGAGCGCCGCACGCGGCGCCTCGAGGACATCGACTATGGCCTGGCGCTGCACGTGGGCGACGTGCTCTACGGCAACATCGGCGTGCCGCAGCGCCTGGAGTTCTCCGTCGTGGGGCCCGCGGCCAACGAGGCGGCGCGACTGGAGAGCCTCACCAAGACACTGCATCGCCGGCTGCTGCTGAGCGAGGAGTTCGTGACGCGGCTGCCGGGCCCGTACCGCTCCCTGGGCCGGCACCGCCTGCGGGGCGTGGGCGAGGAGATGGAGGTGTTCACCCCGCGCGAGGAGCTGGCGGCGGGGCGCTGATCGCCTGCCCGCGCGAGCGCCGGCGCTCAGGCCGCCCCGGGTGGCCTGGCATGGCGCAGCTTCCAGCAGCGGTGCGGGCGGGCAGGGCGCGAGAAATCCGGCGGGATGCTCGGCACCGTCCAGTCTTCCACCACGACGCCGTCGAGCGCGCCGGTATCGAGGCGAAAGCCCCGCCGGTTGCTGGAGAACAGCAGGGTCCCTCCCGGGGCCAGCAGCCCCATGGCGGCGCCGAGCAGCGCCGCGTGATCGCGCTGCACGTCGAAGCTCCCGCGCATCCGCTTGGAGTTGGAGAAGGTGGGCGGGTCCACGAAGACGAGGTCGAAGCGACCGGCGCCGCGCCCGGCGCCCGCGAGCCAGTCCATGCAGTCGGCGCGCACCAGCCGGTGGCGGGGCGGGCCGAAGCCGTTCAGCGCCAGGTTGCGCGCGGCCCAGTCCAGGTAGGCGGCGGAGAGATCCACGCTGACGCTCTCCCGGGCGCCGCCCGCAGCGGCATGCACGGTGGCGGCGCCGGTGTAGGCGAACAGGTTGAGGAAGCGTGCGCCCGCCGCGTGGTCGCGGATCCAGCGGCGCGCGGGCCGGTGATCCAGGAACAGGCCCGTGTCCAGATGATCGCGGAGGTTCACCAGCAGCCGCGCGCCATGCTCGCGCACCTCGAGGTACTCCTCGCGTCGCGCCTGGCGCAGGTACTGGCGCGCGCCGCGCTGGCGCTCGCGAGTCTTCACCACCAGGCCGTCCGGCGCCACGTCCAGGGCAGCGGGCAGGGCGGCCAGCGCCGCCTCGCGCCGCGCCTGCGCCTGCGCCGAATCCACCTGCGGCGGCGGCGCGTACTCCTGCACGTGGCCATGCCGGCGTCCGTCGGCGGTGTAAACGTCCACGGCGAAGGCGAACTCCGGGAGATCCGCGTCGTACACCCGGTAGCAGTCCACGTCCTCGCGTCGGCGCCACGGCGCCAGGCGGCGCTCGTTGCGGGCGATCCGGTTGGCCAGCGGTGCCGCGTCCACCGCGGGCACGCAAGGTCCGGGCGCGCGTCCCGGGGCCAGCACGTGTACCCGGCACGGAAGGGCGCCGTTGCGCACGGCGAGACCGGGCGCGTCCGCGCTCGCGGGCCAGCCGCCGTCGTCCGGGAGCAGCAGTGCCAGGCTCCAGGCATGCAACGCGCCCTCGGCCAGCGCGCGCAGGGCGGTGCGGCAGTGGCGCGCATCGGCGTCGTCCAGGCGACCGCCGTAGGGTGGGTTCGCCGCCAGCAGCCCGCGCTCGGCGGGCAGATCCGCAGGGGGTTGCCGCTCGATCTCCCGCACCTCCACCCGCACCCGACCGGCCAGGC
>JBFHNV010000312.1:0-5147 GCA_041593595.1 Gammaproteobacteria bacterium
CGCCGCCGACCAGGGTGCTCGCCCAGGAGAGCCGCACCGTGGCCGACGTGGTGCCTCCCGCACCGGCTCGGCCCGAGCGCAAGCCCACCAGGGAACCCCAGGCGCAGGACAGCAAGCCGCGGGACAAGCCCGCCAAGGCGCCGCCGGCGCGCACCGCCGAGGCGCAGCCGGAGCCGAAGCCGGAACCGGCACCCAGCGAGGAGCCGGCGCCGGTGCAGACCCTCGACGCCGCGACCCTGGTGCGCCGCAGCCTGGCGATGGCGAGTCTCAGCGCGGAGGTGGACCAGCGCATCGATGCCTACGCCAAGCGGCCGCGCAAGAAGTGGATCTCGGCGCGCACGCGGGAGCACAAGTACGCCGCCTACATGGAGGCGTGGCGTACCAAGGTGGAGCGGGTGGGAAACCTCAACTACCCGGACGAGGCGCGCCGGCGCAGCCTCTCCGGGGACCTGCTGCTGGAGGTCGCCATCAGCGCCGACGGCGCGGTGGCCGACATCATCGTGCGCCGCTCCTCGGGCCACAAGGTGCTCGACGACGCGGCGGTGCGCATCGTGCGCCTGGCCGCACCGTTCGCCCGCTTCCCCAAGTCCATCCGCGACGAGGTGGACATCCTGCACATCCAGAGAACCTGGCGGTTCCTGACCGGGAACCGCTTCGCGAGCCGCTGATCGCGCGTGCGCCGCTGGCCCGCGCAGGGCTCATGGCGCGCGCCAGAGCTCGATTCACAAAGGCCGGGCGCGGGCGGATAATGTCCGGCCATGAATCTCACCGACCAGTTCCTGATCGCCATGCCGTCGCTCGCGGACCCGAACTTCCACGGCACGGTGACGTACATGTGCGCCCACAACGAGGACGGCGCCATGGGCATCGTCATCAACCGCCCGCTGGAGATCCGGCTTGGCGAGGTGCTGAGCCACCTGGACATCGACACGGCCACCGAGGCCATCGGCCGCATGCCGGTGCTGCAGGGTGGCCCGGTGCAGCGCGAGCGCGGCTTCGTGATCCACGAGCCCGCCGGGGAGTGGGACTCGGTGCTCAAGGTGGGCGACACCATCGGCGTCGCCACCTCGCGCGACATCCTCGCGGCGGTGGCGCGCGGCGAGGGGCCGACGCGGATCATGGTGGCGCTGGGCTACGCCGGCTGGGGCGCGGGCCAGCTCGAGCGCGAGGTGCTGGAGAACGCGTGGCTGAGCGGGCCGGCAGACAGCAGCATCATCTTCGACGTGCCCTACGAGGATCGCTGGGACCACGCCACCCGCATGCTGGGCGTGGACCCCGCGCGCCTGATGGGAGGGGCCGGCCACGGGTGAGCCAGCCGCCCGCGACGCTGCTCGGCTTCGACTTCGGCGACAGGCGCATCGGCGTGGCGGTGGGCCAGACCCTGACCGGCACCGCGACCCCCCTGACTACCCTGGACGCCCGTGACGGACAGCCCGACTGGACGCGGGTCGCCGCGTTGCTGGACGACTGGCGGCCCGATGCCCTGGTGGTGGGGTTGCCCCTCAACATGGACGGCAGCGAGCAGGACCTGACACGTCGCGCGCGCCGCTTCGCGCGGCGCCTGCAGCGCCGCCTCGGCCTGCCGCTGCACTTCGCCGACGAGCGCCTGAGCACCCGCGAGGCCCGCGACCGCGAGGCCGGGACCGTGCACCCGGCGGGCCGCGACGCGGTGGCAGCGCAGGTCATCCTGGAGGGCTGGATGGCAGGCGCGCGCCTGCCGGGTTGACCGCACCGGGTGCCCCGCGCACCCGCCATTCACCACGACGCGACGAGGAGCACACTCATGATCCACGAACTGCGCATCTACCACTGCGTCCCGGGCCGCCTGCCGGACCTGAACAAGCGCTTCTCAACCATCACGCTCAAGATCTGGGACAAGCACGGCATCCGCCAGGCCGGCTTCTGGACCACCTTGATCGGCGAGAGCAACCAGGTGCTCTACTACCTGCTCGAGTGGGAGAGCCTGGCCGAGCGCGAGCAGAAGTGGAACGCCTTCATGGCCGATCCCGAATGGATCAGTGCCCGTGCCGAGACGGAGAAGAACGGCGCCATCGTGGAGCGGGTGGTGAACTACATCCTGGCCCCGACCCCGTACTCCAAGGTCCAGTAGCCGCTCCCCGGGCGTCGGACACGACGCCCCCTGGGCGCGCTGGTGGTGGCGGTCCCCGGCCGGGACCGTCCGCCCGACCGGGACCTGGTCCGCGGGGGGTTTACATGCCCCGCAGATCTGATATTCTGAATTCCGAATTCAGAATTCCGAACCCCTGATCCCATGCTGAAACCGGTCGCCAGCGAGCCCGAGCTGATGGAGCGCGTCCGCAACGCCATCGTGGACGCCATCGTGGCCGGCAGCCTGCGTTCCGGGGAGCGCCTGGCGCAGGCGGACATCGCCCGGCAGCTCGGGGTCTCCCGCCAGCCCGTCAGTCATGCGCTGCGCGTGCTGAAGGAGCAGGGGGTGCTGGTGGAGCTCGGCCGCAAGGGGCTGACCGTGGCGCCCATGGAGCCCGAGCGCCTGGGTGCCCTGTACGCGGTACGCGGGTCACTGGACGCGCTCGCGGCACGGGCTGCCGCCGCGCGGGTGGCCGACGGGTCCCTCGGCGGCCGCGAGCTCGACGACCTGCGCCGCCTCGTGGACGGGCACCGCACGGGCCCCTCCGGCGGCGACCTGACGGCCCTGGTGGATGCCGACGTGAGCTTCCACCTGTCTCTGTACCGGGCAAGCGGGAACCCGTGGCTGGAGACCATTACCGCGCCCCACTGGGTGCACTTCCGCCGCTGCATGCACGCGGTGCTGCAGGACCGCGCGCTGCGCGGTGACGTCTGGTGCGAGCACCAGGCCATCCTGGACGCGGTGCTCGCCGGCGACGGCGAACGCGCCGGCCGGCTCGCCGAACACCATGCCCGCCGCGCGGGCGACACCACTGCAGCGCGCCTGAGGTCAGGCGCGCCACTACAGGAGGAACTGCCGTGAAACTCACCCCCGAGGAGCTCGCACGATTCGACGAGGAGGGCTATCTCTTCTTTCCCGGACGCTTCACGCCTGAGGAAGCCGCCGTCTTGAAGCGCGCGGCGGACGAGGTCTACACCCTGGAGCGCGAGGAGGTGTGGCGCGAGTCGTCCGGCGCCGCGCGCACCGCATTTGCCGCGCACAAGTACAACGACGCACACCGCCGCCTCGGCCGCCATCCCCGGCTCATCGAGCCGGTGATGCAGATTCTCGACGGCCCGGTGTACATGCACCAGTACAAGATCAACGCCAAGGCCGCGTTCGACGGCGAGGTCTGGCAGTGGCACCAGGACTATGGCACCTGGAAGCGCGACGACGAGATGCCCGAGCCGCGGGCCATGAACATCGCCGTGTTCCTCGATGACGTGACCGCCGCCAACGGACCGCTGCTGTTCATCCCCGGTAGCCACAAGGGGGGCGTGCTGGACGCAGGCCACGACCTGGAGACCACGAGCTATCCGCTGTGGACGCTGGACCGGCAGATGGTGACGAAGCTCGCGGAGCGGGGCGGCTGCGTCGCGCCCACGGGGCCTGCCGGCAGCATGCTCCTGTTCTCCTCGCTCCTCGTCCATGCGAGCCCGCCCAACATCAGTCCCTTCGGGCGCACCATCGTGTACCTGTCGCTGTGCCACGTGGACAACCACATCCGCCGCTTCCAGCGCGCCGAGTGGATCGCGCACCGCGACTTCACGCCCATCGAGGCGCTTGCCGACGACTGCCTGACGGACCTCGTCCAGAACACCAGCGCCGCCGCCTGAGAAGGAACCATGTACATCTATCAGCAGCTCGTGAACCGCGCCCAGGGGGGCGACCCCGTGCGCGTCGGACTCATCGGGGCCGGCAAGTTCGGCTCCATGTTCCTGTCCCAGGTCCCGACCACGCCGGGGCTGCGGGTCAGCGCCCTCGCGGACCTCGCGCCGGATCGCGCCCGCGCCGCGTGTCGCAGCGTCGGCTGGAGCGACGCGCAGGTGGCGGAGGTCCACTTCACGGACGACGCGCTGTCGATGATGGCGCGCGACGACGTGGACGTGGTCGTCGAGGCGACGGGCAACCCCATCATCGGCATCGCCCACGCGCGTGGTGCGTTTGCCAGCGGCAAGCACATCGTCATGGTGAACGTCGAGGCCGACGTGCTCGCGGGCCCGCTGCTGGCGGAGGAGGCCCGCGACGCCGGCGTCGTCTACTCCATGGCCTACGGCGACCAGCCCGCGCTCACCTGTGAGCTGGTCGAGTGGGCGCGCGCCTGCGGGTTTCAGGTGGTGGCTGCCGGCAAGGGCACGAAGTACCTGCCGGCCTACCACGCGTCGACCCCGGACACCGTGTGGGACCACTACGGGATGACGCCCGAGGCGGCGCGCGCGGCGGGCATGAACAGCCAGATGTTCAACTCGTTCCTGGATGGCACGAAGTCCGCCCTGGAGATGGCCGCCATCGCCAACGCCACCGGGCTCACCCCGCCGCCGGACGGCCTGCGCTTCCCGCCCTGCGGCATGGACGACCTGGCCCACGTGCTGCGCCCCGAGAGCGAGGGGGGGCAGCTGGCCCACAAGGGCCAGGTGGAGGTGGTGTCCTCGCTGGAGCGGGACGGGCGCCCCGTGGCGCGGGACCTGCGCTGGGGCGTGTACGTGGTCATCGAGGCGCCCAACGACTACGCCGCCGCCTGCTTCCGCCAGTACGGGATGAACACCGACGGCAGCGGGCGCTACTCCGCCATGTACAAGCCGTTCCACCTCATCGGACTCGAGCTGAACGTCTCGATCCTGAGCGCCGCGCTGCTCGGGCAGCCCACCGGCGCGACGCGGGGCTTCGTCGGCGACGTGGCCGCCACGGCCAAGCGCGACCTGGCCCCAGGCGAGCGCCTCGACGGGGAGGGCGGGTTCACGGTCTACGGCAAGCTGCTGCCGGCCGGCGTGTCGCTGGCCCACGAGGCACTCCCCATCGGGCTCGCCCACGGCGTGACCCTGCGAGGCCCGGTGCGGGCGGGGCAGGTCGTGAGGTGGTCGGACGTGGAGGCCGACCTCGCGAACGATGCGGTGAAGGCGCGCCGCACCATGGAGGCGCGGTTCGCGAAGCAGGCAGCCGAGGCGGCGGAGTAATCCGGCACCGCGCGCGGGGCGTCGGCGACGCCCCCCGCGCCCCC
>JBFHNV010000313.1:0-5124 GCA_041593595.1 Gammaproteobacteria bacterium
GATCGCTCGCCGCGTGCCCATCGACCTCGCGCAGGGGCGCCCGCTCCGCGGGCGGGCGCCCGCCGATCCGGGCGGGAAACAGCGCCTGCAGCGCGCCGCCGGCGGCCCGGCGCACCAGGCCGCGCCCGGCCACGTGGGCGCTCTGCAGGGCCTCACCCAGCGTCGACACCCGGGAGTAGCAACAGTCGACGCCCGCGAAGCGCGCGTCGCAATCGCCGCTGCCCAGTCCCGCGAAGTACGTCGCCAGATCCGCGATCAGGGCCGACTGGGGGATGGGCTCGTCCCGGCGCTCGATCCACTCGGGCCGCCCCGCTGCCTCGCAGAATGCCCGCCAGAACTTGGGCTCCACCGCGCCGACGACCACGTGTCCACCGTCCGCGGTGGCGTAGACGTTGTAATACGCGGCCCCCCCGTTCAGGTAGGTCTGGCCGCGCTTCGGCGCGTAGCCGCTGGCACCGTGGTGCGCCACCTGGAACTGCTGCAGCGGCATGATCACGTCGGCGAGGCCCAGGTCCACGTGGCAGCCGCACCCGGTGTGCGCGCGGCCCATGAGCGCACCGAGGATGGCCAGCGCCGCGTACAGCCCGCCGCTCACGTCGGCGACGGGCGGATCGAAGTACACGGGGCGATCGCTGCCGTTGCGGTCCAGCACGCCCGCCTCCGCCAGGTAGTTGGCGTCGTGCCCGGCCCGGCCCACGGAGGGGCCGGTGGCGCCGTAGCCGCTGATGGAGCAGTACACGAGCCCGGGATTGATCGCGTGCAATGCCGCGTAGCCGATGCCGAGCCGCTCCGTCACGCCCGGGCGAAAGCCCTCGATGAGCACGTCAGTGTCGCGCACCAGGTCGACAAAGCGCACGCGCCCGTCCTCGCGCTTGAGGTCCAGGCGCAGCACGGACTTGCCGGCGTTGATGCACTCGTAGAACAGCGGCCGATCCTGCGCGTCCCGCGGCCCCAGGTGACGCATCCCGTCGCCCTGGGGCGGCTCCACCTTGAGCACGTCCGCGCCCATGTCGGCGAGCGCCTGGCTCGCCAGCGGGCCGGGGATGTAATGGCTCAGATCCAGCACCCTCACACCGGCGAGAAACGTCTCCATGGGCGCCGTGTCCTCGCGGGCCGTCATGTCAGGCATCGGCCGTGACGGCGGCCGCGAGGGACCTGAGCTCCTTGCGCAGGAGCTTGCCCGTGGGCGTGAGCGGGAGCGAATCGCGGAACTCGATGCGGTCGGGGATCTTGTAGCCGGACAGATGCTCCCGGCAGTGGGCCCGCAGCGCGTCGTCGGCCACCTGCGCCCCGGGCCGCCGGACCACGAAGGCGACGATGGCTTCGCCGCGGGCGGCGTCCGGCGTGCCGGTCACGCCCGCGAGCCCAACGTCCGGGTGCTGCTGCAGCACCTCCTCCACCTCGGCCGGCGAGACGTTTATTCCGGACCGCTTGATCATCTCCGTGCTGCGTCCCGAGTAGACCACGCATCCCGCGTCGTCGAGGCATGCGAGATCGCCGGTGCGGAACCAGCCGTCGCCGGTGAACACCTCGTCATTGAAGCGCGCGCTGTCGCCGGCGTAGCCGCGGGTGAGGTAGCCGCGGACCTCCAGCGCGCCCACCGTGCCCGGCGGGCACGGCGCGCCGGTGTCCGGGTCGCGCACGCGCAGCCGCACCCCCGGCAGCGGCGGGCCCTGGGAACGCGCGCGGCGCTCCAGGGGCCAGCCGCAGGGGGTCACGCAGCAGTTGCCGTAGGTCTCCGTGCTGCCGTAGATGTTGCAGATGGAGCCGGCGCCGAGCTCGCGCGCCGTGCGTATCACGTCCTGGGGGCTGCCGATGGTGAGCCCGGTGCGCAGGGTGCGCGTGCGCTCGCGGCGGAAGCCGGGGGCGGCCAGCAGGGCGTTGGTGATGGCGGGCAGGGTGTAGAGGGCGGTGCAGGCGTGGGTCTCGATGAGGGCGAGGGCTTCCTCCGCCTCGAAGCGCTCCTGCAGGACCAGGGCGGCGCCGTGACTCATGGCCGCGGGTAGCGCATTGGCCGCAGCGTAGGACCAGAACAGGGGCACCGGGAGGAACACGCGATCGCCCGGCGCGAGGCCCTGGCGTTCGCCGATGTTGAAGCCGTTCTCGATGATGGCGTGCTGATCCAGCGGCACGGCCTTGGGGCGGCTGCTGGATCCCGAGGTGTAGAGCACCATGGCAGCGTCGCCGGCGCTCGCCGCGGCGCCCGGGGCAAGCGGCGGCGCGCTGTCGTCCACCAGCAGCTCGTCGTAGCGACACCAGCCGGCGCGCGGCTCGCCGTCGAGCACGAAGACCTGCTCCACCACCGGCGCACGGTCGCCGTCCAGCAGCGCCGCCACGTCGTCCGCGAAGCACCGCTCGCCGAGACGGTCCAGGGTGAAGAGCACGCGCGCGCCGCTGTCGCGCAGCAGGAAGTCGAGCTCGCCGCGGGTGGACCAGGTGCTGAGCGGCGCCAGCACGGCGCCCAGGGCGGTCACGCCGAACAGCACCTCCAGGAACTCCACGCGGTTGTTGATGATGGAGGCCACCGGCGTGCCCCGGCGCACGCCGCGCTCGTGCAGCGCGCCCGCCAGGGCCCGCGCGCGGCCGGCCAGCGCCGCGAAGGACAGCGCCCCCCCGCGACCGATCACCGCCGGTGCATCGGGAGCGCGGCCGGCCTGCTCCTCGAGCAGGTCGTACAGGGTGCGGCTGAGCGGCGCTCGCATGTGGGAGGGCCCGGGCACGCTGGCCTTCGCGGCGGGGAAGCTAGAAGATAGCGGCATCGTCGAGCGGGTGTCCAGGCGAGGCCCGTGCCCCGCCTGCGCGGTCGCGCGGCACCCGCGAGGAGTGAAGGACATGCCCCTGCACCGGGACGAGCCGGCCCGCCACGTCACCCAGATCACCATCGACAACCCGCCGCGACGCAACGCCATGACCCGGGAGATGATGGCGGAGCTGGCCGCGCTGTGGGACGAGCTGGACCGTTCCGAGTGCCGCTGCGTGGTGCTGACCGGCGCCGGTGACAGGGCTTTCTGCGCCGGCGCGGACCTGGGCGGGGACCTGAGCGCCGGCGAGGAGACCGCTCGAATGGTCAACCGCGCGCTGATCAAGAACACGGTCTTCTCGAAGCCCATCGTCGCCGCGGTCAACGGCGACTGCGCCGGCGGCGGCGTGGAGCTCATGCTGTCCACCGACATCCGCTTCGCGGCGGCCCACGCCCGCTTCGGCCTGCCGGAGGTGCGCTGGTCCGTCTATCCCTTCGGCGGCGCCACCGTCAAGCTGATGCAGCAGGTGGGCTACGTGCGCGCCATGGACCTGCTGCTCACCGGGCGGCTGGTGGATGCAGCGTTCGCCGAGCGCATCGGGCTCGTGAACGACGTGCTGCCGGTCGAGGACGTGCTGCCGCGGGCGCTCGAGACCGCGGCGCAGATCGCGGCCAACAGCCCGTCGGCGGTGCAGGCGGTGAAGCAGCAGGTGAGCGCCACCATCGCCGATCACGCCATGACCCGCGAGGCCCTGGAGCAGGAGCTGGGCGATCGCGTGCGGGCGAGCCCGCACTTTCGCGAGGGCGTTGCCGCGTTCCTCGAGAAGCGCCGGCCCGACTACGGCTGAAGCACACGCGCTGCGCGAGCCGGCGCGCAACCGAGTCTCGCCACATCACCTCGCCGCCGCCTTCTGCCGGAACACGAAAGCCTGCTCCCTCGCCGTCGGCACCAGCTCCAGGCTTCCCGCCGCCAATGGGATCCGGACCGCGGAAATGCTCACCACCAGGGTCTGCGGACCGACAGGTGCGGGTTCTGGCCGAACACCGCATCGAACGGAGGCGGACTCCGGGCCAGATGCTCGTCCCTGGGTCCCAGCTTGATGGATGCGGTAATGGTGCCGTGCACCGCGGAGTTCAGAAGGTCCGCAACCAGCCACCTGGAGACGGCCGCGTAGCTCCTCGAATCGGGCGGTGCGGTGGCGAGCAGTCGTGCCCGGTTCGAATGGAACGACTTGCTGTAGTCCGACTCGCCGACATCTCCGAGGCTTGTCGGCGATTGCCTTTCGCCTGAACGTCCTCCATCGCGATCGGCGGCCACGCCTGTTCAATCTTGGACCGGCTCTCGGCCATGAATGTGGTGCACGGCGAGCACCAGGACCAGGATCACCGCCATGCCTGCCAGGATCTTCCTCGTCAGCTGTCCGGGACTCGTGAGCTGAGCTGTCTCGTCTCTGGAGCGGTGTCGCAGGTCGGGTCGATACGCGGCCCGGGCGATGCGCTAGCCCGGTCTCGGCTCCGACCCCTCGGCGGCAAGGATCGCATCGTCCTCGACCTCCCGCAGCGGGGTGAAGTCGGTGCCGCGAACCCACTCCGGGCGCGGTGCCTCCACCGCCCGCGCCCGGTTGGCCACGGTGTTGTACGCGATGTAGCTGTGCCAGCGCGGGCGCGCCGAGAGGTTGTGGCCCGAGCCGTGCATGAGGTTGCAGTGGAACAGCGCCGCGGTGCCGGGGGGGCCGGTGATCGCGACCGGCGGCGGGCACTCGGCCATCCGCTCGAGCACCGTGCGTTTGGGAACGATCCACGTCCCGTAAGACGACGTCTTGTCGTCCCACTCGGGCTCGACGCGCCCGCCCTGGTGACTGCCCGGAAGGAAGTACAGGCAACCGCCGATCTCGGTCGCGCCGTCGAGCATCACCATCATCGTCACCATGTGGGACGCGGGAATGCCGTCCAGCATCCAGTAGCCGTAGTCCTGATGCCACTGGTACGCCGTGCCGTCGATGGCATCCTTGACGTTCGACTTGGAGTGATGCACGTAGAGATCGTCCGCGCCGAGCACCTGCCGCGCCGGCCCGAGAATCCGGGGCAGGCGCGCGAGTGCGTGGAACGCCGGCGAGGCGGTGGCGCTCCCTGCGTCGTGGGTGCGGAACACCATGCGCGTGGTGCCCGTGCGCTCACGCACCACCTCCGCGCAGTGCATCGCGCACAGCCGTGTGAGCTCGCGTCTTAGGACCGCGATCTCGTCGCCCGAGAGCAGCTGCGGAAAGACGAGGAAGCCGCGTTCCCGAAACTCGTCGATTTGGCCGGAGCTGAGTTCCACGGGCATGTCCGAGCGCGGTCTAGATAGCTGCTCCGAATCCCGGATCACCGGCCAAGGAGGAGGA
>JBFHNV010000314.1:0-5082 GCA_041593595.1 Gammaproteobacteria bacterium
ATCCCGCGCCACGTCCAGCGGCAGCACGCGGTTCGGATCCTGGTTCGCGTAGGTGGGGTCGTAGCCCCCGTGCACGCTCTGGTGGGTCTGCGCCGACAGGCGGTCCAGGCCCTCCAGCGGGTACTCCCCGTAGCGGCTCGCGTTGGCCGCCTCGATGCGGTCGGGGTTGCCGCGAGGCACGATACCGCCGGAGGTGACCAGCGCGACGACGCACCCGCGCGCATCGCCGACGCCGGGCGCCGGTGGCACCCGGTCGAAGACCGGCATCGGGTACTCCGTGACCGCCGGCCTGCCGGCGAGACGTTCCAGGAGCATGCGCACGGCGCGCTCCGCGCCGGTGCTTCCGGCGAAGTAGTTCTGCCGCAGGCCCGTCGGGATGGTGCCGTCGCTCGCGGCGGACAGCGTCTCGCCACGCGCCCGCTTCGATGCGGCGCGCAGCATCCGATCCAGGTCGGCCCGCATGTGCATGACGTCGGAGCCGCCCTGCGTCATCGTGGCCCGACGGCGGTAGCTGTCCACGGCCGGGTTGTCCGGGAACATCGAAGTCACGGCGGGGATCCCGAGCTCGTCCTGCACCGCCGCGCACAGCGCGGCACAGGCCATTCCGTATCGGCCAGCGTTGAAGGCCGGTCCTGCCAGCAGCACGTCCACCTCCCTGCCGTGGAGCGCCTCGCGCAGCCGCTCCATCAGCTCGGGAACGGCCCGGTCCAGGTTCCCGGCCACGTAGTCGTCGCCAGCGCTCAGGGTGCCGACGATCTCGAACTCCGGCGCGAGCTGTGCGACCAGCTTGCCGGGCCCGCGGGCCTCGTCGAACCAGCGGGGCGGTGCCGCCGCGGCCTCCTCGCCGCCGATCCCGGCGAAGAACTGGTTGAGGTAGTGGACCGCGCGAATGCTGCGCTGCATGTCAGATCTCACGGGCACTGAGGTTGCCGGATCCGAGCTCGTTGGTGGACCCCATGATCGCCTGCAGCTCCACCTCGAGGCTGCCGTCCTCCTTCAGGCTTCCCGCATAGCCGCCCGCGAGGCGGGAGACGTCGGGCGCGTGGCCGATGAGACGTTCCAGCGGCGGGAGCAGCACCCGCTCGTTGGCGTTGCCGGTGGACACGATGGCGGTCGCCTCCGGGGTCGAGTCCGCGAGGGACTGGGAGCCGCCGTCGCTTCCGGCGAACTCGTCGGTCACGCCGACGCTCGCGATGCCCGCCTGCTCCAGAAGGCGGAGGATCATCATGAAGTCGGAGTCCGGGTTGCCGAAGCCTTCCTTGGTCACGATGGCGCCCCGGGGGGACAGGCCGCGGACCAGCTCGACCGCCCTGCGCGCGGAGGCCTCCTTCTCGGCCAGCCGCACAGGCTGGTTGGTGACGACCACCCCCACGAAGTTCCACCGTGTGCCGTGGCCGGCCAGCAGATCCTTCACCACCGGGTTGTTCCGGTGGTGCCAGGTGGTGTGCTTGTCGCAGGCGCTCACGCAGTTGCCGGAGACGATGGCGCCGTCGCAGATGGCGAGCGGGTCGAGGATCGCCGGCATCCCCTCCTGCGCGTTGCGACCCAGCACCCAGGTGTCGTGCAGCAGGCCCTGGCTCAGGACCATGCACACGTAGGCGACGCGCGGGAGCTCGGGCGCCGCGCCGTGCCCACCCCACGACAGCTCCTCGGTGCGATCCGGGGGCGCCGCCAAGCCGATGCGGCACACCGACTCCGCGGCCTGCAGACCGGCCGCGCGAATCGCTGCCTCGTGCGCGTGCGGGTCGGTCCCCTCGGCGACGTCGATCTCCAGCACGAGCAGCGGCATCCGGGAGAAGGGCGTGTAGTCGGCGCCGGGACCCACCATGTCGATGATGCCCTCCTGGAAGCCGACGATGGGCCCGCAGGTCACCACCGCCACGTCTTCGAGCAACGCCCGGCGTCCCGTGCCGGGCCGCTCGCCGCTCAGCTTCAGTCCGGGCTGAATCACGTCCTTGCAGCAGTGGATCCGCACGGACTCGCCCGGCCGGGCGGCGTGGACCGTCACCCGCTCGATGGCCTCGATACCGGATTCCAGCGCCCGCGCTAGCGCGGCTGCATCCACTTCCAGGCGCCCGTGCTCGAACGCATCGCGGCTGCCGAGGGCCAGCGTCCGCACGCACCGCGTCTCGAGTACCAGCGACATTCGATCTCCCCCGGGGCTCGCCCTCGTGCCAGCCTGCGCGTCAGGCGTCTGGGCGCGTCGCGTCGAAGCGGGACGCCTTCGCGACCACGTCACCGTCGACGCGACGCCCGTGCAACAGCCGCACCGGGCGGACCGGTCAAGGACGAGAGCCGCGAGTTCAGTCTGCCACGAAAGTCACGGACACGCATCCGGGCACGACGCGATCAGCAGCCGAGTCCGCGCGCGCATCTCCTCCACCACTGCGCCGCGTCCCGCCGGCATGGAGGGGGCGTGCGCACGCAATCCCGCCGCGGCAGAATCATCGTCCCCGAACAGGAGCGACCGCCAGGAGGTCCGTCCTATGCCTACCGAATCCAACGAGCTGCTTCTCACCATCAAGCTGAAGCACCAGCAGGACAAGAACCTCGGCGAGATCAATGCGCGCCTCGACGAGACCGGTTTCTGGAAACGCTTCCCCCCCGAGGGCATCGAGGTCGTCTCCTGGTACGTGATGATGGGCATCGGCCAGGTGGTCACGCTCAAGGTACCCGCCGACCGGCTGCGCGAGGTGAACCTGGCCATCGAGCAGTGCGCGTGGGGCGCCTTCGACACCGAGTTCTACGCCACCTACGACTTCCGCCCGGTGTGGGAGGGGATCAAGGCGAAGCAGCGCGGCTGAGGCTCGCGCGCCGGGCCTCAGGGCTCCGCGATCGACTCGAGCCCGCCCCGGACCAGGCGTCTTCCGTCCATCGGCGCGGGCTTCCCGTTCATCGTCGCGCCGATACGCGGGTCGGCCATGACCTTGTCCAGGGCCCGGTCGCGCCGGGCGCCCGCGCGGGGCGCCCGGTGAGTCATCCCGGCTGCAGGAACCGCATCTGATCCGCGAGGATCCGGCGGTTCGACAGCACCAGCCACTCGGCGAGGTCCGGCGCGTACGGCACCGCCAGCAGCCGCATGCCGCTCTCCTCGGGCGTGCGCGGGCCCTTGCGTCGGTTGCACGCGCCGCAGGCGCTGGCCGCGTTCTCCCACACGTCATCGCCGCCGTGCGAGCGTGGCACCACGTGATCCCGGGTCAGCTCCGCGTGCGCGAAACGCCTGCCGCAATACAGGCACAGGTGCTGATCGCGGCGGAACAGCGCCCGGTTGGTGAGCGGCGGTACCCGGCGCGGTGGCCCGCGACCCGGTACGTGACCGCTCACCGCCACGATGGTGCCGAGCAGCAGCTCGCTGCGGCGGCCGGAGCGGCGCGAGCGCCCGCCGCGAACGCGGATGCGGCTCTCGCTGGCCTCCCAGGCGACGCGCTCGCGGCAGTAGAGCACGGCCGCGTCCTGCCAGCCGATCCAGCCTGCAGGCCGGCCGGTCACGTCCAGCGCGAGCACCAGCGGGTTCGATGCGCAGCTCACGATGTCCATGGTCCTGATTCCCGGCGCCGGTTCCGTGCCGGCGTCATTGTCGATGTCGAGATTCACTTCGACTTGCGGATGACTTCGGGTGACTGGTCGGCCGAGCAGGCGTCGAACCTGCACCACCCGGGGTAAGAGCCCGGTGCTCTGCCCGTTGAGCTATCGACCGTGGAGCGGGCGCCCCCGGGAGGAATCGAACCTCCCGCCTCTCGGATCGGAACCGAGCGTTCTGCTCCGCTGAACTACGGGGGCGAATCGCGTGCTGGTGTCCCCGCCGGGATTCGAACCCGGCGCCTCAGGCTTCGCACGCCTGCGCTCATCCGGCTGAGCTTCGGGGACGTGGTGCGCGGTGGTCACGATCCAACGGTGTCCGACTCGAGTCGTGCGGGTGCTTCGCCGCCGTTCGTGGACTGGTGCCGACGGCAGGGGTCGAACCTGCATGACCTTGCGGTCACCGCCATCTCGCGGCGGCGTGTCTGCCGTTTCACCACGTCGGCGCGGGCATTGGTGCCGGCACGGGGACTCGAACCCCGGTCGCGGGGTCGAGTGCCCCGCATCCTGGCCGCTGGACGATGCCGGCATCTGCCTTTTCCACCACGTCGGCGTGGGTGCTGGCACCGGGCCGAGGAATCGAACCTCGCTGGACCTGCTTCAGGGGCAGGCGCCTCGCCGATCGGCCAGCCCGGTGTGGGCCATGGGGTGACCGTCCGGAGTCGAACCGGAATCGCGAGGGCCACGATCTCGCGCTCTGCCGTTGAGCTACGGCCACACTGGCACCGCGAGCCGGATTCGAACCGGCGCTGCGACCGTTTGGAGGGGGCTGCTCTGGCCACTGAGCTATCGCGGCATGTCTGGTACTGGGAGTCCGATTCGAACGGACGACCACCGGCATATCAGGCCGGTGCTCTGCCTGGCTGAGCTATCCCAGTGGCGTGATGGTGCTGGAGGCCTGGTTCGAACAGGCCACCTCGGGCATGTGGGACCCGCGCTCTTCCGTCTGAGCTACTCCAGCGTCGCGTTGGTCCGGGCAGCAGGATTCGAACCTGCGACCTCCTGCCTCCGAGGCAGGCGCGCTGCGCGGACTGCGCTACACCCGGAAGTGAAGCATGGATGCGGGTGGTGGAATCGACGAATCCGCCGGGAGCGGATTCGGTCGCACGCAATGCGCTCGGAGGGTGCGCGCCCGGGATGGCGCGCAACAGCCACCCTCGGTCGCGTGCCAGGCAACTGCTGTGCCGGTCGAGCAAACCTGGCGGTTGGCGGCCCGGACGGGAATCGAACCCGCGTCCTCTTCGCTGACAACGAAGCGCGCCCCCATTGCGCTACCGGGCCGTTGCTGGTGGAGCCCGCCGGATTCGAACCGGCATCCGCCTTCGTGCGACGAAGGTGCTCTTCCCGTCGAGCCAGGGCCCCGGTGTCGTCGAATGCAGGCAGAGATCTGGCGGGCCAGGATGGAGTTGCACCACCGCCGCGACGGTCTTCAACCATCCGCTCTACTGTCTGAGCTACCGGCCCCGATACCGGCGACCGTCGCCGCAACAGGGCGCCGCTCTG
>JBFHNV010000315.1:0-5063 GCA_041593595.1 Gammaproteobacteria bacterium
CCGCGACCGGCGCGTCGCCGGCGGACTCGGGCACCACGGCGACGGTGACGCCAGGCCCGGGGGGCGAACCGGGCACCGGACCCGCGCCGCCGACCGTCGCGGCGCGCGCCGGTGCGCCCGACACGGCGCCGCAGGATGGCACCGCGAGGCTGCGCATCTCCTTTCCGGTGGAGGCGTGGGTGGAGATCTACGATCGCAACGAGGCGCGCCTGTTCTACAACCTGGTACAGCCGGGCCGCGAGCTGGATCTCCGCGGCGAGCCGCCCATCCGCGTGCTCCTGGGCCGCACCGAGGGCGTGACGATGGAGTACAACGGCAAGGCCGTGGACCTGACCCCGTACACGGAGCGGGGGGTCGCCCGCTTCACCCTCGGACGGTAGCCGCACCGCCACGGCCGCGGGCCGGGGATCTGCTAGAATCCGCGCGCCTCGGGGTCCCGGGCGACCCGCACGAGCCGACCCGCCCCCCCTCCCTCGAACCAGCCGCACTCCATCCAGCCCTCATGAGCCGCCTCAAAGTCGTCCGCGGAATGAAGGACATTCTCCCGCCGGAGGCCCCGCGGTGGCACCAGGTGGAGGACCGCGCCCGGGCGGTGTTCGAGGGCTACGGCTACCAGGAGCTGCGCACGCCGGTGCTGGAGCACACCGAGCTGTTCCGGCGCTCCATCGGCGAGGCCACGGACATCGTCGAGAAGGAGATGTACACCTTCCCCGATCGCAAGGGGCGCAGCCTCAGCATGCGCCCGGAGGCCACGGCGAGCTGCGTGCGTGCGGCCGTGGAGCACGGCCTGCCCCGTGGCGGCGAGGGGCTGCGCATCTGGTACGCGGGTCCCATGTTCCGCTACGAGAAGATGCAGAAGGAGCGGTACCGGCAGTTCTACCAGCTCGGCGCGGAGATCTACGGTGCCGGTGGACCCGCCGCGGATGCCGAGATCATTCTCGTGACGGCCCGCCTGTGGCGGGGGCTGGGGCTCGGGAACGTGGCTCTGGAGGTCAACTCGCTCGGCACCCGCGAGGAGCAGTCCGCCTACCGGGAACAGCTCCGGGAGTACCTGTCCGACCACCGCGACCGGCTGGACGAGGACAGCCAGCGGCGGCTCTCGAGCAATCCGCTGCGCGTGCTCGACAGCAAGAATCCGGACATGCAGCCGCTCATCGAGGCGGCGCCGCTGCCCCTGGACGCGCTGGGCAACGCATCCACGGCACATTTCCAGGAGGTGACCGGAATGCTGTCCGAGTGCGGCGTCGAGTTCCGCGTGAACCGCCGCCTGGTGCGCGGGCTCGACTACTACACCCGCACGGTATTCGAGTGGGTGAGCGGCGACCTGGGCGCCCAGAGCGCAATCTGCGGCGGCGGGCGCTACGATCGGCTGTTCACCGAGATCGGCGGGCCTGACACCCCTGCGGTGGGCTTCTCGGCGGGCGTCGAGCGCATCATCGCGGTGATGGACGCGGCGGGCATCGAGGCCCGCGCCGAGGCGCCGGACCTGTACCTGGCGGCGGTGGGTGACGCGCCGTGCCGGCGCGCTCACGCGGTCGCGGAGCGCCTGCGCGATGCGCTGCCCGACGTGAGCCTGGTGGTGGACGCCGGCGACGGCGGCTTCCGGCCCAAGCTCCGGCGCGCGGACCGCAGCGGCGCGCGGCTCGCTCTGGTGCTGGGCGAGGACGAGCTGGCGGCCGGCTGCATCCAGCTCAAGGCCCTGCGTGGCGAGCGCCAGGATCAGGTGCCCCTGGAGCGGGCGGCCGATCACATCCGGGACCTGCTGGCGGACCCCGACGGGGCGCCACGCGCTGACGGAACACGGGACAATGGATAGCGAGGAAGAACAACTCGAAGAGCTGAAGCGCTGGTGGAAGGAGCACGGGCGCACGGTGGTCGCCGGTGTTGTCCTGGGGCTCGGCAGCGTCGTGGGCTGGACCTCCTGGCGCGCCCACCAGGACGCCCAGGCGGAGCAGATCTCGCTGCGCTACGAGAAGCTGCTGAACACCGCGGCCATCCCCAACCGCCGCGGCACCGTCGAGCAGGCGGACGCCATCATCGCGGAGCACCCGGACAGCGCGTACGCCGCCCTGGCGGCGCTGATCGGCGCGCACGCCGCGTACAACGGCAAGGACATGACCACGGCACAGCGACTCCTGGAGTGGGCGGCGAGCCATGGCGACTCGTTCGAAGTGAGCGACGTGGCGCGAGTGCGCCTGGCGCGAGTGCTCAGCGAGCAGGGCCAGCACGACGCGGCCCTGGCCGCGCTGGACCGGATCACCCTCCCGGAGTTCTCAGCGGTGCGCAGCGAGACCCGCGGCGACGTGCTGGCTGCGAAGCCGGACGCGGCGGGTGCGCGGGCTGCCTACGAGAGCGCGCTGGCCGACGGTTCGCTGCCCGAGATCGCCCGCGAGCGCATCCGGCGCAAGCTCGACGCCCTGCCCTCGAGCGGATGAAGGGCCGGGTGTCCGCGTCGCACCGCCTGGGCCGGGCGCTGGTCGCGACCACCGCGCTGCTCGCAGCGGGCTGCTCTCCGGGCGGATGGTTCTCCTCCGGCACGCCCAACGTGGAGCCGCCGGCACCGCTCACCGAGTACGAGCCCAGCGTTCGCGCGACCACCGTGTGGAGTCGTGACGTGGGCGCGAGCGCCGGGCGCCGGTTCCTGCGCCTGCGGCCGGCGGTGATGGGCGAGCGGGTGTTCGCGGCCGAGCGCGACGGCGACGTGAGCGCCTACGAGATCGCCTCGGGGGAGCCAATCTGGGAGACCGCCACGGACACGCCCATCGCCGGCGGCCCCGGTGTCGGCGAGGGACTGGTGCTGCTGGGCACCAGCGACGGCGAGGTGCTCGCGCTGCAGGCGGACAGCGGCGACATCGCATGGCGCCGACGGGTCTCCAGCGAGGTGCTGGCGGCTCCCGCCGCCGCCGAGGGGGTGGTCGTGGTGCGCACCCAGGATGGCAAGCTCACGGGCTTCGCCGCCAGCGACGGCACCCGCCTGTGGGTCTACGACCGGTCGGTGCCCGCGCTGAGCCTGCGCGGCACCAGCGCGCCGGTGGTCGCGGCGGGAGCGGTGGTGGCCGGGTTCGACAGCGGCCTGCTGGTGGCGCTGGCGCTGAAGGACGGCCAGCTCCTGTGGGAGAGCCGTATCGCAACCCCCAGCGGGCGCTCCGAGCTCGAGCGCCTGGTGGACATCGACGCCGACCCGGTCATCGCGGACAACCTGATCTACGTGGTCACCTACCAGGGGCGCGTCGCCGCGGTGGACCTGACCAGCGGGCAGGTGCTCTGGCGGCGGGACATGTCGTCCCATGCGGGCCTCGGCGTGTCGCGCCGCAACCTCTTCGTGACCGACGATCAGAGCTTCGTGTGGGCGGTGGACCGCGAGAACAGCGCGTCCCTGTGGCGCCAGGACAAGCTCGCCCGCCGTGCCCTGACCCCGCCGGCGGTGTTCGGCGAGCACGTCGTCGTGGGCGACTTCGAGGGCTGGGTGCACTTCCTTGACCGGGAGGACGGCCGCCTCGCCGGGCGCCACAGGGTGGACGGAGACGGCCTCGCCACGGCACCGGTGGTGGTGGGAGACCTGCTGCTGGTGTACGGGCGCGGCGGCACGCTGTCCGCGCTGCGGGTCGAGTAGCCCAGGGCCCGGCGCGGGCCGGCCGCATGCTCTCCGTGGTCGCCATCGTGGGCCGGCCCAACGTGGGCAAGTCCACCCTGTTCAACGCCCTGACCCGCAGCCGCGATGCCCTGGTCGCGGACCGTCCCGGCGTCACCCGCGACCGCAACTACGGCATCGGGCGGGTGGGCGAGCGCCGCTACCTGCTGGTCGACACCGGCGGCCTGAGCGACGATCCGGACGCACTGGCGCGACTCGCCGCCGGACAGGCCCGCGCGGCCATGGACGAGGCCGACGTGCTGCTGTTCCTGGTGGATGCACGCGCCGGCCTCAACGCCGAGGACGAGCGCATCGCCGGCGAGCTCAGGGCGCTCGGCAAGCCCCTGGTGCTGGTCGCCAACAAGGTGGACGGCCTGGATCCGGCCGCGGCCACGGCGGAGTTCTACACCCTGGGGTTCGACACGGTGGTGGCGGTGTCCGCGACACACCGCCGAGGGTTGCGTGCCCTCGCCGACGCCGCGCTGGGACACGTTCCGGCCGGCGACGAGGAGCCGGAGACCGACGAGGCACCCGGAATCCGGGTGGCGGTGGTGGGCCGGCCCAACGTGGGCAAGTCCACCCTGGTCAACCGGCTCACCGGCAGCAACCGGGTCGTGGCCCACGACCTGCCCGGCACCACCCGTGACAGCGTCGAGGTGCCCTTCGAGCGCGACGGCCAGGCCTTCGTGCTGGTGGACACCGCGGGCCTCAGGCGCCGCGCCCGGGTGGACGACGAGCTCGAGCGCTTCAGCGCCGTGAAGACCATCAAGGCCATCGGGGGCTCCCAGGTGGTGGTGCTCATGCTGGACGCCCGGGAGGGGGTCAGCGACCAGGACGCCCACCTGCTGGGGCTGGTGCTGGACGCCGGGCGCGCGGTGGTGCTGGCGGTGAACAAGTGGGACGGCCTGGACGGGGGGGAGCGCGCACGGGTGCGCACGGAGCTGGAGCGGCGCCTGCGCTTCGTGGACTTCGCACCCGTGGTCACCCTCTCCGCGCTGCACGGCAGCGGCCTCTCGGAGCTGCTGGACGCGGTACGCCGGGCCCACGCCGCGGCCACCGCGGACCTGCCGACGCCGGATCTCACGCGCGTGCTCGCGGCGGCCGTGCAGCGTACGCCGCCGCCGGCGGTGCGGGGCCGCCGCATCAAGCTGCGCTACGCCCACCAGGGGGGCAGCGCACCGCCGCGCATCGTCATCCACGGCAACCAGACCGAGGCCCTGCCGGATCACTACCGCCGCTACCTGGAGCGCACCTTCCGCGAGGCCTTCGACCTCACGGGCACGCCGGTGCTGCTGGAGCTGCGCACCGGCGACAACCCCTACAAGGGCCGCCGCAACCCCCTCACCCCCCGCCAGCAGCGCAAGCGCCAGCGGCTGATGCGGCGGGTGAAGAAGCGGAAGTAGGACCCGCCTGCCCGTCACGAGGCGTAATC
>JBFHNV010000316.1:0-5055 GCA_041593595.1 Gammaproteobacteria bacterium
ACCGCGGGGCTCGCGTCGAAGGCGATGGGGAGCCCCGGCCCGCGGCTGTGAACCGGCCCTTCGGAGCGCTCGACAAGGCCGTGGCGCACCGGAGGAAAGCAGGGGTTGGTGTGTCCGTACGCGGCAGGGACGCCGCGTTCGAGCCTCCATGGACGGATTCACGGCGTGACACAGCAACCCCTGCCTTCCTCCGGTGCGCCACGGCCTTGTCGAGCGCTCCGAAGGGCCGGTTCACAGCCGCGGGCCGGGGCTCCCCATCGCCTTCGACGCGAGCCCCGCGGTGACGTGCTCGAAGGCCTCGTCCACCGAGTCGGTGACCTTGAAGATCTGCGTGTCCTTCGCGTCGATGGTGCCGTAGCGCACCAGGGCCTCGAGGTTCAGCACCTCGTTCCAGAACGTGCGCCCGAACAGCACGATGGGCGGGCGTTTCTTCATCTTCAGCGTCTGGATCAGCGTCATGAGCTCGAACAGCTCGTCCAGGGTGCCGAAGCCGCCCGGCATCACCACCACGCCCTTGGCCATGTAGGTGAACCAGAACTTGCGCATGAAGAAGTAGTGGAACTCGAAGGCGAGCTCCGGCGTCACGTAGCGGTTCTGGAACTCCTCCACCGGGATCGAGATGGACAGCCCGATGTTCAGCGCCCCGGCCTCGTGGGCGCCGCGGTTCGCGGCCTCCATGATCCCCGGCCCGCCGCCGGTGCACACGACGAAGCGCCGATCATCGCCGGCGAGCTCGTTGGACCACTGGGATAGCCGGCGGGCGAGCTCGCGGGCCTCCTCGTAGTAGCGCGACATCTCGAGCCGCATGCGGGCGGTGGCCACGTCGCCGCCCTCGCGCTCGGCCGCCGCCAGCTCGGCTTGCGCCGTCTCCCGGTCCCGGATGCGCGCGGAGCCGAAGAAGATGATCGTGTCCTGCACGCCGTGCTGGCGGAAGCGCTTCTCGGGCTCCAGGTACTCGGCCAGCACGCGGATGGCGCGCGCATCGCGCGAATCCAGGAACTCCCGGTCGTGGTAGGCCTTGCGGTCAGGCCCGTCGCTGCGGCTCATGTGGACTCGTCCTTGCAGGTGTCGTCGCGGGCGCCGGATCCTCTCACGGATGCGGTCCGCGAGGGTCATCCAGTCCACCCGGCAGGGCAGACGCGGGAGTGTCGTCAGGTCCACTCGGCGGCGCGGACCCTGGCCGCCGTCCAGGCGCGCCTCGCGGCGTGGCACCCCGGGTGCGAAATGTCACCTCGCCGTGCGCCGCTTCGCGCTTGAATGAGCCTGCGCGGTGGCAGCCACGGCCGTTCGGCCGGAGCCCGATCCCGCACAGCGTCTTCGGTTCGCCAGGGGAGCACGCCCATGCAAGCCGCACCTGCCATGTCTTCCGCACCACGCCGGGCGCCCGCGTCCTCGCCGTCGGACGGACGGCCGGGCCATGGCCACCTGCATTTCAAGGTCATGCCAGACCAGCCCGCGGACGAGACCCTGCGCACGCTGGGCTACCGGGTGGAGACGGACTTCATCGAGGCACTGCTGGTGCGCACCAGCACTACGGCGGCCGCCAGCGACCCGGCCCACGTGGTGTTCCTGAGCGCGCTGGGGCATTACCAGAAGATGCTCTACGTCTATGCCTGCCACGCCCTGGGGCTCGGCTACGATCCCGACGGGACGGAGAAACTGAGAATCGGACCGGCGCGGCTCGACGTGCGGATGCCGCCGGTGCTGCGCCAGGCGGACCGTCTGGTGCACCGCATGGTCATCGACGTCTTCGAGCCCCTGGGCGAGCGGCGCTACCGCGTGGTGACCCGCTCGGAGATCAACCGCTGCCTGCAGGTCACGGGCGAGACCACGCTCTGCATACTGTGATCCCCGCCCGGGCCTACTCCAGAGCGCGCACGGCGTAACGTCCACCGCCCGCCGTCCTGGCCTCCCGGCGCGCCACGTCGGCGGCGCGCATCACGTCTGCGGCAGTCGGGCCCGGCGGGATGATCTCCACCACGCCGATGCTCACCGCCAGTCGCACGCTCTCGCCTTCCACGGCGAACTGCGCCTTCGCGAGCGCCTGCTGGTAGCGCTCGGCGAAGCGCCGCCCGCCCCCGGCGCGACCGTCCAGCAGCACCGCGAACTCGTCGCCGCGCAGCCGCGACGCCACCCCCGCGCTGCCAGCGTGGGTGCGCAGCAGATCGGCCAGGGCGCGCAGCATGCGCCCGGCGGCCTGGGGCCCGAAGCGCCGCAAGAACGGCGAGAAGCCGTCCACGTCCACCAGGCACACGGTGAGCACGCCTTCCACCGCCTGTGCCCGGTGCAGCGCCCGCTCGAGCCGATCCCGGAACGCCACCCGGTCCAGCAGCCCCGTGATCGCGTCGTGACGCGCCGCCTCCAGCTCCAGGGCCAGCAACGCGTCGTCCTGCAGGGCCAGCGCCATCACCGGCACCGCCAGCCGCGAGACCCGGCGGCGGAGATCCTCGTCCAGGTCTGGCGCCGCGAGCGGCGCGTGCAGCAGCGCCGCCACGGCGCGCGCGGTGTCGCGCTCCCGCGCCCCCAGCCGCACCCCCGGTGGGGCCACCACCTGGACCAGCCGCGCGGCCAGCTCCTCGACGCTGGTGGGTGGTTCGCCGCCGGCGTCCCGGGCGGCGGCGAGCCCGCCCAGCAGGCGCGTCGGGTCGACACCCGAACCGGCCGGGGTCTCGTCGCCCACGGGCGGCGCGTCGCCACCCGGATCCGGCGCCGGTGGCGGAGGCATCCGACTCGCCGCGGCAGGGTCCGCGAGCGATCGCGCCACGTCCGCCAGCAGGCCGTCCAGGGCCCGTACCAGATGCTCCTCGAAGGCATCGAACAGGGAACCGCGGCACTCGCGGCTGGCGACGGTGGCCTCCAGCGCCGCCTGGAACTCGACGCAGATCGCCTGCAGGCCCAGGGGGCTGGACGCCGCATCGTCCGCAGCGCCGCTCGCAGCGGCCGCTGCCCACGACACCGCCGCCTGCGGCTCGCGCAGGGCCGGCTCGTGACGCTCCAGGATGCGGCGTACGCGCACCCAGTCCTCCACCTTGAGGGTCTCCACCAGGGACAGGCCGCCACCGCCGGACGCCGGGTCCGGCGTGGCGGAGGCACCGCCACCGCCCAGTCGGTCCAGCACCGTGTCGCGGAAGCGCCGGCACGCCCCCGGACCCACGGCCTCCACCTCCTCCATCAGCGACAGGAGGCGGTCCTCCTCGTCCGGGTCCGTGGCGTCGCGGGCGCCCACGAACAGCTCCTCCCGGGCCGCCGCCACCAGCACCTCGCAGCGCCCCTCCAGGAACTCCGCGACCAACGCGACACAGACGTCCGGCAGCGGCGCGGACACCGTGCCGTCGCGCTGCGGCTCCGGAGCGGATTCCGATCCGTCTTTCCCTGCCATGGCTGTCCCCGTCTCCCGGTAACCACGTTGCGGGACAGTATGGCAAACGGACGGCACCGCCGCCGTGGTCCGGGGCACCGCTCGTGCGGTGCTGTGACGTGCGTCTCGGCGCGCGGGCGCGACACGGCCCATGCTCGCGGGCAGGTGCAAAGTGCCCGTAACGGGGCTGACGCCCCATGCCGGGACCGGGGCAGAATCGGCATGAACACTACCGTCACCAGGGCCGTGGCCGCCGCGCTGCTGCTCTCCTCCGGGCGATGCCTCGCCGTGGGCCTCGGCCCCGCGACGGTGTCCTCGGACCTGTCCAGCCCCCTGGCGGTGGCGATCCCCCTGCGCGGCCTCGCGGCCGCCGGCGTCGACCCGGGAAGCCTGGTGGTGGAGGTGCCGGGCCACGCGGAGCATGCCCGGCTGGGGATGCCGGATCCCGTGCTCCCACGGGAGCTGTCCCTGGTGCTGGAGCCGGACCGCGGCGGCGACGCCCGGATCCGCCTGAGCACCCGGCTCGCCACCCGCGAGCCCGTCCTGCGCTTCCTGCTGCGGGCCCGCTGGCCCGGCGGCAGCGTGGTGCGCGAGTACACCCTGCTCATCGACCCGCCGCTGGTGGTGCGGCCCCGTCCCCATGGCACCGCGGTGGTCATGACGTCCCCCGCCGCCGGTCCCCGGGCCGTGCCCGCGGTCGAGCTCCAGCCCCACGGCGCCGCGGGACCGGCCGCGGCGCGACCCGGTAGTGCCTACGGGCCCGTGGCACCGGGGGAGACCCTCTACCGCATCGCAGCCAGCGCCTATCCGGCGCGGGTGGCGGACTTCCCGTCCCTGGCCGCGGCCATCGTCGCCGCGAACCCCGGGGCGTTCGTGGACGGGGATCCGGCGCGCCTGAAGGCCGGGGCCACCCTGACACTGCCCGCCATCCCGGGCCTCCCGGCATCCGAGGCGGCGGCGCAGGAGCCGCGGCCCGGGTCGCCCCCGGGGCCCTGGCGGTACCAGGTGCAGGAGGGCGACACCTTGTACGGCATCGCCCGCCGCAGCGGGCTCGCTGGCGAGGCCGGCCTCGCGGCCCTGGTCGATCGCCTGTTCCGGGTCAATCCCCACGCCTTCGTCGATGGCGACGCGGACCGTCTCCGCACCGGTGCCACCCTGGAGCTGGAAGGTGCGCCACCGCCGCGCGTCGCCGCCGCGCCGGCTCAGGCCGGGCCCGGGGCCGACGCACACAGCGCGACCCCGGCGCCACCGACCGGCGCGACCGCCGCGGACCCCGACGCCGCCGCCGTGGTCCTGGAGCTGGAGCAGATCCAGGCCATCGTCGCGTCGGAGCAGGAGGTCCGGCGCGGGCTGCTGACGCGTCTCGCGGAGACGGAGCGACAGATCGCCGGGCTGCAGGCCCGCGACGCGGAGCTCGACGCAACGCTCGCCACCGTCGAGGATCGACTGCAGGAGCGCGTGGCCCGGGGCGCGGATCCGGCGGCCGCCCAGGCTGCTCCGGCTCCGGGAGCCGACGCGGCAACGAGCACCGGATCGTCACCCGCCGAGGCTGCGCCAGCAGCGGCGGCCCCGCGCGCCGCGACACCGCGCCGCGAGATCCCCGGGCAGTCCGCCCCGGCCTCCGCCGGGCCCGACCCGTGGTGGGTCGACCTGGCATGGCCGCTGGTCACCGTGGCGGCCCTGGTCCTGGCGCTGGC
>JBFHNV010000317.1:0-5046 GCA_041593595.1 Gammaproteobacteria bacterium
CCGGTCAAAAGCGCGATGCGCACCACCCACCCGAGCATCGGGTTGCTGTGCGCGTCCAGGACCTCGAGTAGCTTCTGCTCCTCGTCCGGGGCGAGCCGGCGGTCGCGGCCCTTGGCGGGGGACGGCTTGCGGACGTTCGCGACGGGGTTGTAGGCGAGGCCCAGGCCCCACTCCTTGATGGCGACGTTGAACAGATGCCCGAGCAGCACGATCTCGAGGCGAACGGTGCTCTTCGACTTCCCGGCCTCGAGGCGCTCGTCGCGGTAGGTGGCGACCAGGTCCGGGGTGATCGCGGACAGCGAGTAGGCGCCGAGCTTCTCCTTGAGCGGGGCCATGCGCCATCGCTCGCGGTAGCGGGTGCCTTCGCCCTTGTTGGGCGAGACCTCGCGCTCGTAGCGGTCGAAGGCGTCGGAGAGGGAGATCCGGGACGAGGCGCCGCGCTTCAGGTACACCCCGCGGACCATCTCGTCCTCGGTGTTGCGCGCCCAGTCCTCGGCGTCGCGCTTGGTGCGGAAGGTCTTCGAGAACCGGGGCCAGCCGGCCCTGCGGATGATCGCCTTCCAGTGCTTGGCCTTGGTCCTGACCAGTGTCGCCATGTCGCGGAGCGCCTCCTTCGCGCTCCGCGAGTGTACCCATTTTGTACCCTTTGGCCTATTTTGGCGTTCTCTCGTCGGCCTAAAATACTCGTAACTAATTGTTTTAGTTGGTGGGCCGTGCAGGGATCGAACCTGCGACCACCTGATTAAAAGTCAGATGCTCTACCAACTGAGCTAACGGCCCGTCCGCATTCGGAATGGCGCCGGCCGGCGCCGCGTCGATGATACCCCGCGACCCCACCGCCGGCCCGTGACGCGCCCCCGGGTCGCCGCCGATTGGCTCCGCTTGCCGCCCGATTCCCCCCGACGTTCCTCATCCCCGGAATCTCGATCCTCGCCCGCCGCGCCGCGGCCGGGCCCCGCACCCGGGCGTGTCGAAATTTCTTACATTCCAGAGATGCTCGCAGAAGTTGCGCCCAACCCTTTGAATTCAAGCCGCTACTCCTGCCGTTCGCAGCGATCCTTAACACGCCGTATACGTCCCGTTGATCCTTCTTTACAAAGCCCCCCGTCGCGCTTAACAACCCCTGTCGGAATCCCTTACAGGCGGCCCGCCCGGCCTGCCGGCCCGCGTCCCCGGGCCCCGTCCGACGGGCCCCGACAGCCCTGGATCGAAAGTTGCAATACCTCTCTGGCACACCGGTGCGTCCCCGCACCGCTTTACAAAAACTCCGGGCAACACACTGACGCGCGAGGCGCAGGGGGGGCCCGGTCGACGGTCCGGCCGCGTCTCCGCGGTGACGCGGCCGGACCCTTTCACGGAAGGCCTCGGGCCGGGAGGCGCGAATGGACATGAATGCCACCACACCCGTCACGACCCACGATCAGGACATGCCGTTCCTGGACCTGAGCGTCCTGCGGCGGCTTCGCTTCGGCAGCCTGATGATGGGCGAGGAGCCGCTGGACGGCGTCGAGGTGCTCGACGACCAGGACGGCGACATCACCCGTTTCCTGTGCCGCGCGTCGCGCGATGATTTCGAGTGCCCGGAGACGTTCGTCGCCGCGGCGGTGCGGCGGTACTTCCGCACCGTCTCGGATCCCGGCCTGCGGGAGATGATGTTCGTCGACGCGCTGTCGTGCGAGTACTTCGCGGAGCGCGTGTCGGGGACGGAGCTGGAGCGTCAGCTGGAGCAGGGCATGCCCACCGGGGCGCCGCGCCAGTGGCTGCTGCCGTTCCTGCACGACGACGTGGAGGATGCGGTGCTGCTGGACGCGGGCGAGGGCCGCCTCGAGGTGGTGGCGCGCTCGCGGCGCCACTGGATCTACGGGTTGCTGGAGGGCTGAGCGCCCCTGCCCGGGGCGGGAGATCCGTCCGTCTCAGACGGGCGGCCCGTTGAAGGCGTAGTCGAACACCTGGTAGCTGTGCAGGGGCGCGGCCTGCGCGCGCCGCGCGTAGTCGTCGCTCACCGGCCGGCTCAGGATCACGGGCACGTGCGCCTCGTGCACGCTGCCGTGGGTGCGCAGGCGCTGGCCCTTGAGCCCGCTCAGATCGTGGTCCTGCTCGCGGGCGCCGATGACGGTGCGGGCGTCCCCCAGCACCGCCACGTCGCCTTCCACGTCGAAGGGCAGGTCGAACTCCTCGCACACGGCCTCGCGTGAGAGCACGCGCTCGAGGCCGGGGATTCCGCGGATGGCGTCGATGACCCGCTCGGGCCCGGCGCCGTCGTTGCAGTACACGCGCACGAAGCCCCCGAGCGCGCCGTGGTGGCCCACGAAGGCGTCGGTGATGGGGCAGATCACCGTGGTGGCGCCGGCGCCGAGGGCCTCGTCGAGCACGTCCTGCAGCCACACCACGCAGGGGGTGCCGTCCGCGTTCGTCTTCTCGTTCATGCCGTGGTCGGCGGTGAGCACGACGGTGGCGCCCAGCGCTTCCAGGCGGCCGAAGCGCGTGTCCATCTCGGCATAGAAGTGATCGGCCTCCGGGTGGCCCGGGGCGTAGGCGTGCTGGATGAAGTCGGTGAGCGAGAGATAAAGAATGTCCGGGCGGCGCTCCTCCAGCAGCCGGATGCCGGCGTCCAGCACGAACAGGGACAGCTCCGCCGAGTACATGTCCGGCAGCGGGCGGCCGACGAACTCCAGCGCGTCCTCGATGCCGTTCTCCGCCAGGGTGCAGCGGTCCGCGTACTGGGACGAGAGGCTCACGGAGCCGTTGGACAGATCCATGTCCTTCTGCAGCTGCTTGCGCAGCTTGTCCTTGGCGGTCACGGACGCCACCCGCGCGCCGTGGCGGGAGAACTCGCTCATCACCGAGCGCACCTTGAGCAGCTCCGGGCCGGTCATGACCACCGGCTCGTTGGTCCTGCGGTCCAGGTAGAAGTTGCCGGAGATGCCGTGCACCGAGGCCGGGCGGCCGGTGACGATGGACATGTTGTTGGGGCAGGTGAAGCTCGGCAGGGTGCCCTCGGCGATGGTGTAGAACCCGTCGCGCATCCAGCGCGCCATGTTGGGGATGATCCCGGCGTCCACGCCGTGGGCCAGGTACGCCGGGTCGCCGCCGTCGATGCACACCACCACCACGGGCTGGTCAGGCCAGCGGTAGCCGGTGCCGTTCACCTCCAGGGTCTTCGCGGCCATGGTCCGTCCTCGTGAGCCGTGCGCAGTGATGATCGTCGAAGGTTAGCAGACGTCTCGACCAGTGCCCTTGCGGGACTGGTGGGCAGTCCTGGGGCCGACGCGCACCGTGGCGCGGTTCCCTTCGACTCGAGACCGCTCACCGCGCAGAAGGGAAGTCGGCGTCGATCCGCGCCGAGACGACGGTCCGCAACGCATCCTCCATCGACGTCGAGGCGAGCCGCGCCACCAGGACGTCGCGAGCCGTCAGCCCTGCCCGCGCCAGCTCGGCGGTGAAGCGCCGGTCCTTCTCGCGGCCCGCGACGTACTTCGAGATCGCGAGGTCATTGGATTCGAGACACCAGCCGGTGATTCCGCTCGTGTTCGGGTTCCGGATCGCGACGAGGCGGGATTCCCATCCGCGGGGCAGCACCGCGGTCTGCGGCCCCACGCCCTGGGCGTAGTAGCCGAACTGCTCGTGGAAGTAGGAGCCCTCGCCGATGGCCCCGTCGATCAGGAGCGCCCGCTCCGGGTGGTTGCGCGGATAGAGATCCGCTTCCATGGAAGCCAGCAGCGCCGCCGGCGCGTCGGGATGCTCGCCGAGGATAGCCTGGCTGCCGATGACGACGAGCTCCGGGTCGTCGGCGATGGCGCCACTGGCCCGTATCAGGTGCTCAAGCTCGGAACGCGTCATAGATGCGCTTGCGCTCGGCGGGCGTCAGGATGCCCGCGAAGGGCGACGACTGGCGCAGGCGTACCGCCTCGGGCGACAGGCTCGTGATGAATCCCGCGACTCGATCGGCGGGCTTGTCGAGGATCCGGCTCCACTCGTCCAGGTAGTCCGGTGCCCGTTCCGGGTCGCGCGCCCGCCAGCGGGCCAGATTACGCCTCGCCACCTCCAGCAATCCCGGATCGTCGGCAATCTTGCGCGCAATGAGGGCGTGCAGGGCGAGGCTTCGGGCATCGAGCAGGCTGTGGTCGGAGTAGACGGGCTCGGCGTCACCGGCCGCAGGCATCCACGTGACGACGGACTTCAGTCCGGCCGCCCGTTTCCTGGCACGGTACGACCGCATCCGCTCCGCGGCGGTCTTGGCGTCCGGGGATGGCGGCCGGCCGGGCGACTTTCGCCTGCTGCCCATGCCGCGGAGCGTAACACGTTACGGAAATTCGCACCGTGGCCAGGGCGCCAGCCCGGCACCGGGAGGTCGCCACCCGGTGCCCGTGCCACCGGCACGGGTATCCTCCGTCTCCGCCTGCACCCGGATGCCTCCATCCCGATGAACCCCGCCTCACACCCCATGGTCCGCCTGGACGGCCTGACCATGCGCTACCCCATGGGCACGTCCACGGTGACGGTGCTGGAGGGCCTGACGCTCTCCATCGCCGCCGGCGAGCGGGTCGCCGTGGTGGGTCCCTCCGGCTGCGGCAAGACCACGCTGCTGCTGCTGCTCGCCGGCCTCGAGCAGCCTGCCGCCGGCTCGGTGTGCCTGGACGGCCAGGCGCTCGCCGATCTGGATCGGGACGCGCTCGCGGATCTGCGCCGCGACCGGGTGGGCATCGTGTTCCAGTCCTTCCACCTGGTGCCGAGCCTGACGGCGCTGGACAACGTGGCGCTGCCCCTGGAGATCGCCGGCGTGCGGGGCGCCCGGGCCCGCGCCGCGGCGATGCTGGCACGCGTGGGCCTCGCGGACCGCGCCGCCCACCACCCGGGGCAGCTCTCCGGGGGCGAGCAGCAGCGCGTGGCCATCGCCCGGGCCCTGGTGCACGAGCCCGCCCTGCTGCTGGCCGACGAGCCCACCGGCAACCTGGACGACCACACCGGCGAGCAGGTGGCGGACCTGCTGTTCGAGCTCACCGCCGCCGCCGGCGCCACCATGGTGCTGGTGACCCACGATCTGGA
>JBFHNV010000318.1:0-5019 GCA_041593595.1 Gammaproteobacteria bacterium
GCACCGGCCCGTTCGCCGAGCTCCTGGCGAAACGCTTCGGCCTGGCAGCGAAGCGCCTGGGCTTCGGCCCGGAGCCGGCGCTGGACTGCACGCGCTTCAGACCGCCGGAACTGCCGGGGCAGCAGCTCAGCCTGCTCTGAGCAGCTCAGGCGCACGAAGCGTGCGTGCGCCGGCCCGCCGGTCGCGCGATCCGCTGCGCCTGGCCGAGCGGGTATCCTCGGGCCCGGACTCCGGGAGGATTCATCAGGCGTGCAGCGATACGTTTCCGGACAGGCGCCGCTGACGCTCGGCCTGGGCACGTCTCTCCTGCGCCGGGATCTGACAGCGGGTCTGATCGCCGCGGTGCTGGCGCTCCCACTCGCCGCGATCGCGGGACTGCTCTACCTCGCCCGGGACCACCACGAGACGGAGGGTCCGGTCGCGGCCGCGGCGCAGGCGTTACGGAGCGCCCTGGACAGGGAGCCCGACCTGGGGGCCCTGCTCTGGCTCGCGGCGGCGCTGCTGCCACTGGCGATCGTCTTCCTGCTGGCCCAGCGTGCGGCGACCCTTCGAGTCGACACGGAGGGGCTGGCAGCGCGCATTCCGCGATGGCTGGGCATCGGCCTGTTCAGGCAGACCGCCGGCGAGTGGCGGATCGCCTGGCACACGATCCGCAGGGTGCGCCTCGTGCAACCCCGGTCCACGGCGAAGCCCGTCCAGCAGCTCGGTGGCTTTCGCCTGGTGATCGAGACGGACCACGGCGAGACCTGGCTGTCCCCGTTCCTGTGGTTCGATCGCTCGGGAGACGACCACCGGCTACGTCTCGCCGAGGTCATCCGCTCCCGGCGGCTCGACGCGGCGAGGCTGCTCGAGCGGGCGCCGCTGCTGCGAGCCCTCCAGGCCCGGGGATTCGAGCTCGAGACGTCTGCCGCCAATGTGCCGCGCCGTGCCCCGGGCTTCGACCTGGCGCGACATCGGGGCATGGCGGCGCAGCTCGTGGCGCTGTTCGCGACCGGCCTGTACGCGCTGCTGGACACCTTCTTCTTCGGCCACTACCTGCCCCTGGAGCCCCTTCCGACACTGCCCTTCGCTCTCGTCGCGGCAGCCGCGACCGTTGGCGTGGGAATCCTCGGGCGAGGCGCCCCGGCTGTGGAACGGCTCGCAGTCGGCGCCCTGACCGTCGCCGCCGTGACCTGGGCCGTCTACCCCGCCACCTTGCGCCTCAACGCCCTGTCGGCGACACCGGTGTCGGTGATCTACGTGGCCACGGCCCCCGGTCGGTTCCATTTGCCGGGAGCCGGTGTGCCGGCCATCGATCTCACCGGCCATGACGTGGACGCCTACTGGGCGCAGTATCCGCAGGGCACACTGCACGAGTTCACCCTGCTACGCGGCGACGGCGGCTTCTACCAGCTCGATCTGTCGCCGCTGCACGCGCGGACGCGCCGCTTCTACCAGGAGCGGGAGCAGCGCCGGACCGACGGCGAGCGTTGACAGGACCTCCGTCAGGTCCAGCACCACCGTGGCCCCGCGCCCCAGCAGCGTCTCCGGTCTCCCGTGGCCAGCACATCTCGCCAGTCCCCCGCAGCCGACCTGGCGGGCCAGTCTCCTTCCGACCGATCGCGGAGCCGGCTCCTGCAATCGCCGTCTCCCCGCTTGCGGGAACGGGTCGGGGTGAGGGGCATCTGCGACCCACATCACCGCGTGCGACCTCGGGTCCCGCCGCGGGACCTCGCAACGTCACCGTCCCACCGCCTCGATGCGCAGCGGGGCCGCGGCCTCGTGGGCCACGGCGCCGCGCGTTTCCATGATTGTGGCCGTCTCGATATGCTCTCGTGCGTGGACCTGCATGCAACGAGCGAAGGGGGCGGGACCGTCGCATGAACCGTCGCGGCCGATCACCCGAGGCCGCCGCCCCCGTGGCCGTACCGCCGCGGGTGCGCGACGCGGTCCACGCGGACGTGCCCGTCATCGCCGGCTTCAATCGCGCCATGGCGCGGGAGACGGAATCGCGTGAGCTGCCGGCGCACACGGTGCGCGACGGCGTGGCGGCGGTGGTGGACGATCCCGGCCGCGGCTTCTACCTGGTGGCGGAGCTGGATGAACAGGTGACCGGGGCGCTGCTCGTGACCTTCGAGTGGAGCGACTGGCGCAACGCCTTCTTCTGGTGGATCCAGAGCGTGTACGTGGTGCCGCGGGCCCGCGGCCGCGGCGTGTACCGGGCGCTGCACGCGGAGGCGCTGGCCCGCGCGCGGGCGCGGGGGGGCGTGTGCGGCCTGCGGCTCTACGTGGAAAAGGCCAACGGTGCGGCCCAGAATGTCTACGCCGCGCTGGGCATGCGCGACAGCGGCTACCGTCTCTACGAGCAGGAGTTGTGACCCCACCGAGCGCCGCCCTCGCGCCGCGGATCCACGCGGCCCCGGACTTCGACGCGGTGCGCGCCGCTGCCGCGCGCATCGCGCCGCACGCCCACCGCACGCCGGTGCACTCGGGCCGAAGCCTCGACGCGCAGGCAGGTGCCGGGCTGCTGTTCAAGTGCGAGAACCTGCAGCGCACCGGCGCGTTCAAGTTCCGCGGTGCCTGCAACGCGGTGATGTCCCTGCCCGAGACGGCGCTCGCCGCCGGCGTCGCCACCCACTCCTCCGGCAATCATGCGGCGGCCCTGAGCCTCGCCGCCGCCCTGCGCGGCGCGCCGGCCACGGTGGTGATGCCCGCCAACGCGAGCCGCGCCAAGATGGCCGCGGTGCGCGCCTACGGCGGGCGCATCGTCGAGTGCGAGCCCACCCAGGCCGCGCGCGAGGCGGCGCTGGCGCGGGTCATCGAGGAGACCGGCGCCGAGCCGGTGCCGCCGTTCGACGACGCGCGGGTCATCGCCGGCCAGGGCACCGCCGCCATGGAGCTCATCGAGGACCTGCCCGGGCTGGACGCGATCATCGCGCCGGTGGGCGGCGGTGGCCTGCTGGCCGGCACGATCATCGCCGCCGCGGCGCTGGCGCCCGGGCTGCCCGTGTGGGGCGCCGAGCCGGCGGCCGCCGACGACACCTTCCGCTCCGTGGCGGCCGGCGAGCGCTGCCCGCTCGCCGCCACCCCGGACACCCTGGCCGACGGGCTGCGCACCAGCGTGGGCGAGATCACCTGGCCCGTCATCCGCGCCGGCGTGGCCGGCATCCTCACCGCGCGAGAGGACACCATCGTGCGGGCCATGCGCCTGATCTGGGAACGGCTGAAGCTGGTGGTGGAGCCGTCCGGCGCCGTGCCCCTGGCCGCGATGCTGGACCACCCGCAGGCGCTCGCCGGGCGGCGCGTGGGCGTCATCGTATCCGGCGGCAACCTGGATCTGGACCGCCTGCCCTGGTGCTGCATGCGCGAGGGCTGCACCGGGGGCGTCGCGCCGTGAGGCGCGCGGAATTCAACCCCGCCGTGAGGCGCGCGGAATTCAACCCCGCCGTGAGGCGCGCGGAGATCACCCGCCCCCGTGGGGCGCGCGGAAATCAGCCCGCCGTGAGGCGCGCCGGATTCGATCCCGCCCTGCGGCGAGGTGCCCGGGTGGCCCTGCTCGCGGTGGCCCTGATCGCGCCCGGCGCCGCCGCCCAGTGGACCGCCGGTCCCTCCGCCGCAGGCGGTCCCGGCAGCGACGCCACGGTTCGCAACGACGGTGGCGAAGAGGTGCGCATCTGGGTGGACGTGGATCGAAACCTGCGCGCGTCGTTCCAGCTGTCGTCGGGCCTCGCCAGCCTGGACCCGGCCGGCTGCCCTACCTTCCAGATCGACGACAAGCCGCCGGAGGACCTGTCCCGGGAAGCGCACGAGTGCGCCGTGGACGGCCCCCGCGCGGAGCTGGTGCTGGCGCGGGCGCGGGACGGCGAAGTGGTGTCGCCGACGCTGCTCTCGCTCATGAACGGCAGCAACCTGACGGTGCGCTACCGGCTGGCCCATGCCGGCTACGGCGCGAGCCGGTTCTCGCTGCGAGGCTCGAAGCAGGCGCTGACGGCGGCGCTGGGCGATGGCCTCACCGTGGTGGGCGACTGACGGTCCCGGTCCTCACTCGGCCGCTTCCCGCGCCTCCGCCCGCGACCGGGCGCTGCCCGCCCGCGGCACGGTCTTGCACTCGTTGAAGATGCGCTTGGTGCAGCGCGCGCAGATGTTCTTGTCCAGGCGCTCGAAGACCCCGGCGATGGCCTCGCCCTTGTGATCGAAGAAGTGGTCCTCGCCGATCTCGTCGAAGTACCCGCCGCGGCGCAGGATGTCCTTCGCCTCCTCCTTGAGCTGGTGGAAGTAGATGCCGCCGCCGATGCCCTTGCGGGTGCGGTTCTCCCGCGCCAGCATCTCCGCGCCGGCCACGTCGATGAAGTTGATGGGCCGCGCCAGGATCAGCAGGTGCTTCTGCTCCGGGTTGCGCTTGAAGATGATCCGCATGCGCTCCGCCACGTAGTTCACCGCCCCGAAGAACAGCGCGCCGTCGATGCGGATGAGCTTCATCTGCGGACACTCGGGCAGCGACGCGTCGGTGTTGAAGCGCCGCTTGGGCTGGCGGGGATCGGGCACCCGCACCAGCACCCGCGGGCGCGATGCGCGGTTCAGGTAGATGACCAGGGACAGCATCACCCCCAGCATGATGGCGAAGTCCAGCTCCAGCAGCAGCGTCGCCGCGAACGTGGCGCCCAGCACCGCGGCGTCGGAGCGGCTGGCGCGCACGATGACCTTGATGTGGTGGACGTCGACCAGTCCGATGGCCACCAGGTAGAGCACTCCGGCCATGGCGGCCTTGGGCATGTAGGCCAGCGCCGGCGCCACCGCCAGCAGGACCGCCACCAGCATCAGCGACGCGAAGATGGAGGCGAGCGGCGTGCGCGCGCCGGCCTCGTAGTTCACCGCGCTGCGGTTGAACGAGCCGGTGGCCACGTAGCCGGAGAAGAAGGCGCCGGCGATGTTCGACAGGCCCTGGCCGATGAACTCCTGGTTGCCGTCCACCAGGTCGCCGGTGCGCGCCGCCAGCGAGCGGGCGATGGACACCGCCTCGGTGAGGGCGAACAGGGTCAC
>JBFHNV010000319.1:0-4957 GCA_041593595.1 Gammaproteobacteria bacterium
GCCGATGCCCGGTTTTCCGCAAGTCGGCCACGGCCACGCGAGCCCCCGTGACGGGACGACCGGTCGTCAGCGACCGCGCTCCACGCCGCCACGGCGCAGGCGTGCGCCCAGGACGACGGTCTCGAAGGCGTAGGCGAGCAGCCACGCGGCCAGACCGATGACGGCGCCGTTCACGTCCGGGTGCACCAGCACCACCGCGCCCGTGAGGCACACCGCCAGCAGCCGCAGGCCCGCGGTCGCCGCCAGCAGGCGCGTGCGGCGCTGGTTGGCCAGCAGTCCGCGGCACAGGGCCGACAGGGCCCACAGGAACGCCATCACGAAGGCGAAGGCCACCGCCGGCGCCGTGTAGGCGGCGAGCGCCGGCGTCAGCCCCATCACCACCGAGAGCACCGGATCGCGCAGCGGCGTGTTGAACAGCGCCAGCGCGAGCAGGGCGAACGCGGTGGCGAGCTGCAGCGAGAAGGTGAGCAGGATGCGCGCGTCGGCGCGGGTCTCCACCAGGGTCTGGGTGGTCTGGACCAGGTTGCGCATGGGGCTGAACAGCAGGCTCACCAGGCCGTGCGCCACGCCGAAGGCCGCCAGGGCCAGATCCGGCTGGGCCAGCCGGCCGATGAACAGGTTGGCGGTGAACACGATGCCCACCTCGGATCCTTGATTCAGCATCAGCGGCCAGGAGAAGGTCCACAGGCCGCGCGGGCGGGGTGCGCTGCCGTGCTCCGAGGGCAGCGCCCGGACGTGGCGCGCCGCGAAGATCCAGGCGAAGGCGGCCTCCAGAGCCATGCAGGAGACCAGCGCCGCGGCGCCGATGGCGGCGCCGTCCAGCACCCGTGGCCACAGCGCCAGCGACACCGCCAGCGACGCCACCCGCACCAGGGTCGCGCCGGTGATGAACAGCGTGCGCCGGTGGATCATCAGCAGCGCGAAGGCCACGCCGCGCAGGATCAGCACCGGCGCGCTCAGGCACAGGATCCAGGTGGCCTCGCGCGCCTCGTGCACCACCGCGGCGCTGGCGCCGAACACGCTGCCGTACAACCAGCTGCCGGCGCCCGTGAAGGCCACTGCCAGGGACAGCGCCAGGGGCACCGACAGCACCAGCGTCATGAAGCGGGTGAGCACCCACAGGCTGCGGCGGCTGTCCAGGTAGGAGATGCACAGCACCGCCGTGAGCTCCGTGGCGCTGGCGATGGTGTAGTAGAAGGCGAACGAGGTGTTGAACGCGGCCAGCGCCACGTCCGGCTGCGCGGTGCGTGCGAGGAAGGCGTGAATGACGGACTTGGAGATCATGTTGAGCTCCGTCATCAGCACCAGCGGCAGGAAGAAGCGGTAGCACTCGCCGAGGCGGATGCGCGCGCCGGCCGGTGGCACGCCGCGTCCGGGGGCGGCCGTGGGATCGCTCACGTCAACGATCCGCCCGGCGGCGTGGGTGCACCGCCGCGCGGTGCGCGCGGGGCAGCCCGGTGCCGCTCAGGGGTGTCGCTCCGCGACGGACGCGATGAAGCCGAGGCAGGCGCGCAGCAGCTGGGCGTCCACCTCCGCCTGGTCGCGGCCGGAGCGCTTCAGGACCCGGAAAGAGTGATCCCCGCCGTCCACGATCTGGAGCGTGTGCGCCGCGCCGAGGTCCGCGAGCGCCGCGCGCAGCAGATCCAGACGGCACAGGCTGTCGCGGGTGCCTTGCACGAACAAGCAGGGCGTGTGGATGCGCGGGAAGTGATCGTTGCGCAGGCGCTCGGGCCGGCCCGCCGGGTGCAGCGGGTAGCCCAGCAGGATCAGGCCGTCCACGGGCTCGCCGTCCGCGGCCACCCGGGTGGCCATGCGCCCCCCCAGGGACTTGCCGGCGGCGATGACGGGCAGTCGCGGTGCGCGGGCGCGCAGCGCCGCCAGCGCCGCGCGCCAGGCGTCCTCCAGGACCGGCGCCCGATCCGGTGCCTTGCGCCCGGCGGCCATGTAGGGGAACTGGAACCTCACGCTGAGGCAGCCGCCTGCGGCGAGTCCCTCGTGGATCGCGCGCAGGAACGGGTGGTCCATGCCGGCGCCGGCGCCGTGGGCGAGCCCCACCGCGGCGCGTGGCCGCGGCGGCGTGCGCCACACCGCGGGCAGCGCGCCGCCGCCCGGCAGCGCGATGGGCTCGCGGTCCTCGCTCATCGCACGGGCGCCGGGCGCCGTCCCGCGCCCGGACGGCTCACCGGAACAGGTACACGGGGCTGGTCCACGCCAGCACGCCGTCCTCCTGGGTGAGCCGGAGGTAGAGGGCGTTGTCGCGATCGCCATGCAGCTTCACGGTGCGGGCGAAACGCATGGCCCGGTGGGGGTTGTCCGCGGGCAGGCGGAACATGCGCACGTGGCGCGGCAGCACGCCGGACGCGTCCACGATCTCGTCCTCGTAACCGATCTCCTCCAGCGGCACCCCGCAGGTGACCAGCGGCGTCTCCAGCTTCAGGGTGCCGGCGTACGGATCCTCCAGCCACAGGTCGAAGCCGCCGATGTTGCCCGTGGTGAGCGCACGCCACTCGAGACGCGCGTCCGACACCTGCTCGAGCGCCTTGTCCCGGTTGAAGAAGTTGATGGGCGCGGCGCGCAGGATGCGGTTGCCCGACAGGGTCGCGTGGCCGTCCCAGATCACCTGCCGGAAGCGGCCGCGGTACTCGGCCCCCTCCCACACCACGCGCACGCGATTTCCCAGGTCGTCCGCCGTGTAGGGGCGCAGCGTCTCCAGGTGCTCGAGGCCGTTGAAGAGATCGATGCGCTCCACGGGGGCCGCGGCCAGCACGTCCACGTGCAGCGTCGCCTCGCGCGCGGTGGTGTGCACGATGTCGCCCATGAGCGCTCGCACGCAGTCCTGGCCCTCGGCGGGACCCAGCGCCGGATCGTCGTGGTAGAGCGTCGCACCCGGTCCGGGGTCCACCTGGAGATCGATGACCATGCGCCCGCCGGGGCCGCCCGTGGTGGCGTAGTGGCGGCGCTTGCGCATGCAGTCGAGGATTGCGGCGCGGGTCAGCTCGCCGGTGAGGAAGCAGGTCAGGCCGCCGATGGCGCCGAACAGGGACGCGCCCGGGTAGCTCGCGCCGGGCCGACCCTTGTGGCCGTCGGAGTTGGCCACGATGCCGACCCGGTAGCCCATCTCCAGCGCGTCCTTCAGCAGCCACTCGAAGGTGCCCCAGGAAGAGTGGATCTCCATGGACTTCTCGAAGCGCCCGTCGTGGGCGAGCTTCACGTCGGCATAGCGCCCGCCGCAGTGGGCGTAGGCGACCACGTCCCACTCGCCGTCGTCGGCGAAGGCCTTGAACAGGTCGGCGGCGTGGTTGCAGTCCGTGTCGATGTCGCTGCGGTCCTCCACCAGGGCGTGGGAGGAACGGCGGATCTGGCGCCCGGCGCAGGGGAAGTACACGTTGCGATCGCCGCCGAGCCCGGTGTTGCCGGACCACTCGTAGCCCGGTACGCACACGTAGCGCCCGGGCGCCTCGAAGGCGTCGCACAGTCGGTCCAGGGTACGGTAGAACTCGTTGGTTATCTGGAAGTCGTTGCCCTGGTGGCCCACCGCGTCCACGAAGGCGCGATCGCGGGCGAAGGCGAAGTAGGCCTCAGCGCTGTTGGTGCCGATGGTCTCCTCCGACTGCCCGTGCAGATCGCCCCAGAAGTGCACGTGCTCGGACTCGGCCACGACCCGCAGCGGGTTGGCCCGCGCGACGCACCGGCCCTCCGCGTCCAGGAGCTGCACGTCCACGTCCGCGGGCGTGTCCACGTGGAGATCCGGGACCGCCACGGCGAACTGGCCGGGCCGGATGGACACCTGCTCGGGAAGGCCGTGCACCGGCACGCTGGCGCGAAGCCGGAAGTCGGCGTCGCAGCGGTCCGTCGGGTTGCCCCAGCGGTCCTCGCCCTTGCAGCGCAGCGCGAAGGGCTCGCCCGCGCGGCGCAGCGTCGGCACCACGGCCACGTAGCGCTCCGGCGGGCCGGGCACCAGCTGGATCGCGGGCTGCTCCGGGAGCGGCTGGTAGTTGAAGGTGGCGATTGGGTCCACCAGCACCCGGAACTCGAAGCTGTCCTCGCAGAAGGTCTGCAGCCGCATGCCCGGGGAGCCGCCGTCGGTGACGCCGAAGCGCACGGTGATGGTGTCGCCCTCGCGCAGGAACCCGCGCACCACCTTGATGTACAGGCAGCGGTCCCAGGGGCGCACGTTGCCCTTGGGATCGTAGCGGTACTCCAGCACCGCGTCGTTGGACGCCGTCACGGTGGTGTAGTTGGGCCGCGTGGGATCCTCGAACTGGGGCCGCGACTGGTCGGAGGCGAAGCGGAACACGATGCGCAGCGAGCCGCTGTCGTCGATGCCGAACTTACCGGCGGTGTAGGTGAGGGTGAACGTCTGGAACGAACCCACCTCGAACGCGCCCGAGGGACTCAGCTCGGCACGTCCGAGCTCATGCGGGGGGATCGGATCGCGCAGCGTGCCGGAGTGGATGCCCCCCTGCGGCGCGCCCGCGCCGTCGTCCGGGCTGCCCATGGGGATGTGGCTCATGTGCTTGGCTGTCGTGGGGAGGGACGTCCGCGAGCATACACAATGGCCGCGCGACCCATGAATCCGGCGCGGCGCGCCCGCCGGGCGCGGCCCGCCGGGTGTGCATGACGCGGCGCCACGGGCTCGAATTCTGCGAGTGATGGTGCCAAAGTCGGACGGCGCAGGCGCGGTCCCGGCGGCGGCCGCGCGACACGATGGCAACCCGGGTGCACGGGATGAGAACTGCTCGCGACGGCTCCGACGGCGGCATGCCCGCGCTGGCCACGTGGCTGGCCGCGCTCGCAGCCGTCGCCGCGCTGGCCCTGTGGATGAAGCCCGAGCGCATCCAGCGCGACGTGGAGCGCCGCGCGCAGTCCGCCCTCGCGGACGCGGGATTCGCCTGGGCCACCGCCGCCGCGCGGGGCCGTGACGTGGTGATCTGGGGGCGCGCGCCGGAGGCCGCCC
>JBFHNV010000320.1:0-4946 GCA_041593595.1 Gammaproteobacteria bacterium
GCCCTGCACCGCCGCCTGGCGGCGCTGGACCCGGCTGCCGCGGGCCGCATTCGGGCCAGCGATCCCCAGCGCATCCAGCGAGCGCTGGAGGTGATCGCCGCCACCGGCGAGCGCATGAGCGCCCTGCAGGGCCGGGGGCGGGCCGGTGGCTGCCCCTTCCCGGTGCTGGCGCTGTCCCTGGAGCCCCGCTCCCGGGCGTGGCTCCACGCGCGCATCCGGGCGCGCTTCCAGGCCATGCTGGAGGCAGGGCTGGAGGAGGAGGTGCGCCGGCTGCGCGACCGCGGCGACCTGTCGCCGGAGCTGCCGGCGTTGCGCGCCGTGGGTTACCGGCAGGTCTACGAGTACCTGGAGGGCCGCCAGGACCGGGACGCCATGGTGGCGCGCGCCGTGGCAGCCACCCGCCAGCTCGCCCGCCGTCAGCTCACCTGGCTGCGCCGCGAGGCGGTGGACCTGCGGCTCGCGCCGGACGTGGCCGGCTGGCGGTGCCGCCTGCACCGGGCCGTGTCCGCGCGCCTGGGCACGTGAGCCACCGCCCGGCACCGGGGCGCTGGTTTATACTCTCCAGGTTGCAGATCGCGCACGGGGCCGGCGGCCGGCGCCGTGCTGCCTCGGGTGCGGGGCGGCGGCCACGGTGGCACACCCGGGCAGCGCACGGGACCGACACTAAGGAGAACAAGATGAGCAAGGGCCAGTCGCTGCAGGACCCTTTTCTCAACACACTGCGCAAAGAACGCGTTCCGGTGTCCATTTTCCTGGTCAACGGTATCAAGTTGCAGGGGCAGATCGAGTCCTTCGACCAGTTCGTGGTGCTGCTGCGCAACAGCGTCAGCCAGATGGTCTACAAGCACGCCATCTCCACCGTCGTCCCGTCGCGCAACGTGAAGCTGCCGCGGCCGGACGAAGAAAAGGAGGCCGAAAAGGACTGACATGCGCGACAGCCATCGGAAGCCGGCTCTTGTTTGAGCGACCGCGCGCCGGCGAGCGCGCGGTGCTGGTCCACGTCCAGCCGGCGGGACCCTGGCAGGACGTGGAGATCGGCGAGTTCCGGGAGCTGGCGGCCTCCGCGGGCGCTGATGCGGTGAGCACGGTGCTCGCCCGCGGCCGCGGGCCGGATCCGCGCTACCTGGTGGGGCTCGGCAAGGTGGACGAGATTGCCACCGCACGGCGCGAGCACGGCGCGGAGCTGGTCATCGTCAACCATCCCCTCAGCCCTGCCCAGGAACGCAACCTGGAGCGGCGACTGGAATGCCGCGTGCTGGACCGCATCGGCCTCATCCTGGACATCTTCGCCCAGCGTGCCAGCACCTTCGAGGGCAAGCTGCAGGTGGAGCTGGCGCAGCTCCGTCACCTGTCCACGCGCCTGGTGCGGGGCTGGACCCATCTCGAGCGCCAGAAGGGCGGCATCGGCCTGCGCGGCCCGGGCGAGAAGCAGCTGGAGAGCGACCGCCGCCTGGTCAACGAGCGCATCCGGCGCATCAGCGAGCGCCTGGACCGCGTATCGCGGCGCCGCGCGCTCAGCCGTCGTGCCCGCGCCCGGGCCGAGGCGCCGGTGGTGTCGCTGGTGGGCTACACCAACGCCGGCAAGTCGACGCTGTTCAACGCGCTCACCGGCTCCGGCGTGTACGTCGCCAACAAGCTGTTCGCGACCCTGGACCCGACGCTGCGACGCATGGAGTTCGAGACCGGCGGCCAGGTGGTGCTGGCGGACACGGTGGGCTTCATTCGCGATCTGCCCCACGACCTGGTGGCCGCGTTCCGCGCCACGCTCGAGGAGACGCGCCAGGCGGCGCTGCTGCTGCACGTGGTGGACGCCGCCGCCGCCGACCGCCAGGACAAGATCGCGGAGGTGGATCGCGTGCTCGCGGGGATCGGGGCCGGCGACGTGCCCCGGATCGTGGTCTGCAACAAGACCGACACCCTCGCGGTGCCCCCCGCGACGCGGGTCGAGCGCGACGCCCGCGGTGTGCCCGAGCGGGTGTGGGTCTCGGCGGTCACGGGCGATGGCCTCGCCGCGCTGGCGGGCGCCATTGCCGAGCGGGCCGGCACCGCGCGGCTCCAGCGCCGGTTGCGCCTGCCGCCGGCGGCAGGAAGGCTGCGCTCGCGGCTGTTCGCGCTGGGCGCGGTCACCGGCGAGTCGGTGGACGCCGACGGCTGCTCGGTGCTGGACGTGCTGATTCCACAGGCGGATCTGGACCGGCTCGCCCGCCACGAGGGCCTGAGCGACGAGATGATCGAGCCGTTGCTGCGCGCCACGGGCACCTGAGCGGGCGGTTGCGGCCCGCGCACGTGGATAATTAGTATCGCGCGCTTTGCCCCGCCCCGGTGGTACCGTCCGGGGTCCGACCACGGCGCCACGACGATCAGGAGTTCATCGCATATGGCCTGGAACCAGCCCGGCGGCAACGGCAGCCGCGACCCGTGGGGGGATCGCGGCGGCCAGCAGGGGCCGCCGGATCTCGACGAGGTTCTGAAGAAGCTGCAAGGCAAGCTGGGCGGCATCTTCGGCGGCAAGACGGGTCGCGGCGGCGGTAGCGGCGGCTCGGGCGGCGGCCCGAGCCTGCTCGGTGGCGGCTTGAGCATCGGCCTCATCGCGGCCATCGCCTTCGGCGTGTGGTTCGTCGCCGGCGTGTTCATCGTGGACCCGGCGGAAGAGGCGGTGGTGTTGCGCTTCGGCAAGTATTCCCGCACCGAGGGCCCCGGTCCGCACTGGGCACCGTACTTCATCGACGAGGTGCGCACGGTCAACGTGCAGGCCATCCGCAGCGAGGAGATCGGCTTCCGCAGCCAGGGAGGCAGCAAGGGTTCGGTGCCCAACGAGGCGCTGATGCTCACCGAGGACGAGAACATCGTCGACCTGCAGTTCGCCGTGCAGTACCGCGTGAAGAACGCGGCAGATTTCCTGTTTCAGGTGCAGGATCCGGTCACCACGCTGAGCGAGGTCACCGAGAGCGCGGTGCGCGAGATCGTGGGCCGCAGCAAGATGGACTTCGTCATCACCCAGGGCCGCGACGTGGTGGCCGCCGAGGTGGAGCGGCTGACGCAGGAGATCGCGGACCGCTACCGCACCGGGCTCGAGATCCTGAGCGTCAACATGCAGAACGCGCAGCCGCCCGCCCAGGTGCAGGACGCGTTCATCGACGCCATCAAGGCGCGCGAGGATCAGGAGCGCATCATCAACGAGGCGCGTGCCTTCCGGTCCGACATCGTGCCGAAGGCGCGCGGCGAGGCGGACGCCATCCGCGAGCGCGCCGAGGCCTATCGGCAGCGGGTCATCGCCCAGGCAGAGGGCGAGACCTCGCGCTTCCTGCAGGTGCTCGCCGAGTACGAGAAGGCGCCCGAGGTTACCCGCGAGCGCCTCTACATCGAGACGGTGGAGTCGGTGATGTCCAACACCAGCAAGGTGATGATGGACGTGCCCGGCGGCAACAACCTGCTGTATCTGCCGCTGGACAAGATCATCGACGCGGCGCGCGTCGGCGAGGGCGCGCGCGCCCGGCAGGTGCCGGACAGCGACAGCGTGCCGCGCACCACATACGACAGTGACCGGCGCGACCGGGATCTGCGGGGGAGGACACGCTGATGGGCAGCAAGACCTTGATCGTGGTGGTGGTGGGCCTGTTGGTGCTGGGCGCGCTGTCGGTGTTCCGGGTGCAGGAGACGGAGACTGCGCTCAAGCTTCAGCTCGGGCGCATCGAGCGCTCGGACTACCAGCCCGGCCTGCACTTCAAGATGCCCATCGTGGAAAGCGTCATCAAGTTCGACAAGCGCATCCAGACGCTGGACTCCGAGCCCGAGCTCTACCTCACGAACGAGAAGAAGAACGTGGTGGTGGACTCCTTCGTGAAGTGGCGGGTCCGCGACCCGGAACGTTTCTACACCTCGGTGGGCGGCAACCCGCTGCGCGCCAATGACCGCCTGTCGGTGGTGGTGCAGAAGCGGCTGAAGGACGAGATCGGCAAGCGCACCCTGCAGCAGGTGGTGTCCGGCGAGCGCGGCCAGATCATGGACACGCTGCGGGTCTCGGCGAAGAAGCAGGCCGAAGACCTCGGGATCGAGATCGTGGACGCGCGCATCAAGCGCGTGGACCTGCCGGAGAAGGTGAGCCAGTCCGTCTACGATCGCATGGCCGCGGAGCGCAAGCAGGTGGCCAAGCTGTTCCGCTCCGAGGGCGAGGAGCGCGCGCGCCAGATCCGCGCCGAGGCGGAGCGCGACCGGGAGGTGATCCTGGCCGAGGCCGAGCGCGACGCGCAGAAGATCCGGGGCGACGGCGACGGCCGTTCCACCGAGATCTACGCCGGGGCCTTCGGGCGGAACCGGGAGTTCTACTCCTTCTACCGCAGCCTGGAGGCCTATCGCTCGACCTTCAGCAACGCGTCTGACGTGCTCCTGCTCGAGCCCACGAGCCAGTTCTTCAAGTACTTCAAGGGCGACCAGCCCCCGTCCGGCGGCCAGCCCGCGACGGGTGCCCGGTCCGCGTCGGGCCTCCAGCCCGCGACGGGCACCCAGCCCGCGACGGGCACCCAGTGACCGGCCGGCCGGGGTCGTGAGCCCCGGCCGGCGCACCGTCCCGCGCGCATGTGGCAGGATCTCTTGGCAGCGCTAACGCTGGTGCTCGTCATCGAGGGAGTGCTGCCGTTCCTCAACCCCGCGGGCTTCCGGCGCATGCTGATGATGGTCTCGCAAGTGGACGACTCGACGCTGCGCTTCGCCGGCCTGAGCGCGATGATCGTCGGCTGCCTGCTGCTCTACGTGGTGCGCTGAAGCGCCGCCGCGTCCGGGCCTGCCCACGACACCCATGACGCTGCTCGACGAACGCTGGCTCCTGCCCGAGGGCGTGGAGGAGATGCTGCCGCCGGCCGCGGAGCGCCTGGAGCGCGCGCGCCGCGACCTGCTGGATCTGTACGCCACCTGGGGTTACCGGCTGGTGGTGCCGCCGCTGGTGGAGC
>JBFHNV010000321.1:0-4894 GCA_041593595.1 Gammaproteobacteria bacterium
TCCGCCGCACTCTGATCGGAGGGCCCGCGCACGCGCGCATTTCTCACCGCGGCACACAGCCAGGGCGTGGAGATGCCTGCAGATTCGGGTCGCACGGACCGAGGAGCGAGGAGGGCGTAGTCGACACTACGTCGACGAGCCTGCAGGGTGTAGGGCCCGAAGATGCGGGCAGATCCGCGTCCGCAGCCGCGCTGTGGTGGGAAATGCGGGCGAGCCGGTTCCCGCTTGGAGGCGGGCGCACAACCTGTCACGCTGCGCACCCACCCGACCCGTTCCACACTCATTCACGCGAGCTCCGCCATGTCCGCCGCAGTTGCTTCCGCGCCGGTCATCCCGTCCCAGCTCGCCGCCGTGGACCTCGGCTCCAACAGCTTTCACCTCATCGTGGCGCAGATGAGCGACGGCCGCCTGCAGGTGATCGATCGCCTGCGCGAGACCGTGCGCCTGGCCGCCGGGCTGGATCCGAGGAGCAAGCAGCTGGCGGAGGAGGACATGGCGCGCTGCCTCACCTGCCTGGAGCGCTTCGGCGAGCGGCTGCGGGGGCTGCCCGGCAACGCGGTGCGCGCCGTGGGCACCAACACGCTGCGCAGCGCGCGCAACGGCGACGCCTTCCGCCGCCGCGCGGAGGCGGCGCTGGGCCACCGGGTGGAGGTGATCGCCGGGCGCGAGGAGGCGCGCCTGATCTACCTGGGCGTGGCCCATGGTCTCGGCGGCGCTACCCACCGCCGGCTTGTGATGGACATCGGCGGCGGCAGCACCGAGTTCATCATCGGCGAGGGCTTCGACCCGGTGCACATGGAGAGCCTGTACATGGGCTGCGTGAGCATGAGCCGGGCGCACTTCGGCGACGGGCGCGTCAGCAAGCAGGCCATGGCGGCCGCGGTGCTCGATGCGCGCCAGGAGCTCGAGCCCATCGAGAGCACCTTCAAGGCGGCCAGCTGGGACGTGGCCATCGGCTGCTCCGGCACGGTGAAGGCCATCGCCGCCGTGTGCCGCGCCCAGGGCTGGTGCGATCACCGCCTCACCCCGGACGCGCTGGCGCGCCTGCGCAAGGCGCTGATCCAGGCCGCGCACGTGGACAAGCTCGAGCTCGAGGCGCTGCGTGCCGACCGCCGCCCGGTGCTGCCCGGCGGCCTCGCGGTGCTGATCGCGGCCTTCGATGCCCTCGCCATCGATGCCATGGAGGTGTCCGAGGTCGCACTGCGCGAGGGGCTGCTCTACGACCTGCTCGGGCGCATCCGCCACGAGGACGTGCGCGGGCGCACGGTGCGCGCGCTCATGGAGCGCTTCGGCGTGGATGCGGACCAGGGCGCGCGGGTGGAGCGCACCGCGCTCACCTGCCTGCGCCAGGCCGCCCCCGCGTGGGGGCTGCGCTACGAGGACTGGCAGGACCTCCTGTCGTGGGCCGCGCGGCTGCACGAGGTGGGCCTCGGCGTGTCCCATTCCTCGTACCACAAGCACGGCGCCTACCTGCTGGAGCATGCCGACCTGCCGGGCTTCTCGCGCCAGGAGCAGGCGCTGCTGGCCGCGCTGGTGCGCGGTCACCGGCGCAAGTTTCCGCAGGCCACCTTCGAGGCCCTGCCGACCAACGATCAGGCCACCGTGCGACGCCTGTGCGTGCTGCTGCGCCTGGCAGTGGCCCTGCGCCGCGCTCGCGACGGCTCGACCCTGCCCCGCTTCACCCTGGAGGTGGATGCGCCGGCCAGCCGGCTCACCCTGCGGTTCCCGGACGGCTGGCTGGACGGCCAGCCGCTTACCCGGGCGGATCTCGAGGAGGAGGCGGCTTACCTGCGGGACGCGGATTTCGCGCTGGACTTCGCCTGACCCTTGCCGCCGCGGCGGAAGCGCTTCGGGATCGGCTGCGGCGTCGGCGCCGGGGCCGCCGCCAGGCGCTCGAGCAGGGCGGTCTGCGCGCACACCTGCTTCTCGCCCTCGCACGCTGTGATCCGGGTGTAGCTGCCGTCCGCCTGCATCGCCCAGGCCTGGGTGTTGTCCTTCAGGTAGATCTGCAGGCCTTCCTTGACCGCGCGCTCGCGCATGGCCTCGTCCAGGATCGGGAAGCAGGTCTCCACGCGCTGGAACAGGTTGCGGTTCATCCAGTCGGCGCTGGAGCAGAAGACCTGCGGCTGGCCGTCGTTCTCGAAGTAGCACACCCGGGTGTGCTCGAGGAAGCGTCCGACGACGGAGCGCACGCGGATGTTTTCCGACACCCCGGGCACGCCCGGGCGCAGCGCGCAGATCCCGCGCACCACGAGGTCCACCTGCACGCCCGCCTGGGACGCCCGGTACAGGGCCTGGATCACCTCCCCCTCGATGAGCGCGTTCATCTTCGCCATGATGCGTGCCGGCTTGCCGGCACGGGCGTTGTCCGCCTCGCGGTCGATGAACTCGAGCAGCGCGGTGTGCATGGTGAACGGCGACTCCAGCAGGCGTTTCAGCTTGAAGGCGGTGCCGAGGCTGGTGAGCTGCATGAAGATGCGGTGCACGTCCTGGCCGATGGGGGGGTCGGCGGTGAGCAGCCCGAAGTCGGTGTACTGGCGCGCGGTGCGGCTGTGGTAGTTGCCGGTGCCGAGATGCACGTAGCGGCGCAGCTTCCCGCCCTCGCGGCGCACCACCAGCAGCATCTTGGCGTGGGTCTTGTAGCCCACCACGCCGTAGACCACGTGGGCACCCGCCTCCTGCAGCCGCGACGCCAGCGAGATGTTGGCCTCCTCGTCGAAGCGCGCGCGCAGCTCCACCACCACCGTGACCTCCTTGCCGGCGCGCGCCGCGCTCACCAGCGCGTCCACCATCACCGACTCGGGTCCGGTGCGGTACAGGGTCTGCTTGATGGCCAGCACCTGGGGATCCGCCGCCGCCTGTCGCACCACATCTGCCACCGGCGCGAAGGACTGGAACGGGTGGTGCAGCAGGATGTCACCCGCGGCGATGGCTTCGAACATGTCCATACCGCTCGGCAGGTTCTTCGGCAGCGCAGGGGTGAAGCCGGGGTACTTCAGGTCCGAACGCTCCACGAGATCCGGCAGCGCCATCAGCCGGTGCAGGTTCACCGGGCCGTTCACCCGGTAGATGTCACGGTCGGTGAGCCCGAAGCGCTTGGTGAGGAAGGCCACCACGTCGTCGGGGCAGTTGTCGGCCACCTCCAGGCGAACCTCGTCGCCGTAGCGCCGCCCGGGCAGCTCGCCCTCCAGCGCCCGCAGCAGGTCGTCCACCTCCTCGGTATCCACGAACAGATCGCTGTTGCGGGTCACGCGGAACTGGTAGCAGCCGGTGATCTCCATGCCCGGGAACAGCTCGTCCACGTGGGCGTGCACCACCGACGACAGGAACACGAAGTCGTTGCCGCGCTCGCTCAGCTCCACCGGGAGCTTGATGAGCCGCGGCAGGGGTCGCGGTGCCTGCACCACCGCCATGCCGCCGGCCTGGCCGAAGGCGTCCTCCCCTTTGAGCTGCACGATGAAGTGCAGGCCCTTGTTGAGCACCCGCGGGAAGGGGTGCGCCGGGTCGAGGCGGATGGGTGTCACGATGGGCGCGATCTCGTCCTCGAAGTAGACCCGGATCCACTCGCCCTGCGGGCGGCTCCACTCGTCGCGGCGCAGGAAGCGGATACCTTCCTTCTGCAGCGCCGGGAGCAGCTCGTCGTGCAGGGTGCGGTACTGGTCCGCCACCAGCTCGTGGGCGATGACGCTGATGCGCGCCAGCGCCTCCGACGACGTGAGGCCGTCCGGCCCGGTCTGGGCGCTGCCGAAGCTCTCCTGCTGCACCAGTCCCGCCACGCGCACCTCGAAGAACTCGTCCAGGTTCGAGCAGGAGATGCACAGGAACTTCAGCCGCTCCAGCAGCGGCGTCGCGGCATCGCGCGCCTGCTCCAGCACGCGGCGGTTGAAGGCCAGCAGGCTGAGCTCGCGGTTGACGTACAGCGACGGGCTGTCGAGGGGAACGGGAGCGGCGGATTCCGCAGATGCGGCTTGCGGCGCCTCGATGGCCGTGGTGTCGTTCACGAGGGAGGACGGCTCCGAGCGCGGTGAATCTGTTCGAATCGCAGCATACAGCAGCTTTTGCGTCGCCCGGTTGATCCAGAACATACTCCGCCGCCCGGCCTCCCCGCAGGCGTGCACGGCGCAGCATCGGCATGGAGTCAACCGCCGGCATGATCGGCCTGCCGCGTGACGTGGATGTGACGGCCCTCGCCGAGGACCTGGCCGGTCCCGGGACCGCAGTGGTGGCGCCGCCCGCGGGCGCGCGCCGCGTGTGGCTGGACACCTTCGACTGGCGCCTGTGGAGCGCGGGGCTCGTGCTCGAGTGGTGCGAGGCTGCCGGCGGCGGTGCGCTGCGTCTCGCGCCGCGGCGCGACGCCGACGGCGGCGCCCTGGAAATCCCCGCGCGATCCATGCCGGCCGACGTCGCGGCGCTGCCCCCCGGCGTGCTGCGCCGGCGGCTGGCACCGGTGCTGGACGTGCGCGCCCTGCTGGCACGCTGCGACCTGCGCGGCCAGATGCAGTCCATCCGGGTGCTGGACCGGCGCGAGAAGACCGTGGCCCGGCTGGAGCTGTGGCGTCCACGGCGGCGCGGTCCCGTGGCGGCGAGGGTGGTGGCGCTGCGCGGCTACGAGAAGGCAGCGGCCCGGCTGCGCCGGCGGCTCGAGTCCTGGCCGGGTGCCGCGGGGGCGCTGGAGGACCCGCTGCTGGCGCACGCCGCCCAGTGGCCCGTGCCGCCCGGCGGCTACCCCGCCTGGACGCTGTCCGGCCTCGACCCGCGGATGCGTACCGACGACGCGCTCAAGCGTCTTCTGGCCCATTACGCACGCATCATGGACCTCAACGTGCCGGGCATGCGCGCCGCCCTGGACAGCGAGTTCCTGCACGACTTCCGCGTCGGCCTGCGGCGCTCGCGA
>JBFHNV010000322.1:0-4814 GCA_041593595.1 Gammaproteobacteria bacterium
GACCGTGACCCTCAAGATGCAGGGCGCGTGGGGCGCGAAGGACATCTTCAACGACATGGCCGTGGAGTACGTGGACCGGGTCAACGCCATGACCGGCGGACGCCTGAAGATCGACTACCTGGTGGCCGGTTCGGTGGTGAAGCCATTCCAGGTTCAGGACGCGGTGCACAAGGGCGTGCTCGACGGCGGCCACGGCGTCACCGTGTACTGGTACGGCAAGAGCAAGGTGGCTTCCCTGTTCGGCACCGGGCCGGTGTTCGGGCAGGACGCGCATCTCGGTCTCGCGTGGATCCACCGCGGCGGCGGCAAGGAGCTCTACGACGAGCTCATCGAGAAGCTCGGCATCAACACCGTCGGCTTCTTCGCCCTGCCCATGCCGACCCAGCCTCTCGGCTGGTTCAAGAAGGAGATCAAGTCCTCCGACGACATGAAGGGGCTGAAGTACCGCACCGTCGGGCTCGCGGCAGACCTCATGCAGGAGATGGGGCTCAAGGTCACGCAGCTTCCCGGCGGCGAGATCGTGCCGGCGCTGGAGCGCGGCGTGATCGAGGCCTTCGAGTTCAACAACCCCACCTCGGACCGCAGCTTCGGCGCCCACGACGTCTCGAAGATCTACATGATGGGCAGCTACCACCAGGCCGCCGAGTTCTTCGAGATCATCTTCAACAAGGACAAGTTCAACGCGCTGCCGAAGGAGCACCAGGCGATTCTGCAGTACGCCGCGGAAGCCGCGAACTCCAGCAACTTCTGGACCGGCATCGACCGCTACTCGGCCGACCTGCAGTGGCTGAAGAACGAGGCGGGCGTGAAGGTGCTGCGCACGCCGCAGTCGGTCATGTCCGACCAGCTCAAGGCCTGGGACGTGATGATCGGGCGGCTGGAGTCGGAAGACCCGTTCTTCGCCAAGGTGCTCAAGTCCCAGAAGGACTTCTCGCACCGGGCGGCGTACTACTACCTGCTCAACCAGTGTGACTACAAGCTGGCCTTCGACCACTACTTCCCGGGTGAGCTCGGGTTCTAAAGAGGTTGTCCGATCCTCGGCACGTTGCCGGCTTCGCCCGGGCGCTTTCTTGCCTGCTCCCCTGTCCTGTCCCTCCCCCTCGCACGAGGGGGAGGGGGCGTGGTGGGCAAGCACACGCGTGGCACGGTCGCGCTCTGCTGTTCAGGCCGTTCAGCCGGCGCGATAGAATCGGCAACCGTCGCGGGGCGGCCACGCGCCGCGCTCGATGAGGACGAAGACGTGAAACGCGCGATCCGCTACATCGACATACTGAGCACCTGGGTGGGCAAGACCTTCGCCTGGTGCATCCTCGTGCTCACCTTCGCCTACACCTACGAGGTGGTGGTGCGCTACGTATTCAACAACCCCACCGCGTGGGCCTTCGACATCAGCTACATCATGTACGGCGCGCTGTTCATGATGGGCGGGGCCTACACCCTGGCGCGCGACGCCCACGTGCGCGGCGACGTGATCTTCCGGCTGTGGCCGCCGCGCATGCAGGCCACCATCGAGATCGTGCTCATCGTGCTGTTCCTGTTCCCGGGCATCGCGGCACTGGTCTACGCCGGCTACGACTACGCGGCCGCGTCGTGGAGCTACCGTCCCTACGGCTTCGACGGGCCGGCCGGCGAGATCAGCGTGAACAGCCCCATCGGCGTGCCGGTGGCGCCCCTGAAGACCATCCTGCCCATCGCCGCGTTCTTCGTGCTCATCCAGGGAATCGCGGAGTTCCTGCGCTGCATCGTGTGCCTGCGGGAGGGCGCCTGGCCGGCGCGCATGGCCGACGTGGAGGAGACCGAAGTGGCGCTGCTGCGCGAGCGCGAGCACGAGCTGGAGCACAAGCTGAAGCTGGACACCCAGGACCAGGCCGGGCAGGGAGAACCACGATGACCGACCCCCAGATTGCGCTGCTGATGCTGGGGATCCTGCTGGCCACCATCCTGCTGGGCTTCCCCATCTGCTTCACCCTGGTGGCGATGGGCGTGGGCTTCGGCTTCTACGCCTACTACAACGAGCACGTCGCCTGGTATCACAACAACATCCTCGACCTGCTCGTGAACCAGACCTACTCGGTGATGACCAGCGACGTGCTGGTGGCCGTCCCTCTGTTCCTGTTCATGGGCTACATCGTGGAGCGGGCCAACATCGTCGACCGCCTGTTCTTCAGCCTCAACATCGCGGCGCGCGCGATCCCGGCGTCCATGGCCATCGCCGCGCTCCTGACCTGCACGATGTTCGCCACCGCCGTGGGCATCGTCGGCGCGGTCGTGACCCTGATGGGCCTGCTCGCGTTTCCCGCGCTGCTCAAGGCCGGCTACGACACCAAGTTCTCAGCGGGCGTGATCTGCGCCGGCGGCTGCCTCGGGATCCTCATTCCTCCGAGCATCATGCTCATCGTTTATGCCGCCACCACCGGCGTGTCCATCGTGCAGGCCTACGCCGCGGCGATCTTCCCGGGGCTGCTGCTCGCCGGGCTGTACATGCTCTACGTGATGGTGCGCGCGTTCATCACTCCAAGCCTCGCGCCGAAGCCGCCCAAGGAGCAGACCGACATGCCCATGGGCGAGGTGCTGTGGATGATGTTCACCTCGTTCGTGCCGCTCGCGCTGCTCATCATGGCAGTGCTGGGCGCGATCCTGTTCGGCTGGGCGTCGCCCACCGAGGCGGCCGGCGTGGGCGCTTTCGGCGGGCTCGCGCTGGCGGCCTGCTACCGCTCGCTCAACTGGAAGATGCTCAAGGAGTCCGTGTACCTGACGGTGCGCACGTCGGCCATGGTGTGCTGGCTGTTCGTGGGCTCGTGGACCTTCTCCTCGGTGTTCTCCTACCTGGGCGGAGAGGGGCTCATCAAGGAGTTCGTGGTGGCCATGGAGCTCTCGCCGCTCACCTTCCTCATCCTCGCCCAGGTGATCATCTTCCTGCTGGGCTGGCCGCTGGAGTGGTCGGAGATCATCATCATCTTCGTGCCCATCTTCCTGCCGCTGCTGGAGGTCTTCAACGTCGACCCGCTGTTCTTCGGCATCCTGGTCGCGCTCAACCTGCAGACCTCGTTCATGACGCCGCCGATGGCGATGGCGGCGTACTATCTCAAGGGCATATCGCCACCCCACGTGCAGCTCATGGACATCTTCAAGGGCTGCTTCCCGTTCCTCGGCATCGTGGTGATCGCGATGGTCATCCTCTACAACTTCCCGGAGATCGCCCTGTGGCTGCCGGAGAAGATCTACTCGGTGCGCTGACGGTGCCGCGGCCGCGCCCGTGAGCAGCGCTGCCAGCGACGTGCACGACGCCCCCGGTGCGGCGCTGCCGCCGTCGCCCGGCGCCGAGCGCGCGGCGGCGATCGCGCAGCTGGGCGCGACGGCCCTGGCGAGCGCCATCCGCGCGGGCGAGGTGGGCTGTGGCGAGACCACGCAGGCCTGCCTGGACCGCATCGAGGCCGTCGAGGCCACCGTGCAGGCCTGGGCGCACCTGGATCCGGAGCACGCCCTGGAGCAGGCGCGCGCGGCCGATCAGGCGCGCCGGGAGGGCCGGCCCCTCGGCCCGCTGCACGGCGTGCCCGTCGGCATCAAGGACATCTTCGACACCGCGGACTACCCCACCGAGGACGGCACGGTGCTGCACGCCGGGCGCACCCCCGGCGAGGACGCCACCGCGGTGGCGCGGCTGCGTGCCGCCGGTGCGGTGATCCTGGGCAAGACCGTGACCACCGAGCTCGCGGTGTACGCCCCCGGCAAGACCCGCAACCCCCACGATCCCGGCCACACCCCGGGCGGGTCGTCCAGCGGCTCGGCCGCGGCGGTCGCCGCCTTCATGGTGCCGCTCGCCGTCGGCACGCAGACCAACGGCTCGGTGATCCGGCCCGCGTCCTACTGCGGGGTGTACGGCTTCAAGCCCACCCACGGGCTCGTCTCCCGCCACCGGGTGCTGCAGCAGTCCCGCACCCTGGACCAGGTGGGCGTGTTCGCGCGCAGCGTCGCGGACCTGGCGCTGGTGACCGAGGCACTGATGGGCCACGACCCGCTCGATCCCGACACCCGCCCGCGGGCCGCCCCGCGCCTGGCGGCCACCGCCGCGGAGGATCCGCCGGTCACCCCGCGGCTTGCCTTCGTGCGCACCCCGGCCTGGGCGCAGGCGGAGGCGAGCACCCACGACGCCTTCGCAGAGCTGTGCGAGCACCTGGGCGAGGCCATCCGGGAGGTGCCCCTGCCGCCCCTGTTCGACACGGCGCTGGACACCCACCGCACCATCCTGGAGGCGGATCTGGCGCGCAGCTTCCAGCGCGAGCACGCCCGCGGCGCGGACCGGCTGAGCGCGACCCTGCGCGAGATGATCGAGCACGGCCAGCAGGTGCTGGCGGTGGACTACAACGAGGCGGTGGCCCGCATCCCCGTCCTGTACGGACTGCTGGACGACATCTTCCACGACTACGATGCCATCGTGACGCCGGCCACCACCGGCGAGGCGCCGGCGGGGCTCGACACCACCGGCAGCCCGGTGTTCTGCACGCCGTGGACCCTGTGCGGCGTGCCGGCCATCACGCTGCCTTTGATGGCGGGGCCACAGGGCCTGCCGCTGGGTGTGCAGCTGGTAGGGCGGCGCGGCGACGACGCTCGGCTGCTGCGCACCGCGCGCTGGCTGGCCGGGGCGGTGACGGGATGAGCCGGCCGCACGGCGGGGTCGGCGGGACGACACCGGGCCTGATCGGGAACTGAGGAGACGCGACGATGAAGGCGGCGACCTGGATCAGCGGGATCATCGGGCTCGTGCTGCTGCTGCTGTTCCTCGGCAAGTACGCGCTCACCATCAACGCGATCCC
>JBFHNV010000323.1:0-4777 GCA_041593595.1 Gammaproteobacteria bacterium
CCATGGGTTCCCGCGCCGGCGTTCGTTCCCCCGGCACCCGCCACGCGCGCCCGTGTTGTGGCGGCGCAAGCCCTTGGCTAAGCTGGATTGCATGTGCCGCACCCTCGCACTCCTGCTGTTGCCTCTGGCTCTGGTCGCCGCGCCGCCGGCCGGCGCCAAGATCTACAAGTGGGTGCTGCCAGACGGCACCATCACCTATTCCGATCGACCGCAGGAGAAGGGCGCCAAGGAGATGAAGCTGCCGCCCCTGCAGACCTACACACCGCCGCCGACGCCCGCTCCGGCGCCCGGCCCGGGCACCGACAAGGACAAGCCCGCCACCGGCTACGAGGTGGTGAAGGTGGTCTCGCCGCAGCCCGACGAGGTGATCCGCGATAACGGCGGCACCGTGAACGTGCGCCTGGAGCTGAAGCCCTCGCTGCGGGACGGCCACCAGGTGGAGATCCTGCTCGACGGCAAGGCCATCGGCAGCGGGGCATCCACCAGCGCCAGCGTCAGCAACGTGAACCGCGGCCAGCACACGGTGTCCGCCGTGGTGAAGGACGCCGAGGGCAAGACGGTGGCGAGCGCCCCCGGCGTCACCTTCCACCTGACGCGGGCATCGCGCCTGACCCCCGCGCCCGCCGTCTCCGCCGGCGGCTCCTGAGTCCCGCCCCGAACGGGCGCTGCCGTCTCCCGGGAAGCGGGCGGGCGGCTACCCCTTGCGCACCATCATGGTGCAGACTGCGGCTGACGGCGCGGGCGCGCCGACCGTGGCGGTGCATGGCAACGACCGCCAGGCGCGCCGCGCGACGGCATGGTGCCGCGGCGTCGCGCCGGGGTGTCCGGCCCGGGCCGGACCCCGGCGGCGGCGCCGGGCGATCTGGTCCGGATCTTGCTGCAAGGTCGCCATGCTCGTGGCGGTGAAAAGGAGCGGTGTGAACACTTCCGGCACCGGGCCCCCGACCCCGGGGCGGCCGTCCCTGGACCGTGTGGCCCTCGACCACATGACCACCGCCGTGCTGCTGTTCGACAGCGCTGCCGCCCTGGTGGACATGAACCCCGCCGCCGAGGAGCTGCTGGACGCCTCGGTGAAGGCAGTGCGCGGAGTGACGCTGACGGGTCTGTTCACTGACGCGCGCGTCTACGAGGCGGCCATCCGGCGGGTGCTGGACACCGGCCAGGCGCTCACCGAGCGGGAGATGCGTCTGGGCGTCCCCGGCCTCGGGGTGATCACCGTGGACTGCGTGATGACGCCGCTCACGGGTGTCCGGCGCCAGGTGCTGGTGGAGCTGATCCCGCTGGACCGCCACAAGCAGATCAGCCGCGAGGAACGGCTGGTGGCGGACAGCGAGTCGGCCCGCCAGGTGCTGCGCGGCCTGGCCCACGAGATCCGCAATCCCCTGGGTGGCCTGCGTGGGGCGGCGCAGCTCCTGGAGCGCAAGCTCGCGGACGAGGAGCTGCGGGAGTACACGCGGGTGATCGTGCGCGAGGCCGACCGGCTGCAGAACCTGCTGGACCGCATGCTGGGACCGCGCACGCCGCCGCGGCTGCGCACCGTCAGCATCCACGAGGTGACGGAGCGCGTGTTCGCGCTGGTGAGCGCCGAGTCGCCGCCGGGGGTGCGGGTGGAGAAGGACTACGACCCCAGCATCCCGGACCTGGAAGCGGATCCGGAGCTGCTGATCCAGGCGGTGCTGAACGTGGCCCGCAACGCCGTGGAGGCCCTGGATGGCCACGGCTGCGTGACGCTGCGCACCCGCATCCACCGCCAGTTCACCATCGGCCAGCGCAATCACCGGCTGGTGGCGCGCATCGACGTGGCCGACGACGGGCCCGGCGTGCCGGAGGCGCTGATCGAGCGGGTGTTCCATCCCCTGGTCACCGGGCGATCCGAGGGGACCGGACTGGGGCTCTCCATCGCCCAGTCCCTGGTCAACCAGCACGGCGGCCTCATCGAGTGCGAGAGCCGTCCCGGGCGCACGGTATTCAGCATCCTGCTGCCGGTGAGCACCCGTGGGGGGGAGTCATGACCCGGCGACACCGGCGCCCGCACCCGCCGGCTGCCGGCGCGGCGCACAGGTACGAGAGATGAGCGAAGTCTGGGTGATCGACGACGACCGTTCCATCCGCTGGGTGCTGGAGAAGGCCCTGGTGCAGGAAGGCATGAGCGTCACGGGGTTTCCGAGCGGGGCGGACGTGATGCGCCGCCTGGTGGACCACCGGCCCGACGCCATCATGTCCGACATCCGCATGCCGGAGGTGAACGGGCTCGATCTCCTCAAGCGCATCGCCAGCGAGTACCCCGGCCTGCCGGTGATCATCATGACGGCGTACTCGGACCTGGACAGCGCGGTGGCTGCCTACCAGGGCGGCGCCTTCGACTACCTGCCCAAGCCCTTCGACGTGGACGACGCGGTGGACCTGGTGCGCCGGGCCGTGGGTCACGGGCGCGTGCGCGCCAGGGGCGGGACGCCGGCCAGCGAGAGCCCGGACCGGGAGATCATCGGCTCCGCGCCTGCCATGCAGGAGGTCTTCCGCGCCATCGGCCGGCTGTCGCGGTCCAACATCACGGTGCTCATCACCGGCGAGTCCGGCACCGGGAAGGAGCTGGTGGCGCGCGCCCTGCACCGGCACAGCCCGCGCGCGGAGCGGCCGTTCATCGCGCTCAACACCGCGGCCATCCCCCGCGACCTGCTGGAGAGCGAGCTGTTCGGCCACGAGCGCGGCTCCTTCACCGGCGCCCAGTCCCAGCGCCGCGGGCGCTTCGAGCAGGCAGACGGCGGGACCCTGTTCCTGGACGAGATCGGAGACATGCCCGCGGAGCTGCAGACGCGCCTGCTGCGGGTGCTCGCCGACGGCGAGTTCTTCCGCGTGGGCGGCCACACGCCGATTCGGGTGGACGTGCGCATCATCGCCGCCACCCACCAGGATCTCGAGTCGCGGGTGCGTGACGGGAGCTTCCGGGAGGACCTGTTCCATCGGCTCAACGTGATCCGGGTGCACTCGCCGCCGCTGCGCGAGCGCCGCGAGGACATCCCTGCGCTGCTGGAGCACTTCCTGAAGGCCGCTGCCGAGGAGCTGTCCTCGGACGTGAAGTCCCTGCGACCCGAGGTGGAACGCTACCTGGCGAGCCTCGAGTGGCCCGGCAACGTGCGCCAGCTGGAGAACACCTGCCGCTGGCTCACGGTGATGGCCTCGGGCAGCGAGATCCACCTGGAGGATCTGCCCAGCGAGCTCCGGGCCGACGCGGTGGCCGGCGAGGGGGAAGCGGACTGGGCCGCGCTGCTGCGGCGCTGGGCGGAGCGCCGCCTCGCCGCGGGCGAGGAGCGGATCCTGGACGAGGCGGTGGCGCGCTTCGAGCAGGTGCTCATCGAGACCGCGCTCAGGTTCTCCCGCGGCCGGCGCCAGGACGCGGCGCGGCTCCTGGGGTGGGGTCGCAACACCCTCACGCGCAAGATCAAGGAGCACGGGGATCCCTTCGGCTGAAACCCCCGCGGACGCCGGCACGGCGCTCGGCGCGGGCCACGGCGAGACCTGGACCGCCCGGCGCGCGGGCAGACGCCGGATCAGCTGCCGCCGCCCTCGCGGCCCGTTCCTTTGCCGTCGCGGGCCCGGGACGTGTCCGGCGGGTCGCCGTCGCGGGCCCGCGACCCGTCAGGCGCATCGCCGTCGGGCGTGCGCGACGCGTCCCGGGCGGCCGGCGCGCCGCGGTCGCGGGACGCGAGGCCCGTGAGGCTGCGCTTCAGCCGCGCCAGCAGGACGCGGGCCCACACGAACTCCGTGGCCAGGATCGCGAGGCCCGCCGGTATCACCACCACCGCCGGTCCCGGCGTGACCAGCATCACCACCCCCACCAGCAGCACGCTCACCCCGAGCAGGAACACCAGCAGGCGGCGTACCGCCACGTAGGTCTGGTTCAGCATCGCGCGGCCCTCGCGACGCGTGAAGGCGGTACGCGCCGTCGCTGCAGGCATGGTGATGCGTACACGGGCACTACAGCAGCGGCGCCGCCAGCCAGCACAGGTCCTCCGCCAGGCGCCGCAGCACCCCCGGGTTGCGCGGACGGTACTCGCTGCACTGCGCCAGCAGCGACTCGATCCAGGCCTCGGTATCGCGCACCGACCGTGCGTCGTAGCAGAACAGCGCCAGCTCGTAGTTCAGATAGAGGCTGCGCATGTCCAGGTTCGCAGAGCCGGCGATGGCCAGGGCGTCGTCCACCAGCAGGTGCTTGGCGTGGATCATGCGATCGCGGTGCACGTGGAAGCGCACGCCGGCCTCGCACAGCCGGCGCACGTAGCGCGCCCGCGCCATGTCCGCCGCCCACTGGTCCGATCGCCGGGGCATGATCACCCGCACGTCGGAGCCGAGGCGCGCCTGCAGCAGCAGGGCGCGCATGAGGCCGTCGTCGGGCACGAAGTAGGGCGTGACCATCCACAGCCGCTGGCGCGCCTTGTACACCGCCGCCACCACCGCGTCGTAGAGCGCGTCGTACTTCACGTCCGGGCCGCTGGGCACCACCTGCACCACCTGGCCGGCTGCCTCCGCGCACGTGTCCGTACCGGGCTCGACGCCGCGTTCCAGGTGCTCGCCGGTGGCGAACTCCCAGTCGTCCGCGAAGATCCCCTCCAGGTCCTGCACCACAGGCCCCTCGAGCCTGAGGGTGGTGTCCACCCAGCGCGAGCGGGAGCGGCGCGGGCCCAGGTACTCGCGGCCGAGATTCATGCCGCCCGCGATCGCCACCCGCCCGTCGAAGATGGCGAGCTTGCGATGGTTGCGCAGGTTCGCCCGCCAGCGC
>JBFHNV010000324.1:0-4699 GCA_041593595.1 Gammaproteobacteria bacterium
CCGCCCGGTGAGGGCGGCGAGCAGCGTCACGGTGTGGGCACCACCGGGCGGGCAGCGGTTCAGCTCCGTCGCACCGGCGGCCAGGGCCTCGGCGTAGGCGCGGCAGCTCACGTAGCCGCAGCGGGTGCACTGGGTCTGGGGCAGGACGCGGTCGAGGCGATCCGCGAGGGTCATGGTGCCGCGCGGACCCGCGCTACCTGATCCGCATCCCCGGCCGGGCGCCCGAGTCCGGGGCCAGCAGCCAGATCGCCTCGCCGCCGGGACCGGCGGCCAGCAGCATGCCTTCGGACACGCCGAAGCGCATGGCGCGCGGCTCGAGGTTGGCCACCAGCACCACCAGCCGGCCGGCCAGGGTGTCGGGATCGTAGGCGGCCTTGATCCCCGCGAACACCGTGCGGGGTCCGGCCTCGCCCACGTCCACCGTGATGCGCAGCAGCCTGTCCGCACCCTCCACCAGCGACGCCTCCACCACCCGCGCCACGCGGAGGTCCACCTTCGAGAAGGCCTCCAGGTCGATGGTGTCCGCGATGGGCTCCATCGCGGGCGCGCCCGCGCCCGGCGCCACGGACGCCAGCGCGGCGCCGGGGGCGGCGACCGGTTCGGCGGAGGCGGACACCATGGCCTGCACGCGCTCAGGATCCACCCGCGTGAGCAACGGCTGGAAGCGCCCGATGCGGTGCGCGAGCAACGGCGCGGCGACGTCGGCGAAGCCGAGCGGGGGCACCTGCAGGAAGGCCTCCGCCTTCTCCGCAACCCGCGGCAGCACGGGCTTGAGGTAGATCATGAGCAGCCGGAACAGGTTCAGCCCCTGGCTGCACACGGCCTGCACCTCGTCCTCGCGCCCGGCCTCCTTCGCCAGCACCCACGGCTTGCGCTCGTCGATGTACTGGTTGGCGGCATCCGCCAACGCCATCACCTCGCGCATGGCCTTGCTGAACTCGCGACCGTCGTAGAGCGCGGCAATGGTGGGCGCGGCCCCTGCGAGCCGCTGCTGGAGCTCGGGCGCCTCCAGCGCGCCCGCCAGCCAGCCTTCGAAGCGCTTGCCGATGAAGCCCGCGCAGCGCGAGGCGATGTTGACCACCTTGCCCACCAGGTCGGAGTTCACCCGCTGCACGAAGTCCTCCAGGTTCAGGTCCAGGTCGTCGATCCCCGCCCCGAGCTTGCACGCGAAGTAGTAGCGCAGGTATTCCGGATCCAGGTGGTCCAGGTAGGTCCGCGCCATCACGAAGGTGCCGCGGCTCTTCGACATCTTCAGGCCGTTCACCGTCAGGAAGCCGTGGCAGTGCACGGCGGTGGGCCGCCGGAAACCCGCGCCCGAGAGCATGGCCGGCCAGAACAGGGTGTGAAAGTAGGCGATGTCCTTGCCGATGAAGTGGTACAGCTCGGCGTCGCTGTCCGCGCCCCAGAAATCGTCGAAGGCGAGCCCTTCGGTGCGCCGGCACAGGTCCTCGAAGCTCGCCATGTAGCCGATGGGTGCGTCCAGCCAGACGTAGAAGTACTTGCCCGGCGCATCCGGGACCTCGAAGCCGAAGTACGGCGCATCGCGGGAGATGTCCCAGTCAGCGAGCCCCGCGGCGAACCACTCGTCGAGCTTGTTGGCGATGCCGGGTTGCACCCGCGGCCGGCCGCGCTCGTCGGTGCCGCGTACCCACTCGCGCAGCGACGCCTCGAAGTCCGCGAGCCGGAAGAAGAAGTGCTCCGACTCGCGCCACTCCGGCGGCTGCCCCGAGACCACAGAGCGCGGCTCGACGAGCTCCGCCGGGGTGTAGGTCGTGCCGCACACCTCGCAGCTGTCGCCGTACTGGTCCTTCGCGCCGCACTTCGGACACGCGCCCTTCACGTAGCGGTCCGGCAGGAACATCCGCTTCACCGGATCGAAGGCCTGGCGCACGCTGCGTCGGGTGACGTGCCCCGCGTCACGCAGCCGCGTGTAGATGAGCTCCGAGAAGTGCCGGTTCTCCTCCGAGTGTGTCGAGTGGTAGTTGTCGAAGCCGACGCGGAAGTCCGCGAAGTCGCGCCGGTGCTCCTCGCCGACGCGCGCCACCAGCGCCTCGGGCGAGACGCCTTCCTGCTCGGCCTTGAGCATGATGGGCGTGCCGTGGGCGTCGTCGGCGCACACGTACCACACCCGGTGGCCGGCGAGGCGCTGGAAGCGCACCCAGATGTCGGTCTGGATGTACTCCACCAGGTGCCCGATGTGGATGGGGCCGTTGGCGTACGGCAGGGCGCTGGTAACGAGGATGGTGCGGGCGTCGGAGGTCATGGGATCGGCCAGAAACGAACAAGCCGCCCGGGGGCGGCGCGCTGACGCCCGATACGGTAACAAGGATGCGCCGAGCCCGCTATCGCCCGCCCCGGGGCGCGCCGGGATTGCTGGTAGACTCGCGTCCCCTTCGAACCGGAGCGGAGAGCACTCATGAGCGCGCCCGACCGCGAGGCCCTCGAGGCGGCCATCGCCGGCTACCAGGACCCCCACCTGGGAAGCGACCTGGTGGCCGCCGGCTGCGTGCGCGAGGCCGCCATGGACGGCGATACCGCCGTCATGCAGGTGGTGCTCGGCTACCCGGCCGCCGGCGATCGTGCGCGCCTTCAAGCCGAGCTCGAGGGGCGACTGCTCGAGGTGCCGGGCGTGTCCGCGGCCCGGGTGTCGGTGATGTCGAAAGTGGCCGCCCACACGGTGCAGAAGGGCGTGGAGCCGCTCAAGAACGTGAAAAACATCATCGCCGTCGCCTCCGGCAAGGGCGGCGTGGGCAAGAGCACGGTGGCGGTCAACCTGGCGCTCGCACTGGCCGCCGAGGGCGCGCGGGCCGGAATGCTTGACGCGGACATCTACGGACCCAGCCAGCCGCGCATGCTGGGCGTGAGCGGGCAGCCCGACTCGAAGGACGGCAAGAGCCTCGAGCCGATGCTGGCCTATGGCGTGCAGGCCATGTCCATCGGCTTCCTGGTGGACGAGGAGACACCCATGATCTGGCGGGGCCCCATGGTCACGCAGGCCCTGGAGCAGCTCCTCAAGGACACCAACTGGCGCGAGCTGGACTACCTGATCATCGACCTCCCGCCCGGCACCGGCGACATCCAGCTCACCCTGTCCCAGCGCATCCCCGTGAGCGGCGCGGTGATCGTCACGACGCCCCAGGACATCGCGCTGCTGGACGCCCGCAAGGGACTCAAGATGTTCGAGAAGGTGCAGGTACCGGTGCTGGGGGTGGTGGAGAACATGGCGGTGCACGTGTGCAGCAGCTGCGGCCACGAGGAGCACGTCTTCGGTAGCGGCGGCGGCGAGCGCATGGCGGCCCAGTACGAGGTGCCGTTCCTCGGCAGCCTGCCGCTGGACATCCACATCCGCGAGGACGCAGACGGCGGCCAGCCAACGGTGGTGAAGGATCCGGACGGTCCCGTGGCCCAGGCCTTCCGCGGCATCGCCCGCACCGTCGCTGCGCGCCTGTCGCTCAAGGCCAAGGACTACCGCCAGGCCTTTCCGAGCATCGTCATCCAGTAGCCCTTCACCGCCACGCGCCCGTCCGGGCGCGGGCGCTGGCCTGAGCGAACCCGGGACCCCGCCATGACCATCAAGTCCGACCGCTGGATCCGCCGCATGGCGGCCGAGCACGGCCTCATCGAGCCCTTCGAGCCCGGCCAGGTGCGCGAGAACGGCACCGGCCGCGTCGTCTCCTACGGCACCTCCAGCTACGGCTACGACATCCGCTGCGCCAACGAGTTCAAGATTTTCACCAACATCAACACCGCGGTGGTGGACCCCAAGAACTTCGATCAGAACAGCTTCGTGGACATCACTGCCGACGTGTGCATCATCCCGCCCAACTCCTTCGCCCTGGCACGTACCGTGGAGTACTTCCGCATTCCCCGCAACGTGCTCACCATCTGCCTGGGCAAGTCCACCTACGCACGCTGCGGCATCATCGTCAACGTGACGCCGCTCGAGCCCGAATGGGAAGGCCACGTGACCCTCGAGTTCAGCAACACCACCCCGCTGCCGGCAAAGATCTACGCCAACGAGGGCGTGGCGCAGGTGCTGTTCTTCGAGTCCGACGAGACCTGCGAGACCTCCTACCGCGACCGCGCTGGCAAGTACATGGGCCAGCGCGGCGTCACCCTGCCCAAGGCCTGAGGCTCGGTGCGAGTGTCACCGCGCCCGCGGAGGCGGCGGGCGCCGCCGCCGCGGCGTCCGGCCGCCCACCCATGACCGATCCGGTGCCCGCCCCAGCGCGCCCGGCCGGACTGCTGCTCGTGCTCGCCGCCTGCGCCTACGACGGCCTGATCACCGTCGCCATCCTGTTCGCCGCCACCGCGCTCGCTCTCGTCGCCACCGGCGGCGAGGCCATCCCCCCGGGCACCGCGGTCTACGAGGCCTGGCTCCTGGCCGCCGCCTTCCCCTACTTCGGCTTCTGCTGGGTGCGCGGCCAGACCCTCGGCATGCGCGCCTGGCGCCTGCGCATCCAGGGCCCGGACGGCGCTCCGCCGCGCTGGCCCCGCGCCGGGCTGCGCTACCTGGGCGCCCTGCTGTCCTGGGCCCTGCTGGGCGCGGGCTTCCTGTGGATGCTCGCGGACCCCGAGCGCAAGAGCCTCCACGACCGCATCTCGGGCACCCGCATCGTCCGCGACCGGCGCTGAGCGCGCGAGAAACCTCGCGACCAACGTCCCCGGAGGCGGACGGTCGGGGCCTACGCGCCCGTAG
>JBFHNV010000325.1:0-4606 GCA_041593595.1 Gammaproteobacteria bacterium
TCCGTCCGTTGAATCCCAGAGGGCGCCGTCGCGGCGTGTCAGGCGAGCTCGCGGTTCTTGCACATGTCCGAGAGCAGCATCTCGTGGTGACCCTTGCCCGTCATCATCATCGGATAGACGTTCTCGGTGGGATCGGTGATGAAGTCCATGAACACCAGCCGGTCCTTGAGCGCGAACGCCTCCTTGAGCGCGCCTTCCACGTCGCCGGGCTTGTCGATGCGCATGCCCACGTGGCCGAAGCTCTCGGTGAGCTTCGCGAAGTCGGGCAGCGAATCAAGGTAGGAATGCGACTCGCGGCTCTCGTACATGAATTCCTGCCACTGGCGCACCATGCCCAGGTAGCCGTTGTTGAGGTTCACCACCTTCACCGGCAGCCCGTACTGCTTCGCGGTGGACAGCTCCTGGATGCACATGACGATGCTGCCCTCCCCGGTCACGCACGCCACCTGCGCATCGGGGTAGGCGAACTGCACCCCCATCGCCGCCGGCAGCCCGAAGCCCATGGTCCCGAGGCCGCCGGAGTTGATCCAGCGCCGCGGCTTGTCGAAGTGGTAGAACTGGGCGGCCCACATCTGGTGCTGCCCCACGTCGGAGGTAATGAACGCGTCGCCCCCGGTGATCTCGTAGAGCTTGCTCACCACGTACTGCGGCTTGATGCGCTCGTCGGACCACTGGTACTGGAGGCAGTCGAGTCCGCGCCAGCCGTCGATCTGTTTCCACCACTCGGCGAGCGCTTCGGCATCCGGGCGGCGGGCATCCTCCGCGAGCATGGCGTTCATGTCCCTCAGCACCGCGCTCACCGGACCGACGATGGGCACGTGCACCTTCACGGTCTTGGCGATGGAGGACGGGTCGATGTCGATGTGCACGATCTTCGCATCGGGGCAGAACTTCTTCACGTCACCCACCACGCGATCGTCGAATCGCGCCCCGATGGCCACCAGCACGTCGCAGTGGTGCATGGCCATGTTCGCCTCGTAGGTGCCGTGCATGCCCAGCATGCCCACGAACTGGCGATCCGTGGCCGGATAGGCGCCGAGCCCCATCAGGGTGTTGGTGATGGGGAAGCCGAGCGTGCGTGTAAATCGGGTCAGCTCCTCGGAGGCGTCGTCCAGGATCACGCCGCCGCCGGTGTAGAGCATCGGGCGGCGCGCCGAGAGGATGAGCTCCAGCGCCTTCTTCATCTGCCCGGTGTGCCCGCGGGTGACCGGATTGTAGGAGCGCATCCTCACGTCCGCGGGATACTCGTAGGGGATCTTGAGGTCGGGGCGCGTGACGTCCTTGGGGATGTCCACCACCACCGGACCCGGGCGCCCCGAGGTGGCCACGTAGAAGGCCTTCTTGAGGGTGGCCGCGAGCTGGTTGACGTCCTTGACCAGGAAGTTGTGCTTCACGCAGGGGCGGGTGATGCCGATGCAGTCCACCTCCTGGAAGGCGTCGCTGCCGATGGCATGGGTGGGCACCTGGCCGGTGATGACCACCATGGGAATGGAGTCCATGTAGGCGGTGGCGATGCCGGTGACCACGTTGGTGGCGCCGGGACCTGACGTCACCAGCACCACGCCCGGCTTGCCGGTGGCGCGGGCGTAGCCGTCGGCCATGTGGCTCGCGCCCTGCTCGTGGCGCACCAGGATGTGCTTGATGTCGTCCTGGGAGTACAGGGCATCGTAGATGTGCAGGACCGCCCCGCCAGGGTAGCCGAAGATGAACTCGACCCCCTCGTCCTTGAGGAACTGGATGACGATCTCGGCGCCGGAGAGTTGCTGCATGCGAGGGACCCCAGAGAAAGACAGGCCGGAGAAGGAAAAGCCCGCGGACGCGGGCTTTTTCACGAACCAACCGCAAACTGGCAAGTTAACCCATTGTTTTGAGAGCGGTCAAGAAACCACCAGCGCCGTTCTCATGTGCCTGAATCCATGAGAATCTTGCGGGTCCCCGGGGTCCCGTCGGCCGACCGATCCGGGCGTCGCGGGCTGGAGTCGAACGGATCCAATCGCAGAGCACACCGGGCATGCGCCGGCTGCCCATCGCCATCGTGCTGCTGGCCCTCGCCGCCGCCGCGACGGCGAAGCTCTAGAAGCTCGACAACTGGGTGGACGAGAACGGCAACGTGATCTACTCGGAGCGCAAGCTCCCGGACAAGAAGGCCGAGGAGGTGGAGTTCCTGGGAGTGCCCGCGGTGACGCCCGAGGACGCCCGCCGTCGCCTCGAGGCCGTCACCGACAAGCCGGACACGCCGCGCGAGGACCGGGAGTCCAGGCAGACCGCGGCCACCGAGTCCGCCGAGCGCCTGAAGGCCAACCGCGAGACCGCGCGCCAGAACCTGCGGGCGCCGGAGGCCGCGGCCCGCGTGAAGGAGGACAGCGGCGAGTTCCTCGACGATGCGCAGCGACGGGCCCGTATCGAGCAGACCCGCAAGGACATCAAGAGCAGCTGCGGCGGCTGAGGTCCGGCCCCGGATGTGGGCGCTGCCCGCCGGACCGGATCGTGCCAGCCGGCGCGGGTTGGGGGATCGCGCCACGCGGCGCATTCGTGACCGCTCGACGGCATCCCCGAAGGCGGCCGGACCGGCCTTGTCCGAACATGGATGCCACCCGGTGCCGCGCGCACGATCGAGCATCCACGCGCCGCGCGATCCGGCGTGCGCCGGCGCGCCATGACACGCCGAGTGCCCACGTGCGCAGCACCACGCCCCGCCCCCACGCGCAGCCAGACAACGTATCCTTGCGACCCTGCCCGCCCGGAGACCGGACCGCCATGCGCGTCACGCGAACGCTGCTCGCCACCGTCAAGGAGACACCCGCCGACGCGGAGATCGTCAGCCACCGCCTGATGCTGCGCGCCGGGCTCATCCGCCAGCTCGCCTCGGGGCTGTACAGCTGGCTGCCGCTGGGGTGGCGGGTGGTGCGCAAGGTGGAGCGCATCGTGCGCGAGGAGATGGACCGTGCGGGGGCGCTCGAGATGATCATGCCGGGCGTGCAGCCCGCGGAGCTGTGGCAGGAGAGCGGGCGCTGGGAGGAGTACGGCCCGGAGCTGCTGCGCCTGAAGGACCGCCACGAGCGGGACTTCTGCCTCGGGCCCACCCACGAGGAGGTCATCACCGACATCGCGCGACGGGAGATCCGCAGCTACAAGCAGCTCCCGGTCAACATGTACCAGGTGCAGACGAAGTTCCGCGACGAGGTCCGCCCGCGCTTCGGCATCATGCGCGCGCGGGAGTTCATCATGAAGGACGCCTACTCCTTCGACCTGAACCGTGCAGGGCTGGAGGCGAGCTACCGCGCCATGCACGACGCCTACGTGCGCATCTTCACCCGCACCGGGCTCGAGTTCCGCGTGGTGGACGCCGACTCCGGCGCCATCGGCGGCAGCCGCTCCCAGGAATTCCACGTCCTGGCCGAGTCGGGCGAGGACGCCATCGCGTTCAGTGCCGGCGGCTTCGCCGCCAACGTGGAGCTGGTGCCGTGCCCGGCGCCCGACGCGCCGCGCGCCGCGCCGGCGCGGCAGCGGGCCGCCGTCGATACACCCGGCGTGCACACCATGCAGGACCTGGCGACCTTCCTGAACGTACCCCTCGAGCGCACCCTGAAGACCCTCGTCGTCGAGGGCGAGGACGGCTCGCCGGTGGCCCTGTGCCTGCGCGGCGATCACGATCTGAACGCTGTGAAGGCCCTGGACCTGGACGTGGTGGCGGCGCCGCTGCGCATGGCCAGCGCCGAGCGGGTGCGCACCGCCTGCGGCTGCGACCCGGGCTCGGTGGGACCCGTGGGCCTGGGCATACCGGTGATCGCGGACGCGTCCGCGGCGGCCCTGTCCGACTTCGTGTGCGGCGCCAACGAGGCCGGCCGCCACCTCACCGGCGTGAACTGGGGTCGCGACCTGCCGGAGCCGCGGGTGGCGGATCTCCGCAGCGCCCGCGACGGCGATCCGGCGCCCGACGGCAGCGGCGCCATCCGCATCGTGCGCGGCATCGAGGTGGGGCACATCTTCCAGCTCGGCACCAAGTACAGCGATGCCATGAACGCCGTGGTGCTGGACGAGCAGGGCAAGGCGACGCCGCTCATCATGGGCTGCTACGGCATCGGCGTGACCCGGGTGGTGGCGGCGGCCATCGAGCAGAACCACGACGATGCCGGCATCGTGTGGCCGGCGGCCATCGCGCCCTACCAGGTCACCGTCCTGCCCATGAACATGCACAAGTCCGAACGCCTGCGGGCGGCGGTGGATCGGCTCTACGGCGAGCTGGAGGCCGCGGGTCTGGAGGTGCTGCTGGACGACCGCGGCGCGCGGCCCGGGGTGATGTTCGCCGACGCGGACCTGCTGGGGATCCCGCACCGGGTGGTGATGGGGGATCGGGGCCTGGACGACGGCACGCTGGAGTACCGCCACCGGCGCGGCGGCGACACCGAGGCGCTGCCCATCCCCGAGGCGGCGGGAATCATCGCCGCGCGGGTGCGCGAGGAGCTGGGTGCGGGCTGAGGCGTGATCATGGCCCCGATCGATCGGGACGCGATTTCTCGCACTGAGGCGGAGGTCCGGGTGCCGCCGGACGCGACTCGCCGTGAACACGTCCGTGTGGGCTCGAGCGCGCCGTCCATGGCGCGCA
>JBFHNV010000326.1:0-4528 GCA_041593595.1 Gammaproteobacteria bacterium
CGGCGATGGTGGAGGAGGCGGCGCAGGCCTTCGTGCGGGCGGTGGACGCCTTGCGCTGAACGCCCGCGCGTGAATGCATGCCGGGCACCAGGCAGGGTCCGACCTGCGCGCGAGCCGGCGCCCGCGCCGCTCCTGCCACATCGCCGCTCGCACGCGGGGACGCTCCCACACACGCGGCGAGCCCGCACCGGGCTCGCCCGCGGGGCGTAGAGTGCCCGACCAGCCGATGCGGGAGGACACCCCATGAACGCCCGTCACCGCCTGCGCGCGCTCGTCCTGCTCGCGGCCCTGCTCTGGGCCACCGGCGCCCCGGCGCAGCCGCTGCGCTTCATCCTGGAGGCCACCAGCGCCGAGACCTACGCCCGGCCCCACGACATCGTGCTGTCCGCCGACGGCAACCGCCTGTACGTGGCCGACAACGGCAACCACCGCATCGTGGTGCTGGACGCCCGGACGCTGGCGGAGCTCGGAGTGTTCGGTGAGGGGGAGGTGGCCGAGCCCCACGACGTGGTCTTCGACCGCCTCGGCCGGCTGCTGGTGGCGGACACCGGCAACAGCCGCATCGCCATCTACGAGGTGCGCGGCAACGGTGGGAACCTGGTGGGGGAGCTCAGGGGCACCATCCGCCGACCGGAAGGCGTGGACGTGCACCCGGACGGGCGGGTGCTGGCCACCGGCGCGGCCTCGGGCAACCTGGCGGTGTTCGTGGACGGCCGCGAGGTGGCGTCCACCGGTGGCTTCTCCGCGCCCCACGACGTGCAGGTGGACGGCACCGGCGCCATCTGGGTGGCGGACTCCAACAACGATCGCATCGTGCGCCTGGACGACACGCTGGCCATCACCCGCGAGCTGAAGGGCGAGCCCTACGCCTTCAACGGCCCGCGCTACCTGGACGTGGATCCCACCGGGCGGATGTTCATCGCCGACAAGTACGCCAACATGGTGAAGGTGGTGGACATGGACGGCACCCTGCTGCAGGTGCTCGGCACCGCGCAGGCGGGCAAGGGCGAGGGAGTGTTCGATCGCCCGGAGGGCGTGGAGATCCGCGACGCGGACCTGTGGATCTCCGACACCTACAACGACCGCATCGTGCGCTACCGCGTGGTGCCCCGGTACCGGGTCACCGGCACGGGGGGCTGATCCCCGGTCACGCGGCGGCGGGCAGCACCTGGGGTCGGTAGGTGACGCCGTCCTCGTCCAGGCGCACCGCCTCGGCCCGGTGCACCGGGGCGTGGCTGTCCCGGTCCACGAAGGACGCGAAGCGCAGGGCGTCGTAGAACACGGCGCGCCCGTCCAGGGCCTCCAGGTCCCGGTCCTCCTCCGGGTGCACCCAGTCCAGCAGGCGGCCCACGGCGTAGGCGTGCACGTTCTTGCGGCCCTCGCGCAGCATGCGCAGGCGCCCGGACTCGCGCACCAGGAACTCCACGGCCTCCAGGCGCACCTGGCGGGCCGACGCGCACAGCACGCCGTCCTGCATGATGCTCCAGCAGCCGCGCTTCCAGTTGCGGAACACGCGCACCGGGCGCTCCGGGTCGATCACCTGCGTCGTCTCACTGAGCCAAAAAGGGCGCGCATTCTATGCTGCGCCGCGCAATGCGCAAGGGCACACGGCACGGTTCCGGGATCGGCTCCCGGGAACGCGCCGGAGGGTTTTCGGCGCCCGGCGCCGGAACTGTAGGCGCCAGCGTCTCTGCGGGGCGCCCCCGCGGCGGGGCGTCGTAATATGCGCGGCCGTGCCGCCAACCCCACCACAAGACCAATGAGACGATGAACGACAACACCCGATGCGACGTCCCCCTGCCCCGCGACGAGGACGCCCGCCTGCTCACCGGCGCGGGCCGCTACCTGGACGACACCGTGCTGGAGCACATGGCTCACGGGGTCCCGGTGCGCTCGCCCTACGCCCACGCGCGGATCCGCGGCATCGACACGGCGGCGGCTCTGGAAGCGCCCGGCGTGGTGGCGGTGCTCACCGGCGAGGACTGGCAGGCCTCGGGCTACGGGGACCTGCCCACCCGCACGCTGGCCCGCTTCACCAGCGGCGACATGCCGCCGGTGCCGCCGCGTCCGGCGCTGGTGAACGGCGTGGCGCGCCACGTGGGCGATCCGGTGGCCTTCGTGGTGGCGGAGACCCCGGCCCAGGCCCGGGACGCGGCGGAGCGGGTGGAGGTGGACTACGAGCCCCTGCCAGCGGTGACCGATCCGGTGCGGGCCCTGGAGGACGGCGCGCCCCGGGTGTGGCCGGACGTGGCCGGCAACCTGTTCGTGGAGTTCGAGTCCGGCGACGCCCAGGCCGTGGACGAGGCGTTCGCCTCGGCGCACCACGTGGCGCGCTGCGAGATGGTGGTGACCCGGGTGCACGCGGCGCCCCTGGAGACCCGCGGCGCCATCGGCGTGTACGACCCGGACACGGGCCGGCGCACCCTCGTCACCAATGCCCAGAACCTGCGTGCCAACCGGGCCCAGCTGGCCAAGGACGTGTTCCGGGTGGACGCGAAGGATCTCCGCCTGGTGGCCTACGACGTGGGCGGCGGCTTCGGCATGAAGAACGGGCTGTACCCGGAGTACGTGCTGGCGGTGTTCGCCGCCGAGCGCACCGGCCGGCCGGTGAAGTGGATGAGCGAGCGCGGCGAGAGCTTCCTCGCCGACTCCCACGGCCGCGAGCAGGTGACCACGGCGGAGCTGGCGCTGGACGCCGACGGGACGTTCCTCGCCCTGCGCGTGAGGACCCTCGGCAACGTGGGCGCCTACGTGGGCTCCACCGGCGGCTTCACCCCGGCCGGCGGCACCGCCCGCACCCAGGGCGGGCTCTACCGCATCCCCCACATCCACTACCACTCCCGCGTCGCGTTCACCCACACCGCCACCACCGAGGCCTACCGGGGCGCCGGGCGCCCGGAGGCCAACGTGCACGTGGAGCGGGTGGTGGACACGGCCGCCGCGGATCTGGGCATCGACCCGCTGGAGCTCAGGCGCCGCAACCTGATCCCGCCGGACGCGATGCCCTACAAGACGCCCATGGGCATGACCATCGACTGCGGCGACTTCCCGGCGCTGCTGGCGCGTACCCGCGAGCTCGCGGACCTGGACGGCTTCGAGCAGCGCGCCAGGGTCTCGCAGGCCCGCGGCCGGCTGCGGGGCCTGGGCAGCGCCACCTATCTCGGGCTCACCGGCGGCGGGCGCGAGGAGAAGGCCACCCTGTCCCTGGCCGCCGACGGCTGCCTGGACCTCTACGCCAGCGCCGAGTCCATCGGCCAGGGCCACGAGACGGTGCTGCCGCGGATCGTCGCGCGGCGCCTGGGCATCGAGCCGTCCCGGGTGCGCTACCACCAGGGCGACACGGACTTCGATCCCGTGGGCGGCGGCCACGGCGGCTCCCGCGGCCTGGAGATGGCGGGCTCCGCCGCCGACGAGGCGGGCGAGGCCTTCGTGGTGGAGGCGCGCCGCCTGGCCGCGCACCTGCTGGAGGCGGCGGTGGACGATCTCGACTTCGCCGACGGCCACTACGCGGTGAGCGGCACCGATCGCCGGGTGGCCATGACCGCGGTGCTGGACGCCGCCGGTCACGGCCGCTTCCCGAAGGAGGTGGACACCCACGTGCGGGTCGCGCCCGTGTACAAGGCGCCCGCCGCGTCGGTGCCCGCGGGCGCGCACGTGATCGAGGTGGAGGTGGACCCGGACACCGGCCAGGTGACCGTGGACCGCTACGTGACGGTGCACGATCTGGGGCACGTGGAGAACCGCCCCCTGGCCGACGGCCAGATCCACGGCGCCGCCGCCCAGGGCGTGGGCCAGGCGCTGGGCGAGCTCATCGTCTACGACGACGACAGCGGCCAGCTCCTGTCGGGCTCCTTCATGGACTACCGCATGCCGCGCGCCGACGACCTGCCGGACTTCATCACCGACTACCAGGCGGGCCAGGAGACCCGTGCCAACCGGATCGGCGTCAAGGGCGCCGGCGAGGCAGCCTGCGGCGGCTCGATTCCGGGCGTGGTGAACGCGGTGAACCATGCGCTCCGCCCGCTGGGGGCGAAGCCGGTGGACATGCCGCTCACGCCGCTCAGGGTCTGGCGCGCCATCCACGGCTGAGCGGTCTCGGTCAGGGCTACTCCACCTGCAGCGCGACGAAGGTCACGTCGTCGTGGCCGAGGCCGCTGCCGGTATGCCGGCGAATGGCCTCGGCCAGGGCCCGCGGCACCTTCGGCAGTGCCTCCGCGGCCGCCGACTCCAGGGCAGCGACGATGCCCGTCTCACCGAAGGCGCGTCCGCAGGCATCGCGGGCGTCGGTGGCGCCGTCGGTGTAGAGCAGCAGCCGGTCGCCCCGGGCGAGGGTCAGGCGCACCGGGTCGAAGGCCACCTGCTCGCACACCGCCAGCGCCACGTTGCGAGTGGGTCCGCGCTCGTCCAGGGCCGGCAGCGGCGGCTCGATGGCGGCGGGGCGCGTCGCGCCGGCCCGCAGCAGCAGCACTGGCGCGTGGCCGGCGTAGGTCAGCTCCAGCTCCCGTGTGTCCATGGAGAATCCCACCAC
>JBFHNV010000327.1:0-4371 GCA_041593595.1 Gammaproteobacteria bacterium
CGCTCGCGCGGGTGCGCGAACAGGGTGCGAGCCACGTGAAGGTCGGGGTGTTCGACGTGGACGGCATCCTGCGCGGCAAGTACATGGCGGCGGAGAAGTTCGCGTCGTCGCTGGAGAAGAACTTCGGGTTCTGCGACGTGGTGCTGGGCTGGGACGCCATGGACCAGCTCTACGACAACGTGCGCTACACGGGCTGGCACACGGGCTACCCGGACGCGCCGGTGCGGCTGCTGCCCGCCAGCTACCGCGAGCTGCCGCTGGAGGACGGCACCCCGTTCATGCTGGGGGAGTTCGCAGGCGACGCCGAGGCGGTGTGCCCGCGGGCGTGCCTGCGCCGGGTGCTGGAGCGCGCGGCGGAAATGGGCTACCGGGTGAGGGCCGGCTTCGAGTACGAGTTCTTCGTGTTCGAGGAGACGCCCCACAGCGTGCGCGAGAAGCACTACCGGGACATGCGCCCGCTGGAGCCCGGGTTCTTCGGCTACTCGGTGATCCGCAACTCGGTGCACGCCGACCTCTACCACGGGCTGCTGGACCTGTGCGAGGCCATGGACTTCGGCCTCGAGGGGCTGCACGAGGAGACGGGCCCCGGCGTGCTGGAGGCGGCCATCCGGGTGGACGACGGCCTCGCCGCCGCCGACAAGGCGGCGCTGTTCAAGACGTTCACCAAGATCTACATGCAGACCCGCGGCCTGATGGCCACCTTCATGGCGCGCTGGTCCACCGACTGGCCCGGTTCCGGCGGCCACGTGCACATGTCGCTGGTGCGTGCCTCCGACGGTGCGAGCGTGTTCCACGACGCGCACTCGGAGCACGGCGTGAGCGAGACGCTGCGCCACTTCGTGGGCGGGCAGCAGCGCCACATGCCGGAGCTGGCCGCCATGGTCGCGCCCACGGTCAACAGCTTCCGCCGCCTGGTGCCGGGCTTCTGGGCGCCCACCGACGCCACCTACGGCATCGACAACCGCACCTGCGCCCTGCGCGTGGTGCCCGGCGGACCCGCCTCCCAGCGGGTGGAGTACCGGGTGCCGGCGGCGGACGCCAACCCCTATCTGGCGCTTGCCGCGGCATTGGCCTCGGGTCTCGCCGGCGTCGCGGAGCGGGTCGAGCCACACGGCCCGGTGCAGGGCAACGCCTACGACAAGCGCCACCCGCGCCGGCTCGCCCTGCCCCACACCCTGGACGAGGCGGCCCGCCGGCTCGCCGGGTCACGGCTGGCCCAGGAGGCCTTCGGCGAGGCCTTCGTGGAGCACTTCGCCGCCAGCCGCGAGTGGGAGGCGCGGCAGTTCGCCCGCGCGGTCACCGACTGGGAGATGGCGCGCTACTTCGAGATCATCTGACACGCGCTCCGGGCGGACGGCGCAGCCACCCCCGCAGCGCGGTCACCGTGGAGCACCGGCATGTCCGACAGCCTCGAATGCATCACCCCCGTGGACGGCAGCGTGTACGCGCGCCGGCCGCTCGCCGACGGCAAGGCCATCGCGGCCGCGCTCAAGGCCGCCCGCGCGGCACAGGCCGAGTGGCGCGCCACGCCGCTGGCGGAGCGCCAGCGCCTGCTGTGCGCGGCGGTGGACGCCTTCGTGGCCCGGGGCGCCGACATCGCCGCCGAGATCACCTGGCAGATGGGGCGCCCGGTGTCCCAGACGCCCGGGGAGATCCGCGGCTTCGAGGAGCGCGCGCGGCACATGCTGGCCATCGCGCCCGCGGCCCTGGCCGACCTGGAGGCGGCACCGAAGGCGGGCTTCAGCCGCTTCGTGCGCCGCGATCCCCTGGGGGTGGTGTTCGTCATCGCGCCCTGGAACTACCCCTACCTCACCGCCGTGAACTCGGTGATCCCCGCCCTCATGGCCGGCAACGCGGTGCTGCTCAAGCATTCGGCGCAGACGCCGCTCGCCAGCGAACGCTTCGGCGAGGCCTTCGCCGCCGCCGGTCTGCCCGCCGGCCTGTTCGCCCCGCTGCACCTGGATCACGCCGCGGCGCTGGGGCTGGTGGGGGATCGCCGGGTGGACTTCGTGGCCTTCACGGGCTCGGTCGAGGGCGGCCACGCGGTGCAGCGCGCGGCCGCGGATCGCTTCATCGGCACCGGCCTCGAGCTCGGCGGCAAGGACCCGGCCTACGTGCGCGCCGACGCGGATCTGGATCACGCGGTGGAGAACGTGCTGGACGGCGTGTTCTTCAACTCGGGGCAATCGTGCTGCGGCATCGAGCGGGTGTACGTGCACGAGGCGGTGTATGACGCCTTCGTGGAGCGCGCCGCCGCCTTCGCTGCCGGCTACCGGCTCGGCGATCCCACCGATCCCTACACCACGCTCGGACCGATGGTGCGCACCCAGGCCGCCGAGCACGTGCGCGCCCAGGTGCGCGAGGCGGTGGCTTCCGGGGCGCGCACCCTGGTGGACGAAGGCCGCTTCCCGGCGAGCCGTGTGGGCACACCTTATCTCTCGCCGCAGCTCCTGGTGGACGTGCACCACGGCATGCGCCTCATGAAGGAGGAGACGTTCGGGCCCGTGGCGGGGATCGTGAAGGTCAAGGACGACGAGCAGGCCATCGAGGGCATGAACGACTCCGCGTTCGGCCTCACCGCCAGCGTCTGGACCCGCGACGTCGAGGCGGCGCTGGCCATCGGTCGGCGGGTGGAGACCGGCACCTTCTTCATGAACCGCTGCGACTACCTGGACCCGGCACTGGCGTGGAGCGGGGTGAAGGACTCCGGGCGGGGCTGCACCCTGTCGCCGCTGGGCTACGAGCAGCTCACGCGGCCCAAGTCCTACCACCTGCGCACCGCATTGTGATCCCGCCCCGGGTGCTGCGAATCGGACAGCACCGATCAGGCAGGAGGAAGGCATGGGGCGCGTCGACCCATGCCTTCCGCCGCGTCGCGAAGGGTCGATAGCACCATTCGGAGCAGGTGGTGTCAGGCGGGCGGACGACTCCGCGAAGGCCGCGCTACACTGCGCGCCCGCACCGCACCACCGGGCACACCATGTCCGATCTGTCCCCGGCCCTCGCCCGCCTGACGGCGAACTGGAACTACCCCACCGCGATCCGCTTCGGCGTGGGCCGCATCGCCGAGCTGCCCGACGCCTGCCGCGCGCTGGGCATGGCCCGCCCGCTGCTGGTCACCGACCCCGGCCTCGCCAACCTGCCCATGGTGGCGGACGCGCACGGTGCCTGCGTGGACGCCGGCCTCGGCTGCGAGATCTTCAGCGAGGTGAAGGGCAATCCGGTGGAGGCCAACGTGACCGCCGGCGTCGCGCGCTTTCGCGACGGCGGCCACGACGGCGTCATCGCCTTCGGCGGCGGCAGCGCCCTCGACGCAGGCAAGGCCGTCGCGCTGATGGCGGGCCAGGACCGCCCCCTGTTCGATTTCGAGGACCGGGCCGACTGGTGGACCCGGGTGAAGGTGGACGGCATGGCACCGGTGGTGGCGGTGCCCACCACCTCGGGCACCGGCAGCGAGGTGGGCCGCGCCTCGGTGATCACCGACGAGCGCACCCACACCAAGCGGATCATCTTCCACCCGCGCATGCTGCCGGCCATCGTCATCGCCGATCCGGCGCTCACCGCCGGCCTGCCCGCGCACCTCACCGCGGCGGTGGGCATGGACGCTCTGTCCCACAACCTGGAGGCCTTCTCGAGCCCGCTGCACCACCCCATGGCCCAGGGCATCGCGCTCGAGGGCATGCGCCTGATTCACCAGTGGCTGCCGCGGGCCTGCGCCGAGGGCACGGATCTCGAGGCCCGCGCCCACATGCAGGTGGCCTCCACCATGGGCGCCACCGCGTTCCAGAAGGGCCTCGGCGCCATGCACTCCCTCAGCCACCCCTGCGGCGCGGTGCTGGACACCCATCACGGGCTCACCAACGCGGTGGTGATGCCCTACGTGGTGGCCTTCAACAGGCCCGCCATCGAGGACAAGCTGGAGCTGCTGGCGCGGGTGCTGGCCTTGCCGGGCACCGGCTACGCCGCGGTGATGGACTGGATCCTCCGCTTGCGCGAGGGCATCGGCATCCCCCACACGCTGACGGAGCTGGGAGTGACTCCCGAGCACGTGCCGGCGCTGGCCCCCATGGCCGCGGACGACCCCTCCTCGCCCACCAATCCGGTACCCTTGGACGCAACGGCCTGCGCGGGGCTGTTCCGGCGGGCCATCGCGGGTGAGATCGAGGGCTGATCGCGCGTCTCGACCGGATCGCGGAGGCGGCGGGTATCGCCCGAGGGGGAACCGCAAGACCTGCCACCAGGCGCGTGATCCCCCAGGCGTTTCGGGCGGGCCGGGCTGTCGGCTGACGCGGCGGTGCGCGCCAGGGATGGCGCGCTCGAGCCTCCAGGGACGGATTCACGGCGTGTCGCGGCAGGCGACTGCCCCGGCCC
>JBFHNV010000328.1:0-4331 GCA_041593595.1 Gammaproteobacteria bacterium
ATCGCCGAGATGCGCACGGGCGAGGGCAAGACGCTGGTGGCGACGCTCCCCGCGTATCTCAACGCGCTCACCGGCCACGGCGTGCACATCGTCACCGTGAACGACTACCTGGCGCGGCGCGACGCGGCGTGGATGGGCGAGATCTACGGCTTCCTGGGCATGACCACCGGTGTGGTGGTGCCGGGGCAGTCGCCGCTGGAGAAGCGCGACGCGTATCGCTGCGACGTGGTCTACGGCACCAACAACGAGTACGGCTTCGACTACCTGCGCGACAACATGGCCTTCAGCGCCGCGGAGAAGATGCAGGGCGAGCTGAGCTTCGCCATCGTCGACGAGGTGGACTCCATCCTCATCGACGAGGCGCGCACGCCGCTCATCATCTCCGGGCCCACGGACGAGAACTCCGATCTCTACATCCAGATCAACCGCCTGATCCCGGAGCTCACGCGGCAGAAGGAGGAGGACGGGCCCGGCGATTACTCGGTGGACGAGAAGTCGCGCCAGGTGTTCCTCACCGAGGAGGGCCACGCCAACGCCGAGCAGCTGCTCGAACGGGCAGGTCTGCTCAAGACTGGCGAGAGCCTCTACGACGCCGGCAACATCGTGCTCATGCACCACCTGAACGCGGGACTGCGCGCCCATGCGCTGTTCACCCGCGATGTGGACTACATCGTGCGTGACCGCCAGGTGGTGATCGTGGACGAGTTCACCGGCCGCACGCTGGCCGGGCGGCGCTGGTCCGAGGGCCTGCACCAGGCCATCGAGGCGAAGGAAGGGGTGCCGATCCAGAACGAGAACCAGACCCTCGCGTCCATCACCTTCCAGAACTACTTCCGCCTCTACGGCAAGCTTGCCGGCATGACCGGCACGGCCGACACGGAGGCCTCCGAGTTCCAGCAGATCTACGGCCTCGAGGTGGTGGTGATCCCCACCCACATGGAGATGGTCCGCGACGACCGCGCGGACCTGGTCTACCTCACGAAGGAGGAGAAGTTCGAGGCCATCATCGAGGACATCCGCGACTGCCATGCACGCGGCCAGCCGACGCTGGTGGGCACCACCTCCATCGAGACCTCCGAGTACCTCTCGCGGCTGCTCGACAAGGAGCAGGTCCCGCACCAGGTCCTGAACGCCAAGCAGCACGAGCGCGAGGCCCACATCATCCAGCACGCCGGTCGCCCGGGCACCGTGACCATCGCCACCAACATGGCCGGGCGCGGCACCGACATCGTCCTGGGCGGCAACCTGCAGGCGGATCTGGCGGAGCTGCCCGAGGGCGACCAGGCGGCGCGCGAGGCCGCACGCGCCGCCTGGCGCGAGCGCCACGAGGCGGTGATCGCCGCGGGCGGGCTGCACATCATCGGCACCGAGCGCCACGAGTCGCGGCGTATCGACAACCAGCTTCGCGGTCGCGCGGGACGCCAGGGCGATCCGGGCTCCAGCCGCTTCTACCTGTCGCTGGAAGACGACCTGATGCGCATCTTCGCCTCCGATCGGGTGGCGACCATCATGCAGAAGCTCGGCATGGAGCACGGCGAGGCGATCGAGCACCGCTGGGTAACCAAGGCCATCGAGAACGCCCAGCGCAAGGTCGAGGCGCGCAATTTCGACATCCGCAAGCAGCTCCTCGAATACGACGACGTGGCCAACGACCAGCGCAAGGAGATCTACTCGCTGCGCAACGAGCTGATGGCCGCCGACGAGGTGAAGGACCAGGTGGATGCGATCCGCGAGGACGTGGTCAACGAGCTCATCGATCGCCACATTCCACCGCAGAGCCTGGAGGAGCAGTGGGACGTGCCGGGGCTCGAAGAAGCCCTGGAGCGCGAGTTCGGCGCGCACCTCGAGATCCGCCGCTGGCTCGACGAGGACGACACGCTGCACGAGGAGCCGCTGCGCGAGCGGATCCTGGAAGCGATCACCGCCGCCTACCGGGACAAGGAGCGCATGACCGGCCCCGAGATCATCCGTCATTTCGAGAAGGCGGTGATGCTGCAGGTGCTGGATCAGGCCTGGAAGGAGCACCTGGCGGCCATGGACTACCTGCGACAGGGCATCCACCTGCGCGGCTATGCCCAGAAGAATCCCAAGCAGGAGTACAAGCGCGAAGCCTTCGACATGTTCGCGGCGCTCACCGATCGCATCAAGCACGAGGTGATCGGCGTGCTGTCGAAGATCCAGGTGCGCGCCGAGGAGGACGTGCGGGCGGTGGAGGAGCAGCGGCGCGCCCAGTCGGAGCTCAACCTGATCCACGAGGCACCGCCGCTTCCGGAGCCCGAGCCGGCGCTGGCCGAGGGTGACGTGGACCAGGAGGCGAAGACCGTGGTGCGCCCGCGGGTCGCCGCCGGCGGGGGCGGGGGCATGCCCTTCTCGCCGCCGCCGGATCCGGAGGAGGATGCGCACAAGCCCTTCGTGCGCGAGGGACGCAAGATCGGCCGCAACGAGCCCTGCCCCTGCGGCTCGGGTAAGAAGTACAAGCAGTGCCACGGCAAGGTCGCGTGATCGCTTGCGCGGTGGCGGTGCCCGGACGGCGCGCAGCGTGATGAACCGATGCCCGTGAATCCATGCCGGTAAACCTCGTGCCGCCGGAGCGCCTGGACCCGGTCCCCGGCGTGCGGGTGGGCGCCACGTCGCTGGGCGTGCGCAAGACGCCGCGCGACGACCTCACCGTGCTGGCACTGCCCGAGGGTGCCGCGGTGGCCGCCACGTTCACCCGCAATGCCTTCTGCGCCGCGCCGGTGGCGTTGGCGCGCGCGCATCTGGCGGCCGCGCCGCCACGTTACCTGGTGATCAACGCCGGCAACGCGAACGCGGGCACCGGCGTGGCCGGCATGCAGGCCGCCGAGCGGGTGTGCGCACTGCTGGCGTCGGCGGGGGGCTGTGCGGCGAACCAGGTGCTGCCGTTCTCCACCGGCGTGGTGGGCGAGGTGCTGGACACGGCGCCCTTCGAGCGTGCGCTGCCGGCGGCGCTCGCGACGCTCACCGAGGACGGCTGGCTGAAGGCCGCCCACGCCATCATGACCACGGACATCGTGGCCAAGGGGGTGTCGCGTTCCTTCCACGTGGATGGGCGTTCGCACACGATCACGGGCATCGCGAAGGGCTCGGGCATGATCCGGCCGGACATGGCCACGATGCTCGCCTTCATCGCCACCGATGCGAAGGCGGAGCCCGCGCTGCTGCAGCAGATCCTGAGCGACGCGGTGGACGCGTCATTCAACTGCATCACCGTCGACGGCGACACCTCCACCAACGACTCCTGCGTGCTGGTGGCGTCGGGCACCGGCGCAGCGGTGGACGGCCCCGGCTCGCCGGGCGCCGCGGCGCTCGCGCAAGCGGTCGCGGAGGTGTGCGCCTGCCTTGCCCAGGCGGTGGTACGGGACGGCGAGGGCGCGACGAAGTTCATCTCCATCGAGGTCTCCGGCGGCGCCAGCGTGGCCGAGTGCCGGCAGGTGGCCTACACGGTGGCGCACTCGCCGCTGGTGAAGACCGCCATGTTCGCGAGCGACGCCAACTGGGGCCGGATCCTGGCGGCAGTGGGTCGCGCCGGCGTGCCGGACCTGGACATCGGCGCCATCCGCATGCACCTGGGCGACGCCCTCATCGTGGAGGGCGGAGGCCGTGCGCCCGGCTACCGGGAGGAGCAGGGCGCGGCGGTGATGGGCGAGCCGGAGATCACGGTGCGCATCGAGCTCGGACGCGGCACCGCCGCGGCCACCGTGTGGACCTGCGACCTGTCCCACGACTACGTGACCATCAACGCCGAGTACCGCACCTGAGAGCTCAGGCTCCCGGTTACGTGCACGTGGTGGCGGCGGCGCTGGTGGACGGCGCCGGCCGGGTGCTCATCCAGCGCCGCTCCGACGACGCGCACCAGGGCGGCCTGTGGGAGTTCCCCGGCGGCAAGCTGGAGCCTGGCGAGGCGCGCCGGGACGGTCTCGCGCGGGAGCTGGCGGAGGAGCTGGGGATCTGCCCGGTGGAGGCAGAGCCCCTCATCGCGGTGCCCCACGACTACGGCGATCGCCGCGTGCTGCTGGACGTGTGGCGGGTGCCCCGCTGGCGTGGCGAACCCCGCGCGCGGGAGGGTCAGCCCTTCGCCTGGGCCGCGCCTGGCGACCTGGCCGCCTACGCCTTTCCGGCCGCCGACCGGCCGGTGCTGCGGGCGCTGCAACTGCCGGCCCTGTGCCTGGTGACGCCGGTGCCGGCGGGCGACGCGCAGGCCTGGCTGGACCATGTCGCCGGCGCCGCCGCCGCCGGCGCCGGCCTGGTGCAGGTGCGTGTTCCCGGGCTCGCTCCGGCGCGCCTGGCGCGGCTGGCCGCGGCGGCGCTCG
>JBFHNV010000329.1:0-4264 GCA_041593595.1 Gammaproteobacteria bacterium
ACGCGCTTCCAGATGTCGGCGGCGGCGGGCGCGGCGGCCACGGCCGTCGCCGCCCGCACCGCGGCGACCCGGGCGCGGCGCGCGCTCACGGGAGCACCACCCGTGCGGCGTGCAGCAGCGCGAGCGCCAGCAGGCCCGCCGCCAGGTCGTCCAGCATGATGCCGAGGCCGCCCTTGACCCGCCGGTCCAGCACCGAGACGGGCCAGGGCTTGACGATGTCGAACAGCCGGAAGAGCACGAATCCCGCCAGCATCCACCCGGGCTGCAACGGCAGCCCCGCCAGGGTCACCAGATAGCCGATCATCTCGTCGAACACAATGGACGGGTGGTCATGGGAATCCAGATCCCGCGCCGCCCGCCCGCAGATCCACACCCCCAGCGCGAACAGCAGCGCCACGGCCGCCAGGTACGCGGGCAGAGGCAGCGGCGACAGGCAGAGGTACAGGGGCAGGGCGGCGGCGGTACCGGCGGGGCCCGGCGCGCGGGGCGCCAGCCCGGCGCCGAAACCGGCCGCGAGCAGATGCACGGGTCGGCCCATGTGCAGGCTCACGGCGTATCCCCGTGGGGATCCGCGAAGTGCCGGAAGCCCGCCGGCGGCGGGCGTTCCCGGCCGTCGGCGTCGAGGATGCGCACACCCTCGCCCGCGCGCACGGCGCCCACCCGGCACACCGGGACCCCGGCCTGCGCCGCTGCCGCGCGCACCCGGTCGGCGGACGCGGAGGGCGCGCTGAAGAGCAGCTCGTAGTCGTCGCCGGCACCCAGCGCCAGGTCCAGGGCCGCGGCGCCGGCGGTGCGCCGCAGCGCACCGGACAGGGGCAGGCGCCCGGCGTGGATGGTCACCGCCACGCCGCTGCGCCGCGCCACGTGGCCCGCGTCACCGACGATGCCGTCGGACAGATCGATGGCGGCGCCGGCGATGCCCCGCAGCCCGCGACCCAGGGCGAGCCGCGGCTGCGGACGGGCGAGACGCTCCAGCAGGAACGCCCGGTCAACCGCGTCGGCGCCGGCGAGCCGACCCTGGACGATGGCGAGCCCCGCGCCCGCGTCGCCCAGGGTGCCGGACACCCAGAGCTCGTCCCCCGGCCGCGCCCCGGCCCGGGTCAGCGCGCCCTCCCGGGGTACGCTGCCCATGGCCTGTACCGCGACCCGCCGTGACGGGCCTGCGGTCCGCCGGCAGGCCACCCCCACGTCCAGCCCCAGGTGCGCCGCCACCGCATCCAGCGCGGTCGCGATGCGGTCCGCCCAGTCCGCGTCGTCGGACGGTGCCGCGCACTCCGCCTGGAGCCCCAGCGGATCCGCCCCCATGGCGGCCAGGTCGCTGAGGTTCGCCGCCAGGGCTTTCCAGGCCACGTCCTCGTGAGGCGTGTCCCGCGGAAAGTGCACGCCGCTCACCAGGGCATCGGCGGTGATCGCCAGCAGGTACCCGGCGGGCACGGCCGGGACGGACCAGGGGCCGGCGGCGCCCCCCACGGACCCTCAGGACCGGCGCCCGGCGGATCGGTCCTCGTGGGGACGGACCTCCCGGGCCAGCGCGTCCAGCACGCCGTTGACGTAGCGGTGGCTCTCCTCGGCCCCGAACGTACGCGCCAGCTCCACCGCCTCGTTGATGACGACGCGGAAGGGCACGTCCGGATGGTCCTTCAGCTCCAGCGCCGCCAGGCGCAGGATGGAGCGCTCCACCGGGTCCAGCGCTTCCACCGCCCGGTCCAGGTGTGGCACGAGCAGGGCGTCAAGCTCCGCCACGGCTTCGATCACGCCGTCCACCAGCTCGTCGAAGAACCCCCAGTCCACGTGCTGCATGCCGTCACGCTCGCGGAACTCGCTGCGGATCCCGGTGCTCGTGCCGCCGCCCACCTGCCACTGGTAGATGGCCTGCACCGCCCCACGCCTGGCCCGGCTGCGCGCCTGCATGCGCGAGATGGCCATCAGGGTTCCATCGCCCGCAGCAGGCTGACCATCTCGAGGGCGGCCAGGGCCGCTTCCTCACCTTTGTTGCCGTGCTCGCCGCCCGCGCGGGCGTCTGCCTGGGCGCGGTCGTCGGTGGTGAGCACGCCGAAGATGACCGGCTTGCCGAGGGCGAGGGCCGCCGCGCCCACGCCGCGCGCGGCCTCGGCGCACACGTACTCGAAGTGCGGCGTGCCGCCGCGGATCACGCAGCCCAGCGTGACCACGGCGGCGACGTCGTCGCGGCGCCCGAGCGTCATGGCGGCCAGCGGCAGCTCGAAGGCACCGGGCACGCGGGCGATCTCCAGTCGCGAGGCATCGACCCCGTGGCGCGCGAAGGCCGCCACGGCGCCGTCCAGCAGGCGGTCCACCACGGCATGGTTGAAGCGGGCCGCCACCACCGCGAAGCGCGCGCCGCCGACGGCGTAGCGGCCCTCGGGGATGTCGTAGACGGCCATCAGCGTGGCCGCCGCAGCGCCGGTCGCGCGCTCACGACACGTACTCCACCACCTCGAGCCCGAAGCCCGAGATGCCGTGCAGCCGCTTGGGCGCGCTGAGCACGCGCATGCGGCGCACTCCCAGGTCCAGCAGGATCTGGGCGCCGACGCCGTAGGTGCGGAGATCCTCGCTGGCCTCGGGCTGGGCCACCGGCTCGCCCGCATCCTCGCGAGCGTAGCCCTGGATGCGCCGCACCATGTCGTCCGCCCGCTCCTCGTGGCGCAGGATCACCAGCACCCCGGCGCCCTCCCGGTCGATGCGCGCCAGGGCATCGCCCACGGGCCAGCCGCAGCCGTCGCGCTCGCTGCCGGTGAGGTCGCACAGGGAGTCCTGCACGTGCACCCGGATGAGGACGGGCTCGTCGGAGCGCACCGCGCCGCGCACCAGGGCGAAGTGCAGGGCGCGGGTCACGGTCTCCTGGTACGCCACCATGCGAAACGCGCCGTGCCGGGTGGGCAGGGCGCATTCCCCCACCCGGGTCACCGTCTTCTCGTTCATCATCCGGTAGGTGATGAGATCGGCGATGGTGCCGATCTTGAGGCGGTGGTGCTCGGCAAAGCGCTCCAGCTCCGGGCGCCGGGCCATGCTGCCGTCCTCGTTCAGGATCTCCACCAGCACCGCCGCCGGCTCGAGGCCGGCGAGGCGGGCGAGATCGCAGCCCGCCTCCGTGTGGCCCGCACGGGAGAGCACGCCACCCGGCTCGCTCTGCAGCGGGAAGATGTGGCCTGGCTGCACGAAGTCCGAGGGTCGCGCACCGTCCGCCACCGCCGTGCGGATGGTGTGGGCGCGATCGGCAGCGGAGATCCCGGTGGTGATGCCGCGCGCGGCATCCACCGACACGGTGAACTTGGTGTGGTGGGCCTCGCGGTTGTCCGAGACCATCAGCCACAGGCCCAGGTGCTCGCAGCGCTCCCGGGTCAGCGGCATGCAGATGAGCCCGCGGCCGAACTTGCTCATGAAATTGATGGCCTCCGGCGTCACCAGCGCCGCGGGCATGATCAGATCGCCCTCGTTCTCCCGATCCTCGTCGTCCACCAGCACCACCATGCGGCCCTGGCGGAACTCGTCGATCAGCTCCTCGGTGCTGTTGAATGTCATGGGTGTTCGAAGCCGCGATCGTGTCGCGCCGGGGGCGCGCATTCTGCACGCCGTGGGCGGGCGGCGCCACCGGGATGTGGCGCCGGTCAGCCCTCCTCGCGCGCCGCCAGCAGCCGCTCCAGGTAGCGCGCCACCAGGTCCACCTCGATGTTCACCGCGCGGCCCGGCTCGAACTCCCCGAGGGTGGTGGATGCCAGGGTATGGGGCACCAGGTTGACGCCGAACACGCGCCCGGCCACATCGTTGACCGTGAGGCTGACACCGTCCACGCACACGGACCCCTTGCGTGCCACGTAGCGTGCAAGCTCCGCGGGCACCCGCAAGCGCATGCGCACGGAGCGTGCGTCCTCGCGCCGCTCGAGCACCTCGCCCACCCCGTCCACATGGCCGCTCACCAGGTGCCCTCCGAGCGGCGTGGCGGGCGTCAGGGCCTTCTCCAGGTTCACCCGCGCCCCCGGGCCGTGGCCGCCGAGCGTGGTGCACGCGAGGGTCTCGTTGGAGACGTCGGCGGCGAAGGACGCGGAGCCCAGCTCCACCACGGTGAGGCACACGCCGCTCACGGCGATGGAGTCGCCGGGAGACGCTTGCGACAGATCCAGGCCCGCGGCGTCGATGCGCAGCCGCCGATCCTCGCCGCGCGCCTCGCTGGCGGCGATGGCGCCGACGCCCTGGACGATGCCCGTGAACATGAGGGCATTATCTCTCCACCGTGGCGGGGGGGGCC
>JBFHNV010000330.1:0-4249 GCA_041593595.1 Gammaproteobacteria bacterium
ACCCATGTACGCAGGTCCGACAATGCGACGCGCTCTCGTCACCAGGCTCCTGGCGGCGCTCGCGGGAGTCGCGGCACTGTGGTGGCTGGTGGGCTGGCTGGCCGATCTCCTGTGGTTCCAGGCCATCGGCTACACGCCGGTGTTCTGGACGCTGCGCCTGCTCGCGCTCGGCCTGTTCGTCACGGGCTCCGCCCTCGTGTTCGTCTACCTGTGGGTGAACCTGCGCGTGCTGTCACGGCACGTGGACTGGGCCGATCTGCTGCACGCCATGTGGCAGCCCTTCGGGAGCGCGCGAGCCGCCGGGCGGCAGGCGCAAGCCCCTGGCGACGCCTCGACGCGCCGGCTCACGGGTTCCACCGGCACGCCGCTGGCGGTCAAGGCCGCGGCGGCGGTGCTCGCCATCGTCTTCGGCATCGTCCTGGCAGCACGCTGGGACGTGGTCCTTCGCTGGTGGTGGGCGCAGCCCTACGGCCTTGCCGATCCCCTGTACGGGCGCGACATCGGCTTCTACCTGTTCCGGCTGCCGTTCCTCGAGCTGGTGCAGAACACGCTGATGATGCTGGTGCTGATCCTCGCCGGCGTGCTCGCGTGGCTGCACCTGGAGGCGAAGACGCTGCGCCTGAGCCGGGTCACCGGCATCCACGGCCATCCCGGTGCCATCGCACACCTGGCGCTCACCCTCGCGACCCTGCTCCTGCTCACCGCCTGGGGATTCTGGCTCGATCGCTTCGCGCTGCTGCAGTCCACCAGCGGGGCCGTGTTCGGCGCCGGGTACGCGCAGGTGCATGTAGAGCGCCCGGCGTACTGGCTCATGGCGGGGGCGGCCGCCACCGCGAGCGTCGCCCTGGCGCTGCCCGCGTTCCGCCGGAGGCTGCGCTGGCTCGCCACCGGCGCCGTCGCGTACCTGCTGCTGTGGGCCGTGAGTATCGGCATCGCGCCGTGGTTCGTGCAGAGCTTCGTGGTCGAGCCCAACGAGCTCGAGCTCGAGACCCCGTACCTCACGCGCAACATCGCGCTGACCCGCGAGGCGTTCGGCCTCACCGCCGTCGAGGAGCGGGCGTACGAGGGCAGCCACGGGCTCGACCTCGGGAACGTGGCGCGCAACCGCGACACCATCGACAACATCCGCCTGTGGGACTGGCGCCCGCTGAGCGAGACGTTCCGGCAGCTGCAGCGGATCCGCACCTACTACGAGTTCGGCGACGTGGACGTGGACCGGTACGCGATCGACGGGAGATACCGGCAGGTCATGCTGGCGGCGCGCGAGCTGTCAGCGGTGCTGCCCCGCGCGAGCGACACCTGGCTCAACCGTTACCTGCAGTATACCCACGGCCACGGTCTCGCCATGACGCTCACCGCCGAGAAGGACGAGCAGGGCAGCCCCGTGCTCGTGGTCAAGGACGTGCCGCCCCGGACCGCCGGCGGGCTCACCGTCACCGAGCCCGGCATCTACTACGGCGAGAACATGGCCGACTACCGCATCGTTTCGACGGCGGTGCCCGAGCTCGACTACCCCAGCGGGGACGAGAACGTCTACTCCACCTATCGCGGCCGGGGCGGCGTGCCCCTGGACGCGTTCTGGAAGAAGCTGCTGTTCGCCTGGGATCAGGGCGACTTCAACCTGCTGATCAGCGCGTACATCACACCGCAGAGCCGCATCCAGCTCTACCGACGCGTGCGGGAACGCGTGCAACGCATCGCGCCGTTCCTCGAGCTCGATCCGGATCCCTATCCGGTGCTGAGCGACGGGCGCATCCACTGGATCGTGGACGCGTACACCCTGTCGGAGTGGTTTCCCTACTCCGAGCCGGACGATGCGGGCTTCAACTACATCCGCAACCCGGTGAAGGTCGTCGTCGATGCCTACGAGGGCACCGTCCACTTCTACCTCATCGACCCGGGCGACCCCATCGCTGCGGTCTACGCGCGGGCATTCCCCACCCTGTTCCGGCCCCTCGCGAGCATGCCCGAGGATCTCAGGCGCCACCTGCGCTACCCCCAGGCGCTGTTCCAGGCCCAGGTGCGCCGGTTCAACACCTACCACATGACCGTGCCCCAGGTGTTCTACAACGGCGAGGACATCTGGGCGATACCCAAGGAGAAGTACGGCGGCCAGGTCATCGACATGGAGCCCTACTACGTGCTGATGCGACTGCCCGAGGAGCAGCGGCTCGAGTACCTGCTGATGACACCGGTCACCCCGAAGGGACGCGACAACATGATCGCCTGGCTGGCGGCGCGCTGCGACTTCCCCGGCTACGGCGAGCTGCTGGTGTACAAGCTTCCCAAGGACCGGCTCATCCTGGGCCCGATCCAGGCCGAGGCCACCATCGACCAGGACACCCTCATCTCCCAGCAGCTCTCCCTGTGGGACCAGCGGGGATCCCGGGTCATCCGCGGCAACCTGCTCGTGATCCCTGTCGATCACTCGTTCCTGTACGTGGAGCCGGTGTACCTCATCGCCGAGGAACTGGACATCCCGCAGCTCAAGAGGATCATCGTGAACGACGGGCGACGTCTGGCCATGGAGCCCACGCTGGAAGCGGCGCTGGCGACGGTGGTGGGCGGCCGGTCGCGGGACGCCGAGCCCGCTGCGGACAGTGCGGGCGGCGAGCGGCTCGCGGCGGCGCGCGCGGCGCTGGCGGAGGCAGAGGCGGCGCTGCGGGCAGCGGACTGGGAGGCGTTCGGGCGGGCGATGGAGGCGTTGCGGGAGTCGCTCGCGCCCTGACCCAGCGCACGGCCGCGTGCCGCCGGGTCAATCCCTTCCCGGATCCTCCCCGCCTCTCTTATTGTGTATGCTGGTGTGTATGTGTATGGTCTCGGCGTCCGATTACACGGCGCGGAGACGAGCATGGCCGAAGCGGCGGAGAAGATGGTCCGGAAGCAGTTCCTCGTTCCCCCGTCCATGGTCGCGCGCCTGGAGGCAATCGCCGCGCAACGTGGAACGTCCGCTTCCGAGGTTGTCCGGCAGGCAATCGAGTCGTTCGATGCCTCCGGCGCGGAGGCCATGGAGTCGGCAGAGCTGATGGAGCTCGTGTCGATGCGCCTCAGGGAGGCCATCAAGTCGACGCGGCGCGCGCACCGGAAAGTGTCGAAGACGCTCGGGGCGCTCAGCTGATGGCGGGCTGGAAGGACATCCTCCTCGATGTGCTCAAGCTCACCGACGAGGTGAAGCGCCTGAACGCAGCGGTCGAGAAGCTGTCCGAACGCACGATCGACATGGACAAGCGCCTGGTCCGGCTCGAGACGATGGTGGAGGTCGGGCGGCGGCGACGCCTACCGGAAGACCCGTGACACATCGGCGGGGCCGCATGGGGCGCCGCCGCTTTACGCGCTGAACCACGGCGATCCGGAGCACGAGTCTTCGCGACTACGCGTCCTCGAGAGCGACCGCGGCGGACAGCGCCCCGAGCGCATTGAGCGCGCGGGGGAAGCCGGCGTAGGGGGCGGTCTGGATCACCACCTCGACCACCTGCTCGCGGCTGAATCCGTTGTCCAGCGCGGCCTGCGCGAACTTCACGAACTGGCCCTCCATGCCCAGCGCCGTGAATGCCGCCAGCGCACAGAGCAGGCGCTGGCGGCGGTCCAGCCCGGGGCGTGACCAGAGCTCCCCGTAACCGTAGCGGATCGCGATGGCGTACAGCCCGCCGGTCACCGGGTCCTCGGGCGCCGCGTAGCCGCTGGTCGCGCGCGCGCCGTGCAGCGCGTGCATGAGCGCACGGCCGCCCTCGTCGAGCCGCTCCACGGAGTCCTCGCGCAGCGGCTCGTCGGGCACGGTGACGCCGCGCGCCGCGAACACCTCGTGGGCCTGGGCGCAGGCCGCCTGGGTGGTCCCGAAGCCGCCGTACAGGCCGCACTGCACGAACACTTCCAGGATCGACCGCGCGGCGAGCCCCAGGTCCAGCGCCGAGTCCATCAGGGCGGCATGCTCGGGCGAGGGTGCGCGCAGGCCGGTCACCGCCAGGGCACAGATCATGCGCTCGGCCAGCGGCAGGCCCGGGCGCGACCACACGCCCCCGTACACCGCCTCGCTCATCATCTGCGCGAATCCCGGGGCGGTGCCGTCCCGGCCCAGGGCGCCCGGCAGGGACGACGGCTGCCCCAGGCGCTCGCGCATCCGTTCTCCCTGGTGTCGAAGCTCGTCGCGAGTCATGGTGTTCTCCTGGCGGCGGGCCGCCGTGTGCGGGGACGCATGGTGTCACGAAGGCGCCGGGTGCTCGGCCATCCAGTGCCGCGCGACGTCCACCCG
>JBFHNV010000331.1:0-4229 GCA_041593595.1 Gammaproteobacteria bacterium
AGCGGGTACTCGACCGGATCCTCCAGCGTCATGATGTTGACCTGCTCGGTGTTCAGGTGGCTGAGCATCGAGTACAGCGTGGTCGTCTTGCCGCTGCCCGTCGGGCCCGTGACCAGGATGATGCCCTCGGGACGCGCCATCATGATGCGCAGCGTGGTGAGCGCGTCGTCGTCGAGCCCCAGCCCGTCCAGCGGCACGATGCCCTTCTGCCGGTCGAGCACGCGCAGCACCAGGTTCTCGCCGTGGGTGGTGGGCAGCGTGGAGACACGATAGTCCACCGGGCGCCCCGACACCGACAGGCTGATGCGCCCGTCCTGGGGCGAGCGCATCTCGGCAATGTTCATGTCCGACATCACCTTCACGCGCACCGCGATGGCGCTCCAGTAGTTGCGGTGCAGGCTGCGCACCTGGCGCAGCACGCCGTCGATGCGGTAGCGGATGCGCAGGAAGTCGTGCTCCGGCTCGAAGTGGATGTCCGAGGCACCGCGCTTGACGGCGTCCGAGAGCAGCGCATTGACCAGGCGCACGACGGGCTGGCTGTACTCGTCGCTTTCCGCCTCGAGGCTGGCATAGTCGATCTCGCCCGTCTCGATTTCCTGCAGGATGCCGTCCACCGACAGCTCGAAGCCGTAGAACTGGTCGATGGCCTTGTCGAGCTCGGCCTGGCCGGCGAGCATCGGGTGCACCTCGACGTCGCCGCCTATGAGCGCCCGCACCTGGTCGAGCGCGATGACGTTGAAGGGGTCCGACATGGCCACCGTGAGCGCGCCCTTCGCCTCGTCGAAGGTAAGCGCCACCATGTGGTAGCGGCGCGCCACGTGCTTCGGGATGAGCTGCACCACGTCGCTGTCCACGACGACCCTGGACAGATCCACGCTGTCGTAGCCGAGCGCGCCGCCCAGCACGTCGCGGATCACCGCCTCGGTGGCGAAGCCAAGGCGCACCAGGATCCGGCCCAGGTGCTCCTTGGTGCGCTTCTGCTCGGTGAGCGCGATGCGGACCTGGTCCTCGCTCACCACGCCTTTGCCGACCAGCAGCTCGCCGATGCGCCGGTTCTTGACCGGCGCGGTCAGGTCTATGGTGGGTGATTCGGTGGTCATGGGGTCACCGCGGATGACAGGCGGGTTTCGGGATCGGATCGACCTCGCGCACGCGCAGCCGGACGCGCCGTCAGGAACCTTCCAGCGCCGCGATCCGGCGCGCCGCCGCGGCCGGCTCGAAGGCCGCCTGCCGCTGCCCGGCCAGCTCGCCGGCGCGGCGGTACCAGGCCAGCGCGGGCTTGCGCTGGGCCAGCCGGTCCAGACTCACCGCCAGGTTGAAGGCGTAGTCGGGATTGGCGTCGTCCAGACGATAGGCGTCGAAGTAGGACTGCTGCGCCTCCGGCCAGCGGCCCTGCTCGGCGTACAGGTTGCCGAGACTGAAGTGGAGGTTGGCGTCGCGCGGATTGTCCGCCAGCAGGCTCTTGATGCGGGACTCGCCGGACAGGGGATCCAGATCCTGCTGCAGCGCGATCAGCCCGGCCTGGGCGGCCGGGTCCCGCGGGTGGCGCCTGAGCACTTCCACGTAGTGGGCCGCCGCCTGCTGCCAGGCGCCCGCGCGCATGGCAATCGCGGCGAGACCCAGCCGCGCGTCGCGGTTGCGGGGCTCGCGCGCGAGCACCCGCCGGTAGGCCTGCATGGCGCCGGCGTCGTCTCCGCGGGTGAAGGCCTCGTAGGCCTGCATGAGCTCCGCGTGGGTGCGCCTGGGCGCCTGACGCTTGGTGATGCGAAGGCCCGGCGCACCGGCGCGCAGCACCGGCCCGGACGGGGCCCGGGCGAGCACTTCCGAGAGCGGGACCGCGCTGGCCGCAGCTTCGTCGCGTGCGGCGGCCGCCTGCGCTTCACTGGCCGCACGCGCCGCCTGCGCCTCGGCTTCCCGGGCAGCGGCCTGTGCCTGCGCCGCGGCCTCGGCCTGCGCCGCGGCCTGCTCCCGCGCCGCGGCCTCCGCCAGGGCACGCTCCTCGGCTCGCGCGGTCTCGGCGGCACGCAGCAGCGCCTCGCGCTCGCTGGGGTCCAGCGTCTGCGGCGCCTGCGCCTGGACCTGGGCCGGCGCCGCCGCCGGTGCCGGGGGCACGGTGTCCGGGGCAGGCGGCGGCACCCTGGCCACCACGGTCGGGCTGCCGTCCAGCAGCGCCGCGAGACGGTCCTGGTAGAGGAATGCGACGCCGCCCAGCCCGCCCACCAGCAGCACCAGGATCGCCACCAGCGCCACGTTGCGGGCGGTGGACGACGGCGCCACGGCGCGGGCGTCCAGCACCGACTGGGCGCGCCGCCGCGCGGTCGTGTCACCCTCGGCGGTGCTGTCCTCGCGCCCGGGTGCCTGCTCGCGGCGGGCCTCGATGGCGCCCTGCATCTCCTCCATGGACATGGACATGGAGTGGGTGCCGTCGAAGTAGTCCTGCACCGAGCGCTCCGCCGCGCGCATGGACGGCAGCGTGGAGCCGGTGTCGTCCAACGGGATGTCGCCGTACTCCAGCGACAGGGATGCGCTCTCGTCGCGCTCCGCGGGCGGCTTGCCGGCACCTGCCTCGCGCCAGCGGTCGTCGGAGTCCTCCGGATCGGCGTCCGCCATCAATTCGATCTCGCGCCTGACCTCCGGCGGGGTCAGCTCCAGCGAGTCCTCGGTGTCGGAGCCCGATGACCTGTGCGGGGCCGGTGTCGGGGCTGCCTCGGCGTCGTCCTCCGGCGGCGGGGACGCGTCGATGGGATCCAGCGACAGCTCCGGCTTCTCGGGCTCGCGCCCCTCGGCCTTGGCGCGCTCCGCCTCGGCCTGGCGCGCCTTCTCGGCGCGCTTGAGCGCGTCCATGAGAAGGCTCACGGCGTCTTGCCCTCCTGGGCGCCCGGCGCGGGCACGACTGGAACGAAGGGCGCCTGCTGGCGCTCGAAGGTGTCCAGGTTCTCCGGCAGGTAGCGGCGGAAACTCGTCAGGTCGGAGCCAATATCGGGCGTGCGGATCACCGTCGGGCGCAGGAACACCACCAGCTCGGTCTTGGTCTGGGTGCGCTCGCGGAAGTTGAACGCCTCCCCCACGGCCGGCAGCTCCGAGAAGCCGGGCACGGACTCGTCATCCTTGATCTGGCTGTCCTGCATCAGGCCGCCGAGGATGGCGAGCTGTCCCGAGCCGACCCGCATGACGGACTCGCTCTCGCGCACCGCGATCACCGGAATGCGGTTCGCCACGGCAACGTTGACGGTCTGCGGGGCCTGGGCCAGCGCCACGGGCACCGCCGGGTCCTCCACGAACCCCCGGATGCGCGTCACCGTGGGCCGGACGTTGAGGGTGACCGCGTCGCTCTCGCTCACCTGTGGCGTCACGTTCATCACGAGACCCACCGAGACCGTGCGCACGTCGGTGTCGAAGCTGACCACGGCATTGGTGTTCTGGTTGCCCGGCGCGACGTCGGTCTGAATCTCGAAGTACACCTCGTTGTCCACCACCTTGAGGATGGCGGGCTGGTTGTTGAGCGTCATCACCTTGGGGCTCGAGATGACCTGGGTATCACCGAACTCGTTGAGCAGGCTGATGCTAACCTCCACGTCGCGCTTGGGGCTGCCCACGGGCGCGTCGGATGCGTTGAAGACGAGACCGGTGATGGCGCCGCTGGCACCGGCGGTGAAAGCACTGCCCACGTCGGTCCCGATGGTGACGCCCGCGCCCAGCAGACCGCCGTTACGGGTGAACACCCGCCAGTCGATGCCGGCCTGGTAGCGGTCGTTGAGCTCCACCTCGACGATGGTGGCCTCGATGAGGACCTGCCGGGTGGCGCTCGCCATCACCCGGTCCAGATACTCCTGCACCAGCTCGTGCTGCGAGGTGGTGGCGCGCACCAGCACCAGGCCGCTCTCGCGATTGACGATGACCCGCTGCTGGCCGGTGTCCACCTCGCCGATGGCCGGCCGCACCAGCTCGTCCAGCGTCGCCTGCAGCGTCTCCCAGAACTGGTAATTGATGGTGCTCGAGATGTCCGAGGTGGAGGTGTTGCTGAACGTCGTTGAACCCTCCGCGCCGATGGACGACGAGGCGCCGATGTTGCCCTTGGAGTTGCGGGTCACGTTCACGTAGTCGATGCGGTACGTGCGCAGGAACGGGCTGTCGGGGATGATCACCAGCGTGTTGTCGTGGTTCTCGTAGCGCACCGAGAGCTGGCGCGAGATCCGGTCGAGGATCTGGTACAGACTCTGATCGATGGC
>JBFHNV010000332.1:0-4178 GCA_041593595.1 Gammaproteobacteria bacterium
CATGGCGGCGGCGTTCATGAGCCTCGCCGCGCTGGTGGCCGCCGATCGGATCTCCGAGCGCATCGCACGCGGCGCGCTGTGGCCGCTGGTGTGCGCGGGCATCGCATCGGTGCTGTACTGGTACTGGAGCGAGACCCGCGGTGCGGGAGACCTTCGACCCTACGCCCTGGTGCAGTTCCTGCCGGTGCTGCTGCTGCCGATCACGCTGGTGCTGTTCCGCGGCCGTGCCCTCGCGGCGGGCTGGCTGTGGGCGACGCTCGCGCTGTTCGTGCTGGCGAAGATCGCGGAGCACTTCGACGGGCGCATCTTTCACCTCACGGGCTTCATCAGCGGACACTCCGTGAAGCACCTGCTGGCGGCGACCGCGGCGCTGTGCGTGCTGTGGTCCGCGCCGCGGCGGAGCCCGCGCGCGCGGTGACTATCCTGCGCCGCGCGGGCGGCGCGCGACCCTGTCCCGTGTCGTACCACGACGTCGGTCGGTATGTCCCACGCCGTCGCCGTGACGCAAGAACACCGCCTGTGGACCACACGCTTGCTTCCGCCGGGCAGTCGATGCGAGCGCGGCGCGTCGCGCACGCAATTGCTTCACCGCGGGCCTGAATCGAGAGGCAGCTTCCATATCTGCGTGGTCCCGCGCTCGCAACATTCGCGGTGCCTGCAACCGCCCACGTCGAGGAGCGCGTGGTGGCGACCACGGCGTACCCGTGCCCGCCGCCCGCGGACGCGATGCGCCCCTACCGCGGCGCGCTGCTCATCGGGGGCAGCACGTGGGCTACCTGCCCCAGGAGCTGGAGCCGTTCGCGGGCACCGTCGGCCCGCGACGGGCGCCAGGGCGGTGCCGGCGCCGACTCGTTGGAGGGCGGCTACGGCGACGACCTTCTCGACGCCATTGGCGACTTCCGCGGCGGCCCGTACCGGACCGGATGCGCGCTCCGAAGGCTTGACCGATCACGGATGCCGCCCGCCGGGTCTCAGTCGAACAAGCCCTTGATGTCGTTGATGAGCTGCGTCGGCGCCTTCTCGAGCCGGGCACGGCCGAGCAGCGCCAGCAGCGTGCGATCGCCGGGCTGCACCTCCAGACCGCGACGGATCAGCGCCCGGGCGTCGGCGTACTGGTAGCGTGCGATCTTGTCCTCGGCGAGGCGGGCGTACTGGCGCACGATGCGCGTCCTGCCTTCGACAGCACGCGGGTTGGCGGGCTGGATCTCCAGCACCGCGTCGTAGAAGTGCAGCGCGTTGTCGCGGGCGGGCGTTGTGAGGCGGTGCTCATGGAGCGCCCTGTCAGCCGAGGTCAGCAGCGTCTCGATGCGCGCCAGCGTCTTCGCGGCCTGCTGCGACAGGCTCGTCAGCCCGGGGTCGCCGGGTTGCGCCGTCAGCCCCAGGTCCGCGTGCTCCTTGGCGGCCGCGAAGTCCCGCGCGGCCAGCCCCTGCTCGGCCAGGCGGGCGTAGCGCGACGCGATCTCCGCGATGCCCTCCCGGGCAGGCCCGTTGTCCGGGTCGAGCTTCAGCGTCTCCTGGAAGTAGGCGAGGGCGCTGTCGCCGCGTGGCAGCGTCAGGCGGCCCTGCGCCAGCGCCTCGCGGCCCAGGGCGTTGAGGCGATCGATTCGCGCAACACCGGAATCGGGCTCCGGTCGGGAAGCCTCGGGCTCACCCGCGGCGGCACCGCGCGCTGCCTCGGGCAGTGTCACGCCTGCGGTGCCCGTGGTCGCCACGGGCTCGCGCGGTGTCGATGGTGCCGCGTGTCGCCAGGGTTCGAGATGCAGTGCCGCGCCGAGCGCGGCAGCCGCCGCCGCGGTCGCGACCCCGGCGAGCGCCAGGCGACGGCCCCCGCGCTGCCGCCCCGTGCGCGCCTCGCGGGTGCCTACCGCATCCAGCTCGGCCAGCATGGCGGACATGTCCGCGAAGCGGTCGTCGGCATCCCGGGCGATCATCCGGTCCAGGAGCGGCTGGAACCGGGCGAGCCGCGCGGGGAGGTCTGGGATCGGCTCCTGGAGCTGCTTCAGGATGGTGGCGATGGCCGAGTTCGCGTCGTAGGGCCGCTTGCCGACGAGCATCTCGTAGAGGATGACGCCGAGACTGTAGATGTCGGTGCGCCCGTCCACCTTCTGGCCCCGGGCCTGCTCCGGGCTGAGGTAGCCCGGCGTGCCCAGCACGGTGCCGCCGAGGGTGACGTCCTTCTCGAGCCGCTTGGCGATGCCGAAGTCCGTGAGCAGCGCCGTGCCGTCGGCGCGGAACAGGATGTTCCCCGGCTTCACGTCCCGGTGGACCACGCCGGCGCGGTGCGCGAAGTCCAGGGCCTCGCCCAGGGTGCGCACCAGGTCCAGCGCCTGCTGCGGAGGCACCGGCTGCCCCATGCGGTCCTTGAGATCGCCGCCCTCCACGTACTCCATGGAGATGTAGAGCAGGCCGTCGGCCACGCCCACGTCGTGGATGGTGATGATGTTGCGGTGGTTGAGCGCCGCGATGATGCGCCCCTCGTCCACGAAGCGCTGCGCGTAGCGCGGGTCGTCGGAATGCACCGCGTTCAGGACCTTGAGCGCGAGCGGCCGGTCCAGGGACTCCTGGATCGCCAGGTACACGGCGGCCATGCCCCCCTGGCCGATCCGCTTCTCGATGCGGTAGCCCGGGACCTTGATGGCCGGCCGCGCGGAGGCCGCCGGGGGGTCGCCGCCGAAGGGGCCCCCGGCCCCATCCTGCCCGGGCACGCCCCCGTCGGTCGGACGATCCGGGTTCCCGTCCTCAAGTATTTCCGCGCCCTGCTCGACATAGTGGGGCGCGGGCGACTCCCGGTCGCGAGAGCGGAGATTCGATGCCGTCATCAGCAGTGTCTTCTGATCTAAGACCTTGATCGTCCGTGGTATTCAACAGGGGACGCTTCCGGTTATCGGCAGTTGCCGCGCGACCTGAACAGCGCCCTCGCGCCATCAACCTCATGGAGCACCGAGCCATGCCCGAGGACCCGAAGACCATCGCCATCGATTCGTCCGAGCTGCTGGAGAGGCACCGCAGCGCCGCCATCGACGCGGTCCAGGTGCCGAAGACCGTCGCCATCGATCCCGGGGAGCTCGCCCGGCGCCAGAAGGCTGCCGGCGTGCCGCCTGCCCCGGTGGCGGCGACCACGGGACCCTCGTCGCGGGCCTGGATGGTCATCGCCGCGGTCCTCGTCGGCCTGGTCCTGGCGTACGTCCTGGCCGCGTAGCCCCCTCGCGGGGCCGGCCTGACCGGCCCCGCGCCGCCCGTCCGTCACTGCGGGGAGTGCGCTACGATCCCGCCTGTTCCCCGCACCCGGACCGCGTCCCATGAGCCAGCGCCAGCGTATCGAGAGCATCGAGCAGCTCGAGGCCCTCTACGGCGAGCCGTCGTCTCGGGCGCTGATCAAGGAGATCGACCACGTCTCGGACCACTACCGGGCCTTCATCGAGCACGCCCCCTTCGTGGTGGTGGCTACCGCCGGGCCGGAGGGGCTGGACTGCTCGCCGCGGGGCGATCCGCCCGGCTTCGTGCGGGTGGCGGATTCGAGGACCCTGATGATCCCGGACCGCCGCGGCAACAACCGGGCGGACTCGCTGCGCAACCTGGTGCGCGACCCGCGCATCTCGCTGCTGTTCCTGGTGCCGGGCGTGGGTGAGACCCTGCGCATCAACGGGCGCGCCGAGATCGTCATCGACGAGGCGCTGTGCGAGTCCTTCACCATCCACGGCAAGAGGCCCCGCAGCGTCCTCGTGGTCACCGTGGAGCGGGTGTACTTCCAGTGCCAGAAGGCCCTGGTGCGCTCGAAGCTGTGGCAGGCGGACGCCCAGGTGCCGCGCTCGGCCCTGCCCAGCACCGGGCAGATCCTCGAGGCGCTCAGCGACGGGTTCGATGGCGAGGAGTACGACCGCCGCTACCCGGAGCAGATGCGTGACACCATCTACTGAGATCCGTCCGCCGGACGGGGCAGCCCGGGCCGCCGCCGTCGATCTTGACACGGTGCCACATTCGCGACGGAGGATCCGACGCCTGAATGGCTTTTCCGAGTGCTTGTACAAACATCTCGGTACGCGGAGGACGCCATGGGTCGATGCGCCCCGCCGTGAACCCGTCCCTGGGGGCTTGGAGGCGGCCCGCTGCGCGGCACTGTCCCGCGCCGCGGGCGGGACCGGGGCCCGCCGTCCGTCGCGGGCCCGCTCGGCGGGGGG
>JBFHNV010000333.1:0-4120 GCA_041593595.1 Gammaproteobacteria bacterium
CCCCCCGAGGCAGGTCGCCGGCCCGCGCTCCCGGCCCGGCGCGAGCCGGGCCCCGATTTCAATGCCTTGCGACGGGTCTCATGCCCCTGCCCGGCCGGCAGCGGCGATGCCGTCCCGGGCGGCACCGCCGGGGCATCCCCACAGCACACCTTCGACCCGGCGGCGCGCGTCCTATTCTGGTGCAATCGGCCAGGGCATGCACCAGACCTGTGCGATCACTCCGGCAGGCGCGCCTCGCCGGCGAACAGGTCCTGGACCCGCTCCCGGGAGCGCACCCGGTGGGCGGCGGTCCCGTCCACCATCACCTCGGCAGCGCGGGGCCGGGCGTTGTAGTTGGAGCTCATGACGAAGCCGTAGGCGCCGGCGCAGCCCACGGCCAGCAGGTCGCCGGGCGCCGCTGCCAGCGGCCGCTCCAGGGCCAGGAAGTCCGCTGACTCGCATACCGGCCCCACCAGGTCCACGGTGGCGGAGCCGTCGGCTGCGCCCTCGCGCACCGGCAGCACCGGGTGCCAGCCCTGGTACAGGGCCGGGCGGATGAGGTCGTTCATGGCCGCGTCCGCCACCAGGAAGACGCGATCGCCGTTGCGCTTGCCGTAGAGGACCCGGGTGAGCAGCACACCCGCCTCGCCCACGATGGCGCGACCCGGCTCCAGGACCAGCTCGAGCCCGCGTCCGGCGAGGCGCCCGGCGATGGCGGCGGCGAAGGCTTCCGGACGCGCCGGCGTCTCGTCCCGGTAGCGGATGCCGAACCCCCCGCCCATGTCCACGTGGCGCAGCCGCAGCCCCGCGGTGTCGAGCCGGTCCACCAGGGCGAGCACCCGATCGACAGCGTCCAGGATGGGTGCCGGATCCGTCAGCTGCGACCCGATGTGGCAGTCCACGCCGCACGCCTCCAGCGCCGGCATGGCCGCGGCCCGCAGGTACAGCCCTTCCGCCTCCTCGATGGGCACGCCGAACTTGTTGCGCTTGAGCCCGGTGGAGATGTAGGGATGCGTGCGCGCATCCACGTCCGGGTTCACCCGCAGCGACACCCGCGCCCGCCGTCCCGCCTCCGCCGCCACCTGCGCCAGCAGCTCGAGCTCGCCCGCGGACTCCACGTTGAAGCAGTGCACGCCGGCGTCCAGCGCGCGCTGCATCTCGTCGCGGCGCTTGCCCACGCCGGAGAAGACCACGCGGGCGGCGTCGCCGCCGGCGGCGAGCACGCGTTCGAGCTCACCGACCGAGACGATGTCGAAGCCGGCGCCGAGCCGGGCCAGCACGTCCAGCACCGCCAGATTGCCGTTGGCCTTCACCGCGTAGCACACCCGGTGCTCGATGCCGCCGAGGGCGCCGACGATGGCGCGGTAGCGCGACTCGATGGCGGCCCGCGAGTAGACGTAGGTGGGCGTGCCGTGATCGCGGGCGATGTCGTCCAGCGGCACGTCCTCCGCGTGCAGCCGGCCGCCCACGTAGCGAAACGGGCTGACGGCGCTCATGCGGGCGATCTCCGGGAGTGGGGAGCGCCGCGGGTCGCGGCGCCGGTCACGCCCCGGGCGCGGCCGGCTCCCCGGGGACCGCGCCGGTCTTCTCGCCAGGCTGGCCTTCGGAGGGAGCGCCGGACCGGCGCCGCTTGCGCTCGATCTCCTGGAGCTTCTCCTCGGGCAGGTACAGCGGCCCCTTCTGCCCGCAGCCGGCGAGGGCAAGGGGGGCGGCGACGAGGCTGCCGTAGAGGATGCGCAGGACGGTGCGGCGGTTCACGGTGGCATGCATGCGGCGGGGAGGCCCGGCAGTATAGCGACGGGCCTCGCAGGGGCGAAAGCGCGCGGCAGCGCCGTGTACACTCCGGCCCCCTTGCGCAGCGGAGCCCGCCCATGTCCGACGCCCCCATCGTCATCGACCCGCCGCGCCAGGCCCGGGCCAGTGTCATCTGGCTGCACGGGCTCGGCGCCGACGGGCACGACTTCGAGCCCGTGGTGGAGCAGCTCGCCGACACGGTCACCCGCGACACGCGCTTCGTGTTCCCGAACGCCCCGAAGCAGCCCGTCACCATCAACGGCGGCACGGTGATGCGGGCCTGGTACGACATCCTGGACATGAGCATCGACCGGCGGGTGGACGCGGCGGGCGTCACGCGCTCGGCGGGCGTGGTCGCGGAGCTGGTGGCCGCGGAACGGGAGAAGGGCATCGAGGCGCGGCGCATCGTGCTCGCCGGGTTCTCCCAGGGCGGCGCAATCGCCCTGCACGCGGGGCTACGCCACCCGGAGCGCCTCGCCGGCATCATGGCGCTGTCCACCTACGTGGCGCTGCCCGAGGGCACCGGCGAGGAGGCCAGCGCCGCGAACCGCGACGTGCCCATCATGCTGGCTCACGGCAGCCAGGACCCGGTGATCCCCCTCGCCCTCAACGAGCGCTCGCGGCTGTTCCTGCGCACGCTGGGCTACCGGGTGCAGTGCCACACCTACCCCATGCCCCACAGCGTGTGCGGCGAGGAGCTGCGCGACATCTCGTGCTGGCTGGAGGACGTGCTGGAGGCGGGCGGAGACCTGTCCTGAAGCGCCGTCCCGGCTCGCGGTTCACGCGTTCGTCGAGGGAGGAGGTGCGGGATGAGAGGGATCACTGCCTCCCTCCCCCTTCCCCGAGCGAGAAGCGAGGACCGACTCCCCCTGTCCCCGCGAGCGGGGCAGGGAGACCGATTCCCCCTCTCTCCCCCTTGCGAAGGGGCAGAGGGTCGGGGTGAGGGGGTTGCGCGAGGTCGGTGACCCTCACTCCATCCCTCTCCCCGCGAGCCGGGAAACGGGGTCGGACTTCCCTCCCGCGATGAGGTGCGCGAGGGCGCCGATCCTCACTCCCCCGGCGGGCGGGGCGCCTCCTCTTGCTGCTACCGGAGCGATTGCGTGTCCGGCGCGCCGCGCAACGGCGGTTGCCCGCCCCGGCGCGTCAGCGCGCGCCGCGGGCGCCGCTGCCCCGCCGGCGGCCCCCGCCGCCGCCGCCTCGGCGTGGCGGCCTGCCTTCCCGGGGCCGGCGCGGGCGGCGCGGCGGGTCCTTCGGCTCCATCAGCATCTCGGGACCGAAGCGCTCCACCGGGAGCTTGCGCCCGATGTAGTCCTCGATGTCCATCAGCGAGTAGACGTACTCCTCGCAGGCGAAGCTGATGGCGTCGCCGCTGGCGCCAGCGCGGGCGGTACGCCCGACGCGATGCACGTAGTCCTCGCAATCCTGGGGCAGATCGTAGTTGATGACGTGGCTCACGTCCGGGATGTGCAGGCCGCGCGCGGCCACGTCCGTGGCCACCAGGATGGGCAGGTCGCCCTTCTTGAACTTCTCGAGCAGCGAGATGCGCTTCGGCTGCGGCACGTCGCCGGTGAGCAGGGCGCACTCGAAACCGTTGTACCGGAGATAATCGGAGAGCTTCTCCGCCACCCGCTTGGTGTTGATGAAGATCATCGTGCGCTTCGGGTCCATGTGGCCGAGCAGGCCGAGCAGCAGCGGAATCTTGTCCTCCTTGGACACGTGGTAGAGGACCTGGGTGACCTTGTCCACGGTCACGGTCTCCGGGGTGGCGTCCACCATCTCCGGCGCGTTCATGTGCTCGTAGGCGAGCTCCGCGACGCGGTGGCTCAGCGTCGCGGAGAAGAGCATGTTGAGGCGGTTCTCCGGCGACGGCATGCGGCGCAGCAGGTAGCGGATGTCCTTGATGAAGCCCAGGTCGAACATCCGGTCCGCCTCGTCCAGCACCGCCACCTGCACGCTGTGCAGGCTGAAGATGTGCTGCTTGAAGTAGTCGATGAGCCGGCCCGGCGTGCCCACCAGGATCTCGAGTCCCTCGCGCAGCATCTGGCGCTGCGTGTCGTAGCCGGTGCCGCCGAAGACCACGCCGGTGCGAAGGCCCGTGTGCGCCCCGAGCACCTCGGCGTCCTTGGCGATCTGGATGGCCAGCTCGCGGGTGGGCGCCAGGATCACCGCCCGCGGGTCGCCCTCCTTGTGGTTGTCCGGGGTGGGTACCGTGAGCAGGCGCTGCATGGTGGCCAGCAGGAAGGCCGCGGTCTTGCCGGTCCCGGTCTGGGCCTGCCCCTGCACGTCGCGCCCGCCCAGCGCCAGCGGCAGGGCCTTGGCCTGGATGGGAGTGCAGCGCTCGAAGCCC
>JBFHNV010000334.1:0-4000 GCA_041593595.1 Gammaproteobacteria bacterium
CGGACCTTTCGCTGGCTCCGCCTCGCCCCTGCCGCCTACGGGCGCAGCGACCCGTGCCCACATCCGCATCGCGACAGTCATGTGGCACGATTCGCAGCGGCAATCCGGGCCCTCGCCACCCGGCGGCGGAACCGTGGCAGGGCGCCGGTGCTACGAGGACGATTTCGCGGCGGCGGCCTTCTCGCGCTCCCGCGCGCAGCGCAGGGTGCGGTTCTCCAGACGCCGCGCGGCGCGGTCCTGGATGCTGATGCGGTACTCCCACAGGGGGTCGCCGCTGATGGCGAAGCGCGCCTCGGGCGGCCCGGGGTACTCCAGCACCACGTGGCTCGCGCGTTCCGCGTCCAGGGTGATGACGCCCAGCGCATCGCGCAGCGTCGCCCGGCGCGGCTGGCCGTAGCTCTTGATCACCAGATCGGCCACCTGCATCACGCGACTGCCAGGACGGATCGGCGTGACGTAGCTCAGCGCGGTGATGACGGAGTCCTGGGCGGTGACCAGCAGCCGACCCTGCTCCAGGACCACCTGCGCGCTGCGGTAGCCACAGGCGTGCACGTGGCGCTCCCACTCGCTGGTGGCGCGGGTGAGATCGGTGTAGCCGCCGAGCGCCTCCACCTCGGCCCAGGGCGCGCCCAGGGCCAGGGTGCCGAAGCCCTCGGGGATCGCCGTGTCGGCGGCGCGTGCCGGCAGTGCCGCGAGCGTCGCGGCAAGCAGCAGCGTGCCAGCGGGGCGGCGGTCAGCCATGGTGCAGGCACGCCATCAGGCGCTCCCGGAGCAGCGGGTCCCGCCAGCCGCCGAAGTCCTCGGGAAGCCCGTCGCGGCCGTGCACCCGGGTGTGCACCACCGCGCTTTCCAGCATCCGGCGTGGCGCCAGCAGCGCGGGCTCGAGGCCCAGGCTGCGGGCGGTCTCAGACACGACCCGGCGCAGGCATTGCAGCGTCTCGCGGTGTGGTGTCAGGTCCATCGCCTCGGGCGGCAGCGGCTGCGGTGGCGCCTGCGCGGCCGCTTGCACCGCCCCGAGCAGCGCCCGCGCACCGGCCCGGGCGCGCCCCTCGCGCCAGGCCTCCATGGACTCGAGGGCGGCACGGTCTGCCGGGGGCACCAGGGCGACGGCCACCAGCAGCTCGTCGCCAGCCACGTGGCGGCGCGGCCGGTCGCGATCCCGAGCTTCCTGCTCGCGCCACAGGCACAGCTCGCGCAGCCGTCCGCGCGCCGCGTCGTCGCCACTCACCCGCCGCGCGAGTTGCAGCCAGTCCCGCGTGCCGTCGTCTGCCGCCGCGCGCTCGCGCATGCGCGCGGTCTCCTCGTCCAGCCAGTCGCAACGTCCCAGTGCGCGCAGGCGCTCGTCGAGGAGGCCGTGCAGGGCGGGCAGATGCGCCACGTCCGCCGCGGCGTAGGCCTTCTGGGCGTCGCTGAGCGGCCGGCGCAGCCAGTCCGAGCGGGTCTGCCCCTTGCTCACGGCGATGCCGAGAAGCGCCTTCACCAGGGCGTGGTAGCCGAGCCCGAACCCCACCCCCGCGAAGGCCGCGGCGAGCTGGGTGTCGAACAGCCGGGCCGGCTCGCGGCCGGTGGCGCGGGCCAGCACCGTCAGGTCCTCCAGCGCGCTGTGCAGCACCGGCAGCGGGTTGCCGGCGGCGATGAGCGCGCCGACCGGCGCCAGGTCCGGCAGCGCCAGCGGGTCTACCAGCCAGGTGTCATGGCCGTCGGTGAGCTGCAGCAGCGCGGGCCGCGGATGATAGGTGACGGAGCGCTCGAACTCCGTGTCCAGCCCGACGATGGGTGCGGCGGCGCAGGCGGCGCAGGCCTCCGCCAGCGCCTGCGGGTCGTCCACGTAGTGCATGTGCGATGCCGGGCGCGGCCGCCCGCGTGGCCGGGGCGGGTGGGCGCGTTAAAAAAGGCCTGCCGCGCGCGAGGATGCTTGCGCACCGTCCGCGCGCGGCAGGTCAGTGCCGACTTCCCGGTCGGCGCCCGTCACGGCCTCCACAAACCCCGTTCCCGCCGCCGCGGCGCAGGCGGCGGCGAATGTCCGGATCACCCGCACTTGGAGTCTCCGCAGTTCAGGCACGTCATGCAGCCGTCCATCTGCACCACCGCCTTGGTGGAGCAGCGTACGCACAGCTGCGCGCCGTCCGGGAACGCCGCGGCGGGCGTGACACCGCCATGGACGGCCTCGTACTCGCTGCGCTTCTCGGCGATGAGCTGCTTCTGGTGATCCTCGAGCTGCGGCGCTTCCATCAGGCCGATGGATCGCATGTGGTTCTCGATGGCGTCGCCGATCTCGGCAACCAGGGACGGCATGTACTTGCCGCCCTTCTTGAAGTAGCCGCCGCGCGGATCGAACACCGCCTGTAGCTCCTCCACCAGGAACGTGACGTCGCCGCCCTTGCGGAACACCGCGGATACGATCCGGGTGAGTGCGACGATCCACTGGAAGTGCTCCATGTTCTTCGAGTTGATGAAGATCTCGAAGGGCCGGCGCTGCTCGTGCTCGGTGCCCTGGTTGAGCACCACATCGTTGATGGTGACGTACAGCGCGTGCTCCGACAGCGGGGTCTTGACCTTGTAGGTGGAGCCCACCAGCACGTCCGGGCGTTCCAGGCGCTCGTGCATCTGGATGACCTCGGCCTTCTGGCGCGCACCCTCGGCCTCGGCCGCCGCCGCCTCGCTCTTCACGCCGTACTCGACGATCTTCCTGTCAATCTTTGTGGCCATGACGTTGTTCCTCAGGCATTCGTTCCGATCGGGCCGCCCCCTCGGGCACAGGTACGGGCATCGCGCAGCTGGCAAACACGGCTCCAGTACGAACTACGAACTGACTGGTCGCCAGACCTCGGCTGGGTGGACCTGAGCGCTAGTCACGTACCTGTGCCCGAAGGGGCGGGTGTCATCCCGTTCAGAACTTCCCGTAGTAGCCCTCCTTGATGGCGTCGTAGAGGTTCGCGGCGGTGTGCAGCTCGCCGTCGTACTCGACTTCCTCGTTGCCCTTGAGCTCCACCACCGAGCCGTCCTCCAGCGTGAAGACGTACGTGGTGTTCTCCAGGTCCTTCTCCTTCACCAGCACGCCCTGGAACGCCTCGGGGTTGAAGCGGAACGTGGTGCAGCCCTTGAGCTTCCTGCTGTAGGCATACAGGTAGATGTCCTTGAAGTCCTCGTAGGCGAAGTCCGTGGGCACGTTCGCGGTCTTCGAAATCGAGGAGTCCACCCAGCGCTGCGCCGCCGCCTGCACGTCCACGTGGGCCGCCGGGCTCACGTCGTCGGCGCTGATGAAATAGTCGGGCAGCTGGGTCGCGCGCTCTTCGGAGAAGGGCATCGCGTGCGGGTTCACCAGCTCCCGGAAGGCCAGCAGCTCGAAGGAGAACACGTCCACCTTCTCCTTGGTCTTGCGGCCCTCGCGAATGACGTTTCGCGAATAGTGGTGGGCGAAGCTCGGCTCGATGCCGTTGCTCGCGTTGTTCGCCAGCGACAGCGAGATGGTGCCCGTGGGGGCAATGGAGGTGTGGTGGGTGAAACGCGCACCCTGCTCGGCGAGCGCGTCAACCAGCTCCGGCTCCACCTGCGCGAGGCGTTGCATGTAGCGGCTGTAGCGTGCATGCAGCACCTTGCCCTTCACCCGGTCACCCGGGCGGTAGCCGTCGCGGCGCATCTCGGGGCGGCGCGACAGCATCTGCTCGGTGACCTCGAAATCCTGTTCCATGATCGGCGCCGGGCCCTTCTCGCGGCCGAGCTCCAGCGCCGCGCGCCAGCCCACCAGCGCCATCTCGCGGCTCACCTGCTCGGTGAAATCCAGCGACGCCTCGTCGCCGTACCTCATGCACAGCATGGTGAGCGTGGAGCCGAGGCCCAGGTAGCCCATGCCGTGACGGCGCTTGGAATAGATCTCGTCGCGCTGACGCTCCAGTGGCAGCCCGTTGATCTCCACCACGTTGTCCAGCATGCGGGTGAAGATGGCCACCGTCTCACGGAACGTGTCCCAGTCGAATCGCGCGCGGTCGGTGAACGGGTC
>JBFHNV010000335.1:0-3930 GCA_041593595.1 Gammaproteobacteria bacterium
CGGGCCCGCGCGATGGTGTGGCGCGTGTCCTCGGCGTGGAACACGGCCGCCATCCAGTCCGCGCAGTGGGCGATGCGTGCCAGCGGCTGCGCGGTTTCCCGCGATGCCGTCCCGGCGGCCGCGTGATGGTGGCCGATGGCCGCCGCGAGCTCGTCGGGTAGGTCCCACGCACGCGCCAGCTCGAGACCGGCAACCTCGTGGGTGCGGGAGAAGACCTCTTGTTCGCGCGCCACGCGATCTTCCGGGTCCAGCGCCAGCAGGGCGTCCACGGAGCCGGCCCGGTCGGGACGCGCGTGGACCATGGCAAGCAGCCCCACGTCCTGCAGCAGGCACGCGGTGAAGGCCGTGTCCGGATCCGCGCCGGCGGCAGGCGCCAGCACGCGACCGGCACAGGCGCGACGCAGCGACTGATCCCAGAAGCGCGTGGTGTCCAGTCCCTGCAGCGCCGACGGGCGCAGGGCGTCGCGCACCGCCAGGCACAGGGCGTAATTGCGAAGCGCCCGCTGCCCCAGGATGGTCACGGCCTGGCGCGCGCTGCCGACCTTGCGCAGGAAGCCGAAGAACGCCGAGTTGACCACCCGCAGCACCTGGGCGGTCAGGGCGGGGTCCAGCTCCACCACCGCGGCGATGCGGCCCGCGTCCGCGTCCGGGTCGGCGCAGGCCTGGAGCACCCGCAGGGCCGCCTGGGGCGGCGCCGGCAGACCCAGTGGCGCGGCGCCGCGGTCCGGCGGCGCGGGACACGCAACGCCACCCCCGGTGGTGCCTGCCACCGAGGCACCTGTCTGGGCACGGTCGTCCACGCCTGCCCCGGTGACGCGGGGCCTGCCACGGACGGCGGGCTTGCCCTGCGCACGGTCCGCGGGCTCGAGCCCGGCAGGTGTATCGATGGACATGGCGTCCCCATCCACTCGGGGTTGCGTGTATCCGGGCTTGTGTCGGCCGCCGGGCGCCGCGGCTTGAGCGCCGGGCCCGGCGCCGCGGCACCCGTGACGGGCGCAGGCGATGCTCGCGGCAAGGACGCCCGCCGCCGGTCCGTCGCGGGCGAGCCGGCTATGCTGGGCACGTGGACGGGACGTCCCGTCGAGCCGGGAGAAGTCCATGCTGTTCGTCTTCGAGGTTCACGTGCACCCGGGCCACGCCGCCGAGCGCTACGCGAAAGCGTGGGTGGAGGCGAGCCGGCTCATCCAGCAGGCGCCCGGCGCCCGGGGCACGCGCCTGCACCGCAAGATCGGCAATCCGCACGTGCTGCTGGCCATCGCGAGCTGGGAGAGCAAGGCCGCGCGCGACGCGATGGAGGGCAGAGGCGATACGCGGGTTGCCGAGATCATCCGTGCCCAGGCGGAATTCGTCGACGTGAAGGTGGTGGGGGAGTTCGAGGATCCGGAGTGGGTCGTCCTCCCGGAGCCGGCCCGCTGACACGCGCGGGCGTAGCCGTCGCGACATGGAGCACCTTCACACGGCTAGCCGTCGGATCGGGAAACGGCGATCCGGATGCGACGGGCCGTGGCGTTACTCGGGCAAACTCTCTCTATCCGGCTCGCGGCGGACCGTCGGGGACGCCTGCGTGGCGCCGCTCGGCCCTGTCAGCTGCGCCAGCGCACGGCGCGCAGCATCCGTTCCAGCAGTGCCGGATCGATGTGTTCCTCGCCGGGCACCACCATCCCCACCGTCCCCCGGCCCGCGGGAGCCACGATGCCGTGCCAGCCGTCCCGCCGGAAGCTGGAGGTCCGGCTCACGTGCTCATCCGGCATCAGGAACACGCTCACCGGCGTCGCCGATTCGCGGATGACCAGGTGCCCGGACAGGTTGCCCCGCACCAGGCAGCGGCCGGCGAAGCTCACCGTGCCCACCGGCTCGCGCAGGCCGAGTCCCACGGGACGCAGCGCATCGCTGAGGGCGTCGCTGCGTACCGGCCCGCGCGCCTCGAGGGCGTAGTCGGCCATCTCCACCAGCGCGACCAGCTCCTCGTGCAGCCGTGCCTCCTGATCCACCACCCGCACGCCGTACCAGGCCACGGCGACGGCCAGCAGCAGGCCGGCGGCCAGGGCCGCCCAGGCCCGGTGCCGGGCCCGCGGGCGCTGCGGCCGGTCGAAGGACTGGCGCATCAGGATCCGCGCCTCCAGGTTCTCGGGCAGCGGTACCCGCACAGCCCTGTGCATCAGGCGGTCCAGGCGCGCCGCACGGCGTCCGAGGTCGGCGCAGGAGGGGCAGCCGCGGGCGTGCTCGTGGGCCTCGGCCCCCGCCTCCGCCGGAGCCGTCTCCATGAGGCGGCGATATTCCAGGCAGTTCATCGACTGCTCGCCTCACGCAGCCCGGGCTGGCCGGCATCGCCCTCGAGCATGTGGCGCAGCTGATTGCGGGCCCGGAACAGGCGGGTGTTGACGGTGGCCCGGGGTATGCCCAGCAGCCGTGCGATCTCCAGGCCGGAGTAGCCGCCGATCACCTGCAGCACCAGCACGTCCCGGTACTTCTCGGGCAGCTGAAGCATGGCCTGGCGCATGGCGAGCACCTCGTGCGATTCACCGCCCGTGTCGGGAACGCGTTCCGGGTCGAGCGGCTCCAGCCGTGGCGCGTTGCGCTCGAACTGGCGGGCGTGCTCGCGGCGTACGGTGGTGAACAGCCAGCTCTTCGCCTTGGCGTCGTCGCGCAGGCTGGACAGGAAGCGCCAGGCGCGAAGGAAGGTTTCCTGGGTCAGATCCTCCGCCTGCGTCCGGTCGCGGCACAGGAAGTACGCGTAGCGGTACACGTCGCCGGAGAGCGCGCGCACCATGGCCTCGTAGCGTTGCTGGAGCCCACTCACCGGGCCTCCCGCGGCGGGATTCCGTGCAGTAGACCGCTGTCGCGGGCCGTATGTTCCACACGGGTGGCACCCTCCGGAGCACGGCCTTCGACGGGCACCGTCCCGACGAGCGGGCACGATACCGGTTCCGAATCCTGCGACAGCCCTTCCGTCATGCGGTGCAAGGCAGGAATCGCCGTGCCCCGCCGTGAACCGTCCCCGGGTGCTCGACAGCGACCCGGCGGTGAAACTTCGCCACCGGGCTGCCGGTCTCATTCCGACAGAGCTGCTCGAGGTGCCTCTCATGCGCCGTGGAAGATGGATGCAGCCCGGCGCCGTCCTCGGCGTCGTCGCGGTCGTCCTGCTGGTGCCTGGCGGTACACCCGTGGGACAGCCGGACTCGGAGGACATCGCGATGAGCCCGATCAGCGGAGACCCGGACCGGCCACGGCGGCACTATCGGCTGCGCGACGCGCGGGGGCTGACGGACGCGCAGGCGTCGGACATCTACGCCATCGTGCGCGGCGCGCTCGCCAAGGGCTACGCACGCTCGGGCCGGCCCGCGGCGACGCACTACCAGACATGGCAGCTTCACAATCGCGCGCCCTACCGCTCATCGACGCACGGCAACCACTACCTGAACAACTACACCAACGAGCGCGCGGCAGCGTACGGGAAGTTCGAGCAGGCCGGGACGCTGCCCGTGGGCGCCGTGATCTCCAAGGACAGCTTCTCGATGACGGAGACCGGCGAGATCCTGCTCGGTCCCCTCTTCGTGATGGAGAAGATGCCGGACGGCTTCAGCCATGCCACGGGCGACTGGAAGTACAGCGTGGTGCTGCCCGACGGAACACTGCTGGGTGAGACACGGGGCACCGGAGCGGAGCGCGTGGAGTACTGTATCGCCTGCCACCTGGCGCGCGAAGAGCACGACCATCTCTACTTCGTGCCCGAGCGGTACCGCGTGCAGGCGCCGGGTCGACGGTGAGCGACGCCAGGTTCCACTGAACCCGGCTCCGTCGACCGTCCGCTCCACCGCCTGAACCCATCGCACGGCACGTCGCGTCCGCTGCACGAGCCCGGGCACGCGCCGCCGCGGGCACGAGACAGGGCATCCGAGTCCGGAAACGGCCGGCCCGTATCGGGCCGGC
>JBFHNV010000336.1:0-3881 GCA_041593595.1 Gammaproteobacteria bacterium
GCCGCGTCGGCCTGAGGTCCTCGACCCGAACCTCATTGCTGCCGGGTTGCACGACGCGGGTGAGGGGCACGCGGTGCCGCGCCCGTGCGCGCCAGGGATGGTGCGCTCGAGCCTACAGGGATGTATTGACGGCGTGGCGCGGCGGCGTGTGCCCCTCTCCCGCCGCGACGACACCGGAGCCGGCGAGCGGTCTCACCGCGCCCCGTAGACCACGATGGTCTTGCCCGAGACCGAGATGAGGTGCTCCTCCTCCAGGTTCTTGAGCACGCGGCCCACCATCTCCCGGGAGCAGCCGGCGATGCGGCCGAGCTCCTGGCGGGTGATGCGAATCTGCATGCCGTCCGGGTGAGTGAGCGCGTCGGGCTGCTTGCAGAGATCCAGCAGCGCGCGGGCCACGCGGCCGGACACGTCCATGAAGGCCAGGTCGCTGACCTTGCGGCTGGTGTTGCGCAGCCGAAGCGCCATCTGCGAGAGCATGGCGTAGAGCACCTCGGGGAGCTGCGGCGAGAGCTGGCGCAGCCGATCGTAGCTGATGCTGGCCACCTCGCACTGGGTGCGGGCGCGCACCCAGGCGCTGCGCTCGCGCTTCTCGTCGAACATGCCGATCTCGCCGAAGAAGTCACCCTCGTTGAGGTAGGCCAGCACGATCTCGTGGGCGTCGTCGTCCTCGATCAGCACCGACACCGATCCCTTGACCAGGTAGTAGAGCTCGTCGGAGTGGTCGCCGGCGTTGATGATCACCGTCTTCGCCGGGTACGTGCGGCGGTGACAGTGCTCGAGGAAGCGCTTGATCGCCTCGCTGCGTTCGCTGGGTGGCTGTAGTGACATCGCGGCGATCCCCCTGATTCCGGGCGCTCCGGGCGGCCGTCGCCCGTGCGCTGCGGCGCCGCCCCGACCGCCGCCTGCGGTTCCGTGCATTCGCGGCGCGAACGCGCAGCATATTAAGCAAACCGTCTACCGGCTGTCGAACGATCCTGGCAGCATGGCGGGCCCGCGGAGCAGGCCGCGCCGCACGGCGAGAACACGACAGCCATGAAAGCACGCATCAAGTGGGTGGAGGGCGCGACCTTCGTCGCCGAGTCCGGCAGCGGCCACGCCGTGGTCATCGACGGCCCGCCGGATCACGGCGGGCGCAACCTGGGCATGCGTCCCATGGAGGCGGTGCTCATGGGTCTCGGCGCCTGCAGCGCCTTCGACGTGGTGTCCATCCTGAGCAAGGCACGCCAGCGCGTGACCGGCTGCCACGTGGAGCTGGAGGCGGAGCGTGCGGACAGCGTGCCCAAGGTATTCACCCGGGTGCACATGCGCTACGTGGTGCGAGGTCACGGCGTGAAGCCCGCCGCGGTGGAGCGCGCCGTGGACCTGTCCGTGAACAAGTACTGCTCGGCCACCGCCATGCTCCGGCCGCACGTGGAGATCCGTCACGAGTGGGTCATCGAGGAGGATGGTGGCGAAGCGCCGCGGTGAGACATGGGGGCTAGCCGAGGCGGGCGAGCAGGCGGTTCCGGTCGTCACCTTTGCGCCAGACCGAATACGCCAGCACCAGCGCCTGCGCGGCGTCCTCGCCCAGCTCCTCGGCGAGCGAGGCCCGCAGCTTCGTTACGGCGGCGCGGGCACCGTCCACGGGGGTGTCACGCAGGATGACCAGCAGTCCGCCGCCCCACGCCGCCACCGAGTCGGCCCAGCGGGTGTGCAGCCGCAGCGCGCCGGCCGCGGCCCTGAGCGCGGCGGCGCCGCCCGGCGCGGTGAGGCGCAGCACGGCGAAAGGATGCTCGTAGCGTCGCGCCCGCGCCAGCTCCACGTCCAGCAGGTGCGCAAGGGTGTCCGCGTCGATGATGCCCGGGAGCTCGCCGACGCCATCGCCGGACGGCGGCACGGTGCTGCGGGGCGGTGCCGAGGTGGTGCTCATGTCGGGGCCCTGTATCGTCCTCCCGCGGCCGGACTTGAGCCCGCGTCGGCGCCGGCCGCTGCCGCTCATGACTTGTACGGGTCGGCGGCGTCGCGCAGGCCGTCGCCCATGAAGTTGAAGGCCAGCACGATGACGATCACCGGCACCACCGGCAGCATCAGCCAGGGGTAGAGCGCCACGGCGTTGATGTTCTGGGACTCGGTAAGGAGCACCCCCCAGCTCGTGATGGGCGGGCGCAGCCCCAGCCCCAGGAAGCTGAGCGCGGTCTCGCCCAGGATCATCGAGGGAATCGACAGGGTCGCGGAGGCGATCAGGTGGCTCATGAAGTTGGGCAGCAGGTGGCGCGCGATGACGCGGCGCGGGCTGGCGCCCATGAGCACTGCGGCGGTGCAGAAATCCTCCTCGCGCAGCGCCAGCAGCTTCGAGCGCACGGCGCGGGCAAGGCCCGTCCAGTCCACCAGCCCCAGGATCACGGTGATGCCCAGGAACACCGCCACCGGGCTCCAGTTCACGGGCAGCGCCGCGGACAGGGCCATCCACAGGGGCAGCTCGGGGAACGAGCGGATGACCTCGATGCTGCGCTGCACCGCGCTGTCCACCCAGCCGCCGTAGTAGCCGGCCAGCCCCCCCAGCACGATTCCCAGCACGAAGCTGATGGCGATGCCGATGAGACCCACGGTGAGCGAGATGCGCGCCCCGTAGAAGATGCGCGACAGGATGTCGCGCCCGAGGCGGTCGGTGCCGAGCAGAAACGCGGTCCCGCCCGCGGCCGGACACGCCAGGTGGAAGCGTGCCCGGACCTTGCCCCAGAAGCGGTACGCATCGCCCTGGCACAGGAAGCGCAGCGGCTGCGGGCGCGCCGTGTCCTCGCGGTAGGTGCGCCTCAGGGTCTCCATGTCGAGCCGATACTCCAGCGCGTACACGAACGGCCCCACGAAGCGTCCCTCGTGAAACAGGTGCAACGGCTGCGGCGGCGCGTAGATGAAGTCGCTGTGGCGGCTGTGCAGGTTGTAGGGGGCCAGCACCTCGCTCACCAGGATGCTCGCGTACATCAGGGCGATGATGGCGGCGGACCACACCGCCAGGCGGTGGCGGCGGAATCGCCACCACATCATGCGCCACTGGGACGCCATGTAGAAGCGCTCCTGCTCCGGGGTCAGCGCCTCGATGGAGTGGGGGTCGAAGGGCTCGTCGGAGACCCAGTGCTCGATGCCCGCCTCGTCGCGTGGGGGCGCGCTGCTGCTCATGTCGTCGGCCCTCACCGCCCGGCTCCGCCTTCCAGGCGGATTCGCGGGTCGAGCGCGGCGAGTGCGAGATCCGACAGGAACATCCCCACCACCGTGAGCAGCGACAGGAACATCAGGAACGACCCCGCCAGGTACATGTCCTGGCTCTGCAGCGCCGAGAGCAGCATCGGGCCGGTGGTAGGCAACGACAGCACCACCGACACGATGGCCGCGCCCGACACCACCTGGGGCAGCAGGTTGCCGATGTCGGCGATGAAGGGGTTGAGCGCCATGCGCAGCGGATACTTCACCAGGAGGCGCACCGGCGGCAGCCCCTTGGCCCGGGCCGTGACCACGTACTGCTTCTGGAGCTCGTCCAGGAGATTCGCGCGCAGGCGCCGGATCATGCCCGCGGTGCCCGAGGTGCCGATGACCACCACCGGGATCCACAGGTGCTCGAGCACCGAGAGCAGCTTGCCCACGCTCATGGGTGCGTCGATGTACTGCGGGTCCATGAGTCCGCCGACGGAGGTGCCGAACACCACGTTGGCGAAGTAGAGCAGCACCAGCGCGAGCAGGAAGTTCGGGGTGGCGAGGCCCAGGAAGCCCAGCAGCGTCAGCCCGTGGTCGGTCCAGCTGTACTGATGGGTGGCGGAATAGACCCCGATGGGGAAGGCCACCACCCAGGTGAAGACGATGGTGGCGAATGACAGCACGAAGGACAGGAACAGCCGGGCGCCCCCCCC
>JBFHNV010000337.1:0-3818 GCA_041593595.1 Gammaproteobacteria bacterium
GCACGCGGCGAGCGATCCCTGGCGCCGCCCGCGGGCAGCGCGCGCGATTCGTTCATCCAGGTAGAGGAGACGCCGATGCGCGCAGTCGTCTGCCGGGAGCTGGGGGATCCGTCGGTCCTGCGCCTGGAGGAGATGCCGCCGCCGGCGCTCGGCGACGGCCAGGTGCGCATCGCGGTGAAGGCGGCCGGGGTCAACTTCCCCGACATCCTCATGGTCCAGGGCACCTACCAGGTGAAGCCGGGGCTGCCCTTCGTTCCGGGCCTGGAGGTGGCGGGGGAGGTGCTCGAGTGCGGCGCCGGCGTCACCCACGTGATGCCGGGGCAGCGCGTGCTGGCCTTCGCCCGCTCCGGCGGCGGCTATGCCAGCGAGTGCGTGGTGCCCGGCGGCATCGTCACGCCCATTCCGGACAGCATGGACTTCGTCACCGCGGCGGCGTTCCCCATCGCCTACGGCACGGCGCACTTCGCGCTCACCCATCGCGGACGGCTCGCGGCGGACGAGAGCCTGCTGGTGCTGGGCGCGGGCGGCGGCGTCGGGCTCGCCGCCGTCGAGGTGGGACGCCTGCTTGGCGCGCGGGTGATCGCGGCGGCGCGCGGCGATGACAAGCTCGCTGTCGCGCGCGAGCACGGTGCCCACGAGGTGGTGGACTACGAGCGCGAGACGCTGCGGGATCGGGTGAAGGCACTCACCGACGGGCGCGGGGTGGACGTGGTGTTCGATCCGGTGGGCGGGTCCTGGTTCGACCAGTGCGTGCGCTGCATCGGCTGGGAAGGCCGCATCCTGGTGGTGGGGTTCGCCTCCGGCACGATCCCCAAGGTCGCCGCGAACCTGGTGCTGGTGAAGAACTTCTCGGTCATCGGAGTCGTTTTCGGCGCCCACAGCGACCGCTACCCCGACGACACGCGGCGCCGTCTCGGGGAGCTGCTCGCGCAGCACGCCGCGGGCCGCCTGCGCCCGCGCGTGTGGAAGACCTTCGACCTGGCAGACGCCGCGTCGGCACTCGCCGCGATCACGTCCCGGCAGGTCATGGGGAAGATGGTGCTCACGGTGTGACGCCGGGCTCGAGGGGATGGTCGTCCCCCGTTGCCGGGCACGCCCGGCAGGTATAGTCCGGCCTCGGATCGCAGTCACGAACACCGGGGCAGGGACCATGAAGATCGCGTACAAGACCACCGCCAGCGCCACCGGCGGCCGCGACGGCCGCGCGGCCACCGCGGACGGTAGCCTCGACGTCAAGCTGACCACGCCCAAGGAGCTGGGCGGTGCCGGCGGCGACGGCAACAACCCGGAGCAGCTCTTCGCGGCGGGATACTCCGCGTGCTTCCTGGGCGCGCTGCGCTACGTGGCGGGCCAGGAAAAGGTCAAGGTGCCCGACGACGCGCGGGTGACCGCCACCGTGGGCATCGGTCCGAGGGACGACGGCAAGGGATTCGGCATCGACGTGGACCTGGAGGTCAGCCTGCCCGGCTTCGAGAAATCCCGGGCGGAGGACCTGGTGAACAAGGCGCACGTGGTTTGTCCCTACTCCCATGCCACCAAGGGCAACATCGACGTGCGCACGACGATCGGCTGATCGGGGGCCGTGGTGGCGCGCGCGGCCCGCTGCGCTGCACATCCACCACACCGGGCACCGTGCCATTGCGGGTGTGCTCGCAGCGCAGATACTGCGCGAGTGACGCGCCCGGCTCCGGCGCCGCCTGCGCATCTGCGAGGCAGGGTTTCGCCTGCGCCACCGCAAACCCGTACGGCGCTCCCCGGTTGCCAGGAGACCCGTGAGTCATGGCCAAGCTGATCGTCGGCGCCATCGCCGCCCTGACCGTCGCCGCGGCCCTGACCGCGACCGCGAGCCGCGAGCCTTTCATGCCGCGGCTGGTGCGGCTCGAGGCCGCTGCCGCCCTGCCGGAGCTGGCGCAGGTGCTCGACGGCGAGTCCGTCGCCCTCAACGCCGTGCTCCTCGAGTACGCCCACGACACGACGCTTCGACTCAACGCCCACCTGGCGCTGCTACGCCACCCGGGCCTTGCGCGCGAGATCCTGCCGATCTTCGGCAGCGAGCAGGAGTTCCGCGAGGTGCTGGCCGCGTACGGCCCGGCGGTGCTGCCACCCATCGCCTACTTCATGCGCCACGAGGTGCGGTCCCTCCAGGTCATGCGGGTGGCCGGCGAGGCCCTCGCGGGGGCGAAGGGGCTCGCCCTGAGGCTGCTGGGGGGCACCGGCGACACCGGGGACGCCGTCGACGCGGCGCCGCAGGGCCGGTCTCACATCGCCGGCGGGCTGAGCCCCGTCGAGCGCGGCTGGTACGCCGTCGCGTTCATTCGCGAGGAGGGACACGACTTTCTCGGCCAGTTCGTGGTGGACGCTGACGGCGGCGTCGAGTGGCTGCAGACCGAGCGCATCGCCGAGGGGGTCACCGGGTTCTTCACCAGTGGTGTGCGCGCCCTGGAGACCCGTTACCTGCTGGATGAGGATCCGTCTGCCTCGGATTTCCTGTGGGCGGGAGTGGACGTGGCGCTGGCTGCCGGAGCCGTGAAGCTGCTGCGGCTCGGGCGTGCCGCCGGCACCGGGACCCGCTCGGCGGCATCGGCCCGGGCATCCCTGGCGGCGCGCAGCGTGGTCCGCGCCGGGCGCGTGGCCCTGCGCGTCGGCAAGCTCGCGGTGCCGCTGGCAGTGGCCTGGGCCGTGGTGCGACATCCGTCCCTGATCTCCGGGATCGGGGCCTGGGTGGCGGATCTGGCCGGCTGGCCCGTGGCACCGGTGCAGGCACTGGTCTGGTTCCTCGTGCTGCTGCCGCTGCTGCTCGCCGCGAGTGCCGTCACGCGCTGGCTGGTCCGGCCGCTGCGGCTCGCCCTGCGTGCTGCCAGCCGGGCCCTGCGCTGGCTGGAGCGGCAGTCGGGATCGCGGCGCGATGGACGCCGCGCGCCCGGCGCGCGGATCGAGCCCCCGCTCGGCGACACGTCGCGGGTCATTGACGCTCCCGAGATACCCACGGCGGAACGCTGACGCCGGCGCAGTTCGTTCAGGCACCGGGCGGTGGCCACGCAAGAGATTCGCGGTAACACTGCCGCGACTCGGCGCCTGGACATCATGCACCGCAACAGGCGGGCTGCATACCGCGAGCGCGCAAAGGCGGCACCGGCATGGTGCAGTGCAGGATCATGAATGGATGGGCGCGGCGGCATGTGAGGACGGGCGCGCTCCCGACCAGGAACCTACCGGGTGCATCGGGTGCGCGACCGCGTTCGCCACATCCGGCGGGGCGGATCCGCCCGGTACGCCGACCGCCGGTACCGCCGCTTCGCCGTGCCCGCAGGACCCGATCGTGCCGCGCCATATCGTCTCGTTGCACGGCAGCACGTGCATCCGCCGCGGCGGCGGCAAGAACCGTGCGCGTGCGCACCGGATCGCCCGCTCAGGCCCGGCTCGCCGCTCGAAACGGCCGCGTTCGTGCCGGAACCATCGCCGTCGCGCCCGGTCCCTATGGTTGAGTCAAAAATCGCGGGAGCACGCTGAAGCGTCCGTAACGTTGGCCCGCGGCGGACGCGGGTAAACTATTGTCAATGGAGTGCAGCGACAGCCTTTGCGTCGCGCCCGCCCGACGGACGCAGTCATCGCGTCGCCGCTCTTTAACCGAAAAGCCCCCGACACTCGCCCGATGCACGGTGCGGCCGATGGCCCTGACCGGAACGCGGACGCGCGTCACGGTATGCCGGCACGGCAGGCGTGAATATTGCATCGGGTTTCGGGCCGACGTCAGCGCGCCCGCCGGGCAGACGGCACCATCGGGCCCGGGGGCTCATCCGGACCAGGGGAGACGAGGC
>JBFHNV010000338.1:0-3805 GCA_041593595.1 Gammaproteobacteria bacterium
GAGCGGATTCGGTCGCGCACAGCGCGCCCGAAGGGCCCGGGCCAGGGATGGCCCGGGACAGCGCCGCCAGGGGCGTCCAGGGGGCGTTCGCTAGCCAAGCGCGGGGATTCTTTCACAGGTTCTCAGGCCTTGAGGGTGCGCACGCCCGTCTCGGGCAGGTCGGTGCCGAAGCAGCGCTGGTAGTACTCCGCCACCAGCGAGCGCTCCAGCTCGTCGCACTTGTTGAGAAAGCTCAGCCGGAACGCGAAGCCCACGTCGCCGAACAGCAGCGCGTTCTCCGCCCAGGTGATCACGGTGCGCGGGCTCATCACCGTCGAGATGTCGCCGTTGATGAAGCCCGAGCGGGTGAGCTCCGCGAGCGCGACCATGGCCTCCACGGTCTTGCGCCTGTCGTCGGTGTCGTAGGTGGGCACCTTGGCCAGCACGATCTCGGTCTCCGCCTCGTGACCCAGGTAGTTCAGCGTGGCGACGATGCTCCAGCGGTCCATCTGGCCCTGGTTGATCTGCTGGGTCCCGTGGTAGAGGCCGGTGGCGTCGCCGAGGCCGATGGTGTTGGAGGTGGCGAACAGGCGGAACGCCGGGTGCGGGTGCAGCACCCGAGACTGATCCAGCAGCGTGAGGCGGCCCTCGGCCTCGAGCACCCGCTGGATGACGAACATCACGTCCGGGCGGCCGGCGTCGTACTCGTCGAACACCAGCGCGCAGGGGTGCTGGTAGGCCCACGGCAGGATCCCCTCGCGGAACTCCGTCACTTGCATGCCTTCCCGCAGCACGATGGCGTCCTTGCCCACCAGGTCGATGCGGCTGATGTGGCTGTCCAGGTTCACGCGCACGCACGGCCAGTTGAGACGCGCCGCCACCTGCTCGATGTGGGTGGACTTGCCGGTGCCGTGGTAGCCCTGAATCATGACCCGGCGGTTGTGGGAGAAGCCGGCCAGGATGGCGAGCGTGGTGTTGCGGTCGAAGCGGTAGGCCGGGTCCAGCGCCGGCACGTGCTCGCGGGTCTGGCTGAAGGCGGGGACCTCCAGGTCGGAGTCGATACCGAAGGTCTGGCGCACCGACACCTTGATGTCGGGGACGGAGACGCCGGCGTCTCGGGTAGCAGTCATTCGGGGTCTCGCTGGCGGGCCTGGCTCGAGGGCGAATCGTACCACGCGCCCACCGGGCCCGACGGCCCGCGGGGCGCGCCGCCGCGGGCCCCGCGCCGCGCCGCAGCCGGGGTTCCAACGCCGCGCCGGCGGCGCGTACCATGGCCACTCGCGACCGGCCCCGCGCTCCCCAGCGGGAGGCGTCGTCGTCGTGGCAGGGAACCCGCGGACACATGAGCACGCCCAGGGTATTCATCGACGGCCAGCACGGCACCACCGGCATACGCATCGCGTCGCTGCTGGAGGGACGCCGCGATCTCGAGCTCCTGCGCATCGACACCGGGCGCAGGAAGGACCCGGAGGCCCGGGCCGAGTGCCTGCGTGCTGCCGACGTGGCGCTCCTGTGCCTGCCGGACGCGGCGGCAGCGCAGGCCGTGGCGCTGCTCGACGGAGCGGACACACGCGTCATCGACACCAGCAGCGCCCGGCGCACCCACCCGGACTGGGTATACGGGCTGCCGGAGCTGAGCCCGGAGCAGCGTGATGCCATCCGGGGCGCCACGCGGGTGGCCAATCCCGGCTGCTACCCCCAGAGCGTGATCCTGGCGCTGCGCCCGCTCATCGACGCCGGGGTCCTGGACCCGGCGTGCCCGTTCACCGTCAACGCCGTATCCGGCTACTCCGGCGGCGGACGCCAGATGGTGGACGACTACCGCGCGGCGCCCGCCGGGCCGCACGGCGACGCCGGCCTGCCCCTGTGCCTGTACGGGCTCGCCGGCGATCACAAGCACCTGCCGGAGATGCACCGGTACAGCGGTGCACGCCACGTGCCCCTGTTCGTGCCCTCGGTGGATCACCGCTACTGCGGCATGCTGGTGAGCGTGCCGCTGCCCGCAGCGTGGCTGGACGGGCTGGAGCGCGACGCGGTGCACGCCCTGTGGCAGGAGCGCTACCGCGACGAACCGCTGGTGAGCGTCCCGTCGCCGGCGGAGTGCGACGCGCGGCTGCGTGACGGGAAGTTCCTGGACCTGCCGGACGTGGGGATGGGCAACGGTCTCGAGCTGCTGGTCTACGGCAGCGCCGCGCGGGGGCTCGTGCTGGTGGGTCGGCTCGACAACCTGGGCAAGGGCGCCGCCGGCAACGCGGTGCAGTGCCTGAACCTCATGCTGGGGTTCGTAGAGACCACCGGGCTCGCCTCCGACCGCGCCACCGCCGCCGCCTGAGAGGCCGCAGCGCGGGCCGCGCGGGCGTCCGCCGGGGCACGTTCTGCCCGGCGCGGGGACCGTGTACCATCGCGGCCCATGCGACGTCCCGCCGCACCGGGTCCGGTCGGCGGCTCTCGCACCTGCTCACGAGCCACAAGAAACCATCCGGCGCCCGGCCGGGTCTGCTGCCGGGCACATCGCCGGAACGAGGAGGGACGCATGACGACGAAGAAGATCCTGCTCGCCGCGTTGACGGCGGCGTTGATTGGCGCGGGAGGCGCGGTCCACGCGAAGGAGTTCCGCTACGCCACCACAGGCGACATCCTGGGCCTCGATCCCCACGCCAACAACGAGGGGCCCACCAACACCATGAAGGGCAACATCTACGGCATGCTGATTCACCGCAAGCCGGACCTGTCCCTGGAGCCCGATCTCGCCACCAAGTGGGAGCGCGTCAACGACACCACCTGGCGCTTCACCCTGCGCCAGGGCGTGACCTTCCACAACGGCAACCCCTTCAACGCCGACGACGTGGTCTACTCGTTCAAGCGCCAGACCCAGGAGAGCTCGGAGATGTCCTTCGCGCTGGCCTCGGTGGCGGCCGTGAACAAGGTCGACGATCACACCATCGAGATCGTCACCAAGGGGCCCGACCCGATCCTGCTGCTGAACATGCCCAACTTCTACATCGTGGACCAGGAGTACATGGAGGCGAACAACGCCTTCGAGGTGGTGCGCGGTGCGGGCAAGACCAACTTCGCGAACCTCAATGCCAACGGCACCGGCCCGTTCCGGCTGGTGGAGTGGGTACAGGACAACCGCGTGGTGCTGCAGCCCTTCGACAAGTACTGGGGCAAGGGCCAGATGAAGACCAACGTCACCAAGGCCATCTTCCAGCCCATTCCCAACAACGCTACCCGGGTCGCGGCGCTGCTGTCGGGCGAGATCGACCTCATGTACCCGGTCCCGCTGCAGGACGTGCCGCGCCTGGAGAAGGACCCGGCGGTGAAGGTGCTGCAGGGCCCGGAGCTGCGCACCATCTTCCTGGGCTTCGACCAGTGGCGTGACGAGTCCCTGGACATGCCGGGCAGCGGCAAGAACCCGTTCAAGGACGTGCGCGTGCGCAAGGCCTTCGCCCACGCCATCGACACCAAGGCCATCCAGCGGGTGGTGATGCGCGGCGCGTCCACGCCCACCGGGCTGATGATCGCGCCGGGCATCAACGGCTTCCAGGAGGACATGAACACGCCATACAAGCACGACCCGGAGGCGTCGAAGAAGCTGCTGGCCGAGGCGGGCTACCCGAAGGGATTCCCCGTGACCCTGGACTGTCCCAACGATCGCTATGTCAACGACGAGGCGATCTGCACAGCGGTGGTGCCGATGCTCGAGCGCGTCGGCATCAAGGTGACGCTCAACGCCCAGACCAAGTCGCTGCACTTCAACAAGATCGGCGCGACCGAGAAGAACAACACCAGCTTCTTCATGCTGGGCTGGACGCCGGGCTCCTAC
>JBFHNV010000339.1:0-3724 GCA_041593595.1 Gammaproteobacteria bacterium
ATCAGGTCGGACAGCGCCTCGGCGCTGGTCAGGCCCAGCGCCTCGACATTGGACCAGACCCCGGCTTCCAGCCGCTCCAGCTGCCGGTGGTCCAGCCAGCAGCCGTGGCACCGCGGGCAATGCTCGACCGCGATGAATTCGCGCTCGCCCAGATCCAGGTGGCGCAGCTCCGGGCCACCGCAGCCGGGACACTTCATCGTGCGCACCCACGTACAGTTCAGGTGGGCGCGAGAATACCATCGCTCGGGCCGGGAACGGTGGTCGCCGCGATGCTGCCGGCGCCGGTCATCCTGGTGCTCGTCCACGTCCCTCGGGCAGGCTGGCCCGAGTCTGCGCACCCGCCGTTCAGACCACGGCTTCCCGGCGCGGTGCAGACCTCCGAGCCGAGCGGGCGCGACCCCCGCGGCGACGAGCCGTGCCTGCCACGATCAGGTGCGCCGGCCCGGGAAGCTACCGTGTCGCCTCGGGAAGCGATTGCGGGTCTCGGCGACGATCCGATCTTCCGGCTCGGGCTTGCCGTGCGCCGCTTCGAGCGGGCCCGGTTCCCCCAGGGAACACCCGTGTCGCACCACCGGCGCCGGCCGCCGTCGACCTCGAAGGTTCCTCGGTGCCCGGGAGAGGTCGCTCCCGCCGGGGCCGATGGCCCGGTTCGAGGTCCCAGGCCCCAGGGGAACCCGTCCCCGGCGCCGCCGCTCGCGCGGCGCCGGCCTCCCCACGCGACGGCCGGGAGGCATCCGCGCCGATTCCGGGCACAATTGACGCCACACCGGGCACCGGTGAGGAACGGGAAACCGTGCTGCAGCTCTGGGCCATCGACCGCGGGCGTCCCGCCAATCCGCGCACCTTCGAGCAGGCGCTGATCAGGCTCGGGCGCAGCTCGAGCAACGATGTCGTACTGAAGGCGTCCCACGTCTCGGCGCGGCACGGTGAGATCTCCACGACACCCGGCGGGGACGTGATCTACAGGGACCTGGGAACCCGCAACGGCACCTACCTGCGCCGGGGCGGCGAGACGCTGCCCGTGGCCAGGCTCCCGTCGCGACGCGTCGAGTTGCTCGACGGCGACGAGCTGTTTCTCGGCGAACCCGACATGTACACCTCCGTGCGGGTGCGCATCACCGGGCCGGATTCAGAGGTCGTAGCCTCGGAGGTGCTGGACACGGGCATGATCCAGGTGCTGACCAAGCTGGACGTCACCGATCCGACGCGCATCCAGGAGCTGCCCGCGTCCTTCGATCGCGAAGCGCTGCTCGCGCTGCACGAGTACGGCGCGCGCACGGCGCGGCTTCGCGACCTGCAGGACATCCTGCGCGAGTTTTCCGATGCCGTGCTGGGGTTGTTCCGAAAGGCGAGCCACGTCTCCATCTACCTGGCCGATGCGGCCGACGGGCAGTTCGCACCCGCCCGCACCCGCACACGCCGCGGCGACGTGCAGCCGACCCGTCTCTCCCGCACGCTGCGCGACGTGGTCAGGGAGCACCGCCACGCCGTGACCTTCACCATGGAGGATCCCAGGTTCAACTCGGCAGAGAGCCTGCGGGCCGCATCCGTGCGCGCCGGTATCTGCGTGCCGCTGTGGACCGGCGAGCGCATGGCCGGCCTGTTGCAGATCGATGGGCGGAGCGTGCATCAGGAGCCCTTCGCGGATCACGATCTCGAGGTGGCGGTGGTGTTCGCCAACCAGCTTGCCACGGCGGTGGAGAACGCGACGCTCCAGGAGCACCTGGAGCAGACCGTCGCCGACCTGCGCGGCGCGCAGTCGGAGATGGAGCGGCTCGCGTTTACCGATCCACTCACCGGTCTCAGCAACCGGCGGCTGCTGCGTGATCGCCTGGAGCAGGCCGTGAAGCTCGCGCGCCGGCTCGATCGCGACGCCGTGCTGATGTTCCTCGACCTCGACCACTTCAAGCGGATCAACGACACTTTCGGACACGACGTCGGGGACGTGCTGCTCAAGCACGTCGCCGCGCGGCTGCGCGCATCCCTGCGCGCCCAGGACACGGTGGCGCGGATCGGTGGCGACGAGTTCGCCGTGATTGTGTTCGACGTCTCCGGTGAGGCGGCTGCCGCCACGGTCGCCAGCAAGCTGCTCGATGCGCTGCGCGAGCCGATCCGCCTCCCCGAGCAGTCGGTCACGGTATCGGCGAGCATCGGGCTCACCCTCGCACCCAGCGACGGCGAGGACGCGTCGAAGCTGCTGCGCAATGCCGATCTCGCCATGTACCGGGCGAAGAGTCGCGGGAGGAATCGGATCCACTTCTTCACCGAGGAGATGAACCAGGAAGCGTCGCGGCGCCTGCAGCTCGAGACGGAGCTCAGGGACGCGCTGGAGTGGGGACAGTTCGTGGAGCACTACCAGCCCATCGTGCGGGTGGCGGACCGCTGCCTGGTGGGCCTCGAAGCCTTGGTCCGCTGGCAGCATCCGACCCGCGGGCTCACGATGCCCGACAGCTTCATCGAGGTCGCCGAGCAGAGCGGCCTCATCGTGCCCCTGGGCAAGTGGGTGCTGGACCGGGCCTGCCATCAGGCGCGCACCCTTGCGAGCCGTGAATCGACCCCTCTACGGGTCGCCGTCAACCTCTCGGTGCGACAGTTCCTGGAGCCGGACCTTCCCGCGCTCGTCGAGCGGCTGATCGCGAAGCACGAGATTGCTCCGGAGTTGCTCGAGCTGGAGATCACCGAGAACCTGCTGATGGAAGACACCCGTGAGTCGCTCGACCGCCTGAACCGGCTGAAGTCCCTGGGCGTGTCGCTGTGCGTGGACGACTTCGGCACCGGCTACTCGTCGCTCAGCTACCTGAAACGGCTGCCGGTGGACGCACTGAAGATCGACCGCTCCTTCGTCAGCGGGCTCCCCCACGACTCCAGCGACGTGGAGATCACCGCCGCCGTCATCGCCATGGCGCACAAGCTGCGCCTGCGCGTCACCGCCGAGGGCGTGACGGACGAGGCGCAGCTCGAGTTCCTGCGCGAGAACGGCTGTGACGATGCCCAGGGCTACCTGTTCGGCGAGCCGAGTTACATCGAGCCGCTGGAGCGGTCGTAGACGAGACCCACCGGCCAGGATCCGGCGTCGAGGGAAACCTGGCGGGCGGCCGCCGGTCCAGCCGAACATGGCGCCGGAAGCGCCCAGTGGCCGCCCTGGACCTTGGTCGGCCCGCACAGCTCATGGCAGCGGGGCACAAACGAGAACACCAATGGGCTGCTGCGACAGTACTTTCCGAAAGGAACGGACCCGTGCAGACACTCCCGCGATCACCTCGCTGCAGTCGCCACTGCTCTCAAAGCTCGTCCCCGCAAGACGCTTGACTGGAGGACGCGAGCTGAAGCTGTTGACGAACACCCAAGTTCAGCTCAACAGTAGTGTGGCGTCGACCCATTGCACCCGAGCAGTACGCCCGCGGCGACTTCCGGCGGCGCATGGTGCTGAAGGGAGAGCTTCCCTCGCCGCTCGACCCGCCGTCCGGCTGTCTCTTCCACCGCCGCTGCCCGCACGCGACCGGGGTGTGCGCCAAGCAGCGCCCTGTGCTCCGCCAGGTGGACGGCCGGGCGGTGGCCTGCCACCACGCGGAGTCGCTGCCGGATTGAGCACGCGGCCGAATCCGGGCGGCGGCGAGTGGGACGACGGCGCCACGTGGCGGCACCGCCTGCGTGGGCCAGTCCTCGCCTGCCTGGCGCTCGCCCTCGTCGTCCGGGCAGCGCCCGCGCGCGAGATCGCCCTCGA
>JBFHNV010000340.1:0-3570 GCA_041593595.1 Gammaproteobacteria bacterium
CCCACCTGCTCCAGCACCTGGAGCGGGCCGTGGAGCGCCGCCTGGTGGCCGACGTGCCCCTGGGTGCGTTCCTCTCCGGCGGCGTGGACTCCAGCGCCGTGGTCGCCATGATGGCCGGGCTGTCCCCGGACCCGGTGAAGACCTGCTCCATCAGCTTCGGCGAGGCCGCTTACAACGAGTCGGCGTACGCCGAGCGCATCGCACGGCGCTACGGCACCGACCACCGCACCCAGGCGGTGGACCCCGGCGACTTCGCCCTGGTGGAGCGCCTCGCCGGGCTCTACGACGAGCCCTTCGCCGACAGCTCCGCCATGCCCACCTACCGGGTGTGCGAGCTGGCGCGACGCGAGGTGACCGTGGCGCTCTCGGGCGACGGCGGCGACGAGAACCTGGCGGGCTACCGCCGCCACCGCTGGCACATGAACGAGGAGCGGGTGCGGGCACTGCTTCCCGGCGGGCTGCGCCGGGTGCTGTTCGGCGTGGCCGGGAGCCTCTACCCGAAGCTCGACTGGGCGCCGCGGGTGCTCAGGGCCAAGTCCACCCTGCAGGCGCTGGCGCGCGACTCCGCGGACGCCTACCTGCACAGCGTGTCGGTGATCCCGGACGCGATCCGCGCCCGGCTCTACAGCGACGGCTTCCGCCGCGAGCTCCAGGGCTACCACGCCCGCGAGGTGTTCCGTCACCACGCCGCCCGCGCCCCGTCGGACCACCCCCTGTCCGTCATCCAGTACCTGGACATGAAGGCCTACCTGCCCGGCGACATCCTCACCAAGGTGGACCGGGCCAGCATGGCCCACGCGCTGGAGGTGCGGGTGCCGCTGCTGGACCACCCCCTGGTGGAGTGGATCTCCGGGCTGGATCCGGGGCTCAAGCTGCGCGGGCAGGAGGGGAAGTACCTGTTCAAGAAGGCGCTCGAGCCCTACGTGGACGCGGAGGTCATGTACCGCCCGAAGATGGGCTTCGCGGTGCCGATCATGGAGTGGTTCCGGGGACCGCTGCGCGAGCGCCTGCGCGACAGCCTGCTGGGGGCGACGCTGGCGGACAGCGGCCTGTTCGACATGGGCACGGTGGGGCGGCTGGTGCGCGAGCACCAGTCGGGGCTCAGCAACCACACGGCGGCCCTGTGGAGCCTGCTCATGTTCGAGTCCTTCCTGCGCCGCAACGTGGCGCCGGGCGAGGCCGACGAGGCGGCCTGATGCGGATCCTCACCTACAGCACGCTCTACCCCAACGCGGCGCAGCCCACCCACGGCATCTTCGTGGAGACACGACTCGCGCACCTGTGCGCGCGCCATCCCGTGGAGGCGCGGGTGGTGGCGCCGGTGCCCTGGTTCCCGTTCACCTCGCGCCGCTTCGGCCACTACGCGGCCTGCGCCCGGGCGCCGCGGCGCGAGGAGCGCGCCGGGCTCGCGGTGACCCATCCCCGCTATCCGGTGATCCCGAAGGTGGGCATGAGCGTGGCCCCCGAGCTGCTGGCCTGGTGGAGCGCCGGGGAGGTGGCACGCATCCGCCGGCAAGGCTTCGACTTCGACCTCATCGACGCCCACTACTTCTACCCGGACGGCGTGGCGGCGGCCATGATCGCGCGGCGCCTGGGCAAGCCGCTGGTGATCACGGCTCGCGGCACGGACATCAACCTGATCCCCCGCTACCCGCGCCCGCGGCGGCTGATCCGGTGGGCGGCAGGGCAGGCGGACGCCATCGTCACCGTCTGCGATGCGCTCGGCGACGCCATCCGCGAGCTGGGCATCGAACACCCGGAGATCCACACCCTGCGCAACGGCGTGGACCTGGAGCTGTTCCGGCCGGCGACGGACCGGGCGGCGGTGCGCCGGGCGCTGGGATTCACCCGCACCACCCTCGTGTCGGTGGGCCACCTCATCGAGCGCAAGGGGCACCACGTGGTCATCGAGGCGCTCGCGGGCCTCGACGGGGTGGACCTGGTGATCCTCGGCGACGGGGAGGAGCGCACACGGCTCGAGTGCCAGGTGGCGGCGCTCGGCCTGGGCGAGCGCGTGCGCATGGAGGGCGCGGTGCCCCAGCACCAGTTGCGGGACTACTACGGCGCCGCCGATGCCCTGGTGCTGGCGTCGAGCCGCGAGGGCTGGGCCAACGTGCTGCTCGAGGCCATGGCCTGCGGCACGCCGGTGGTGGCCACGCCGGTGTGGGGCACGCCCGAGGTGGTGGCCGCGCCCGCGGCCGGGGTGCTCGCGCGCGAGCGCAGCGCCGCGGCCATCCGCGAGGCCTGCCGGGCGCTGCTGGCCGCGCCGCCGCGCCGGGAGGACACCCGGCGCTACGCGGAGGGCTTCGACTGGGCGCCCACCAGCGACGGTCTCGCGCAGCTGCTCGCGCGGATCACGCGCGGCGCGGCACCCATCCCGCGCCGGGCGGTGCTCGGCCGGGCCAAGGGCGGCACCTGATGGGCCTTCGGGACATCGTCCTCACCGCGGTGGTGCTGGGGTGCATCCCCTTCATCCTGCGCCGGCCCTGGTTCGGCGCGCTGGTCTGGACATGGGTCAGCCTGATGAACCCCCACCGCCTCACGTGGGGCTTCGCCTACGACATGCCCTTCGCCCAGATCGTGGGCATCGCGTTCCTGCTGAGCTTGCTCTTCTCCAAGGAGGAGAAACGCATCCCGTGGTCGCCCCTGACGAGAGTCTGGCTGCTGTTCGTGCTCTGGATGTGCGTGACGACGGTGTTCGCGCTCAATCCTTCCCAAGTGATGATCGGCTGGGAGAAGAGCATGAAGATCCAGATCATGTCCTTCCTCATCCTGATGGTGATCAACACGCCGGAGCGGCTGAAGCTGTTCGTGTGGTGCGTGGCGCTGTCCATCGGCTTCTACGGCGTGAAGGGCGGGATATTCACCATCTCGACCGGTGGCTCCTCGCGGGTCTACGGCCCCGGCGGCTTCATCGGCGGCAACAACGAGATCGCATTCGCGCTGATCATCATCTTCCCGCTGATGCGGTTCCTGCAGATGCAGGCCCGAAGCATCTGGGTGAAGCACGGCTTCACCGTGGCCATGATCCTCTGTGCGGCGAGCGTCATCGGCAGCCAGTCCCGCGGGGCCTTCCTGGCCGTAATGGCCATGGGCCTGTTCCTGATCTGGAAGAGCCGGCGGCGGATTCCCCTGCTGCTGGCGTCGGCGCTGCTGGTGCCGCTGGCGGTCAGCTTCGCCCCCCAGAAGTACTGGGATCGCATGGAGAGCATCCGCAACTACGAGCAGGACGGCTCGGCGATGGGCCGCATCAACGCTTGGGGCTTCGCCATCAATCTGGTGCGCGACCATCCGCTGACGGGCGGCGGGTTCGAGACCTTCACCCCGGCCCTTTTCAAGCGCTACGCGCCGGTACCCGACGACCACCACGACGTGCACAGCATCTACTTCGAGGTGCTGGGCGAGCAGGGCCTCGTCGGCTTCGTCCTCTACATGGCGCTCATGTTCCTGGCCTGGCGCTACGCGGGCTGGACCGCGAGCCGGGCGCGGGGTGACCCGTCACTGCTGTGGCAGCACGACCTGGCGCGCATGACCCAGGTCTGCCTGGTGGGCTACGCGACGGGCGGCGCC
>JBFHNV010000341.1:0-3509 GCA_041593595.1 Gammaproteobacteria bacterium
CAAACAGCCGCACAACCAAGGACCTGCGCACCGTCAGTCGAACATGGGCGCGACCCCCGGCGGCACCGAGAAGCCCAGGTCACCGCGGGCGATCACCGCCTCGCGCCCGCCGTTGGCGGCCAGCAGCGCGCGCTGGCGCGCCTTCGCGGCAGCGTCCACCGCACGCGGGTCCAGCATCGCCGCGAGGCGCGCGCGGGCCTCGCGGAGCGTTGCCCGGTGCGCCGGGGCCCCGGCCAGGTCCTCGATCTCCTCCGGATCGGCGTCCAGGTCGAACAGCTGCTCCGGATAGCCCACGTAGTGCACGTACTTGAAGCCCTCGAGCCGGATCATGAACGCGCCGGTGGTGGAGCCCATGCCGTGGTACTCGCTGAGCACCGTGCGCGCAGGTGTCACGCCGGCGGCGAGCTCGAACAGCGACACGCCGGGATGCTCGGGCGTGACGGTGGCGTCGTCGGCCTCGCCGGTGGCCTCGAACAGGAACGGCCACACGTCCACGTGGCTCACGTGGGTACCCACCACGCGCCCGGCCGGCATTCCCTCACCGGCGACGATCAGCGGCACCGCCGCGGCCTCCTCGTAGAGCGTGGACTTGCCCCACAGGCCGCGCGAGCCCAGGTTGTCGCCGTGGTCGCTGGTGTACATCACGCGGGTGCTGGCAGCGAGGCCGGTGGCCTCCAGGGCGCCCAGCACCTTGCCCACCTGCTCATCGAGGAAGGTGCACAGGCCGTAGTACCCCGCCACCGCGCGGCGCACCTTGTCGGCGCTGTCGAAGTGGCGGTCGTAGACGAAGGAGCTGGCGTAGTCCACGAGATACGGGTGGACCGGCCGCTCGTCCTCGGCGTACAGCTTGGGCCAGGGCAGCGCCGCGCTCTCGTAGTACTCGTAGAAGTACTCCGCCGGCGCCGTGAGCGGGAAGTGCGGCGCCACGAAGGACACGAACAGCACCCACGGCCGGTCGCGGTGCCGCGGTGCCTCCTCGTGCAGCCAGACCTGGGCGGCGGCGGCGATGTCGCGATCGTAGCGGGTGTACATGGACTCGCCGGGACCGGCCATGCCGGCCATCTTCCACGCCCCCTTGCGCACCGGCAGGTCCTCGCGGATGAGGCCCAGCAGGTCTCCCTTGCCCTCGATCACGTGCATGGGGATGTGCTCGGCGCTGAAGCCGTTGTCGTCCTCGGTGGAGCGGAAGTGCAGCTTGCCGATGGCGTCCACCCGGTGGCCGCGGGCGCGAAGCGAGTGGTGCCAGGACGGCACGCCGCCCTCGTAAGGGTCTGCGTTGTCCCAGTAGCCCACCTGGTGCGTGTAGCGCCCGGTGGCGAAGGTGGCGCGGGCAGGGATGCACACCGGGTTGCAGCAGTAGGCGCTGGCGAAGCGGGTGCCGCGCGCGGCCAGGGCGTCCAGGTGCGGCGTGCGCGCCAGGGTGCTGCCGTAGCAGCCCAGCGTCTTCACGCTGTGCTCGTCGGACATGATCACGAGCAGGTTGCGGGGCGTCGCCGCCATCGACAGGCTCCGGGCTCCGGCGCCACGCGCGCCGCGCGGAACTATATCGGCTCGACGCGGCCAGGCCCACGCGGCCCGGGATGGGGAGCACCGCGTACCGCCGCGCCATCGCGGATCGCCACCGGTCGGTCCCGCGCGGGGTCCGGGTCGCCCTGCGGCGCGCCCCGATGCTAGGCTGGTTGCATGGTGCACCGCCGCAACCACCGTCTTCGCTGATGGCCGCGCCGGGTCGGGCGGCGGAGGACAGCGTGCCACGCGCCGGCGACCCCGTCGTCGCCGAGTGCGCGCGGGCGGTGTTCGAAGCCTTCCGCGGCTACGACCGCGGCTTCCGCGACATCACGCGCCGCGCGGCGGCGCGCTTCCTGGGCCGCGAGTGGAGCGCGGGCCGCAGGGATCTCGCCGAGCGCATGGACCTGTGGGAGCAGGTGCTGGACGCCTGCGTGGGGGACCTGCGCGCGCGCCTGGGTCGCCACGCCGGCGATCGCCGGGTCTGGCACCTGCTCAAGGAGACCTACGGCGCGCGGGTGGAGGGCTTCGCGGACGCGGAGCTGGCGCGCACCTTCTTCACCTCCGTGACCCGGCGCTCGCTGGGCACCGTGGGCGTCGATCCGCTGATCGAGTTCGTGCTGGATCTCGAGCCGGCCACCGCCGCCCAGGCACCGCCCACCCGCGTGTACCTGAACTGGGGCGCCCTCGAGCCCCTGTTCGCGCAGGTGCTCGAGGACTTCCGGCTGCCGCTGCCGTTCGCCGATCCGGCGGCCTGCGTGGCGCGGGTGTGCGACGGGGTGCGCCGCGCCGCCCGGCGCCACTACCGCGGTCCGGAGACGCTGCTGCGCGTCGAGCTGATGACGGCGGTGTTCTACCAGGGCACGCGGGCCTTCCTGGTGGGCAAGGTGGAGGGCGAGGAGTGGCGCGCGCCCTTCGCGGTCGGGCTGGAGCACGCCGCCGGCGGCCTCGCCGTCGAGGACGTGTACATGTCCGACGACGACTTCAGCATCCTGTTCGGGTTCACGCGGGCCTCGTTCTTCGTGGACCTGCACACGGTGAGCGCCGCGGTGCACTTCCTCGCGGCGCTGCTGCCGGACAAGCCGGTGGACGAGCTGTACTCGGTGCTCGGGCGCATCCGTCAGGGCAAGACCGAGCGCTATCGCTACCTGGCGCGGCACCTGAAGCGCTCCACGGACCGCTTCGTGCACGCCCCCGGGGACAAGGGCATGGTGATGGTGGTGTTCACCCTGCCCTCCTACCACCTGGTGTTCAAGGTCATCCGCGACCGCTTCGGGCACTCCAAGACCGTCACCCGCCAGGAGGTGATCGACAAGTACCGCCTGGTGGCGCGCCACGATCGCGCCGGGCGCCTCATCGACACCCAGGCCTTTCGCCTCATCGAGTTTCCCAGGGACCGCTTCGACCCGGAGCTCCTGGACGAGCTCCTGACCCAGGCCTCCCGCTCGGTGAGCCTGGCCGGCGACCGGGTGGTCATCGACCTGGTCTACATGGAGCGCAAGCTGCGCCCGCTCAACCTCTACCTTCGCGAAGCCACCCGGGTGCGGGTGGAGAGCGCGGTGCGCGACTACGGCCAGGCCATCCGCGACCTGGCCGCCAACAACATCTTCCCCGGCGACATGCTGCTCAAGAACTTCGGCGTGACCCGTCACGGCCGCGTCATCTTCTACGACTTCGACGAGATCGCCCTCATCACCGAATGCAACTTCCGCGCCCTGCCGCGGGCCCGGGACGACGAGGACGCGCTGAGCGCCGAGACCTGGTTCGACGTGGCACCGGGCGACGTCTTCCCGGAGCAGTTCCGCCACTTCCTGGGCATGCCGGAGCCCCTGAAGGCGCTGTTCGTGGACACCCACGGCGATCTGCTGCGGCCCGCGTTCTGGCGCGGCGCCCAGGAGCGGGCGCGCGACGGCGAGGAGCCGCCCGGCTGAGACCGCGATTCCAACTTCTGTGACCACGCGGCGCGGGCGAGTGGGTACCGCCTGGCGCGGCACGCCGTGAAC
>JBFHNV010000342.1:0-3422 GCA_041593595.1 Gammaproteobacteria bacterium
GCTCGGGATCCATCTCGTGCATCACGTTGAACGCCGCGCGCACCTTGTAGGCACCGGTGGCCTGCAGGCACTCGCACTTGAGCAGCAGCCGCTCGCGGCCGATCTCCGCGGAGTCGCGCGCGAGCGGCAGCACCGGCGTCACGCGCACCGCGTCCGGCAGCGCCGCGCGGGCGCGCCGGATGTCGTCCAGCGTGGTGAGCTCGAAGTCGTCGGCGCTCCAGACGGCGGCGCTCATGGGGTTCCTCCGGGCAGCGTCTTCCGTGGCATCATGCGCCCCCGTGAAGTACCGGGTCTACATCGACGCCAACCCGCGCCGGATGGACACCACCCAGCGCAGCCAGTACGGCGAATACGATAGCGCCGGGGAGGCGCTGGCCGCGGCCCGCGAGGTGGTGGACGCGCGCCTGCAGGAGGAGCACCGCCCGGGCATGCGTGCCGAGGATCTGCTGGAGCGCTACGCACGGCGCGGCGAGGCGCCCTACATCATGCCCCTGGACGAGCACACGGTGTTCGACGCCAACGAGTACGCCCGCGAGCGCGCCGCGCGCCTGTGCTGGCGCGAGTCGCTGCGCTGACGGACCCGCACCTGGAGGAGCACCCATGGCCACCCTGGTCCTGACCATCATGGGCGACGACCGCCCCGGGCTGGTGGACGCCCTGTCCGGCGCCATCGCGGATCACGGCGGCAACTGGGAGCAGAGCCGCATGGCCCACCTGGCGGAGAAGTTCGCCGGCATCCTGCTGGTGCAGGTGGCGGACGACCGGGTGGCGGCCCTGACTGCGGCGCTGAAGGCCCTGGAGACCGGCGGCCTGCGGGTGACCGTGGAGGCCGGCGGCGAGCGCGGGTCCCGCGGCTACCGGCGCCTTCGCCTGGAGCTCGTCGGCCAGGACCACCCGGGGATCGTGCACGACATCTCCCATGCGCTGGCCAGTCGCGGCATCAGCATCGAGGAGCTGGAGACCGAGGTGCGCAGCGCCGCCGTGGCGGGCGGCACCCTGTTCCACGCCGCCGCGGTGCTGAGCGCGCCGGACGACCTGCCGCTCGCCGACCTGGAGGCGGCGCTGGAGGCGCTGGCCAACGAGCTGATGGTGGACGTGGACCTGGAGCCGGAGGAAAGCTAGTCAGGCCAGCCGGGAAAATCCCGGAACGATGGATGTCGCCCCATCGCCTGGCGCTGCCTGTGGGGGCTAGCCGTGCTGCCGAGCCGCATGGCACGCAACGTCTGCGGCAATGACGGAGTTGGCGGACGAGTGTGGGAGTTGAACCCACCGGACGCGTTGGACGCGTCCCATCGGGTTTGAAGCCCGTGCGTGCCACCGGGTCACGATCCTCGCCCGAGGAGCGGGCGATGTTACTTCATGCTGACATCAGTAGACCGCCACCACCGGCGCGCCGGTGAGGTGCACGAACCCACGCTTCATCCCGGCGGAGTTGAAGGGCATGGTCACGTGCCCGTCCCGATCCACGGCGATGAGCCCGCCGTCGCCGCCCCGCAGGCCGATGGCGTGGATCACCGCCGCCGCCGCGTTCTCCAGCGTCTCGTCCAGGTACGCCACCCGCGCCGCCACGTCGTGGGCGGCGGCCGTGCGCAGGAAGTATTCCCCCTGCCCCGTGCACGACACCGCCACCCGTGCATCCGCCCAGGTGGCGGCGCCGACGACCGGTGTGTCCCCCACCCGCCCGGCGAGCTTGTTGAAGGTGCCGCCGGTGGACGTGGCCGCCGCCAGCCGCCCGTCGCGGTCCAGCGCCACCGCGCCCACGGTGCCGTGGGCCAGGGGGGCGGACTGCGCCTCGCGGGAAGCACCCGCGCGCCGCGTGCGCTCCATCGCCGCCCGGTAGTAGGTCACCGGATCCGCGACCCGCTCGATCCCCTCGGCGTCCGCGAACGCCTCCGCGCCGCGGCCCGCCAGCATCACGTGGGGTGAGCGCTCCATCACGGCCCGGGCGAGGCGCACCGGGTGCACCACGTTGCGCACCGCCGCCACCGCCCCCGCGGCCCGGTCGTGACCGGTCATCACCGACGCGTCCAGCTCCACCTCGCCGGCGCGATTCGGCCCGCTGCCCTTGCCGGCGGTGAACCAGCCGGAGGCTTCCATGGCGGCCACCATCTCCACCACCAGCTCCAGCGCTGCCGCGCCGCGCCGCAGCGCCGCGCCGCCGGTGGCGAGGCACTCCGCCATGAATGCCTCGGGACCCGCGTAGTCGTGGCCCGCCTGCACCCCCGCTCCGCCGTGGATGGCGAGCACCGCAGCCGCATTGCCGCTCACGTGGACCTCCTCGCTGGATTTGTGTTTACGCGAGATTACGTGCAGTATGCGCGCCGCGATCGACGTTCTGGTCTGCCTTTCAGCTACCCGCCCGGATCCCCGGGCGCCGGCCTCGAGATACCCACTACGCTGCATCGTTCGTTTCCGCGCCCGATTAGCGCGCGGCACTATCGTTATCTATCGGAGGCCAGAATGGCTATCGGAACCGTCAAGTTTTTCAACACCACCCGCGGCTTCGGCTTCATCCAGCCGGAGGACGGCGGCAAGGACGTGTTCGTGCACGTCACCGCCGTGGAGCGCGCCGGCCTCGGCACCCTGACCGAAGGTCAGCGCCTGAGCTTCGACGTGGTCGAGGAGCGCGGCAAGAACGCCGCCTCGAACCTGAAGGCGGCCTGAAGACCGCCAGGTGACTTGAAAGCGGCCCTTCGGGGCCGCTTCTCTTTTGCGCGTGTCTTGTTGCACGCGCCGCGCGTGGGCCCCCTACCGCGGCCGCGACGGCTTGATCCGCACGTCCAGGCGGTCCATGTCCGCCTGCACCTGCTCCCGGCTGCGCTCGTAGACGATCTCGCGGCCCATCACCTTCCCCGCGTAGGCCGCGCCCGTGCGCGTCGGCGTGAGCTCGCAGCTCACGTTGTGCTGCCCCTTGCCCAGCACCACCTCGATGCGATCCGGGCGCTTGCGCAGCACCACCACCTCCAGCAGCTCGCCACTCTCGGTGATGCGGACCTTGATCGTCTCGTCGGCCATGTGCGGCGCTCCGTGTTGGGAGCGCGGATGATACCCCCCGCAACGGGACTGTCCCCGAAGGAGACTGTCCCACCGTAGTCCCCGCACAGGGACCGTCTCCGAAGAGGTCTGTTCTACCGTAATCCCCGCACCGGGACCGTGCCCTTCGGGGACAGTCCCGGTGTAATCCCCGAAATCCCGCGCGGGCTCCGTCTCCTCGTGCCCCGTCCCCCCTGCCCCGAGGCTTCGTATACTTGCTCCACGAAAGGCCGGAGCCTTCCCTTCGGCCTCGGCGTCGCGGCTGCCCCCACCCATGTACGCAGGTCCGACAATGCGACGCGCTCTCGTCACCAGGCTCCTGGCGGCGCTCGCGGGAGTCGCGGCACTGTGGTGGCTGGTGGGCTGGCTGGCCGATCTCCTGTGGTTCC
>JBFHNV010000343.1:0-3258 GCA_041593595.1 Gammaproteobacteria bacterium
ATAGCGGGCGATCTGGTCTTCGCTCAGCATGGACCCGGTGCTCCAGGAATCAAGCGGAAATCAACGGGGACGCGGTAATCAAGAGGGACGCAGTCGCTTGATTTCTATAAGTCGGTGGCGACACGAACCGTGATCTGGAAATCAAGCGACTGCGTCCCTCTTGATTACCGCGTCCCCGTTGATTTCCGCTTGATTCCTGGAGCACCGGGTCCATGCTGAGCGAAGACCAGATCGCCCGCTATCACGACGACGGCTTCGTCGTCCCGGACTTCCGCCTGCCGCAGGCCACGCTCGCGCGCATCCGCGCCGACCACGACCGGCTGCTCGAGCGCCACCCGGAGTTCCGCGACTACTGCTCGAGCCTGCTGGCCTACGACGTGGGCTTCCTCGAGTACGCGCGCACGCCGGAGATCGTGGAGATGGTGGCCCAGGTGCTGGGCCCCGACGTGGCGCTGTGGAACATGAGCTTCTTCGCGAAGCCGGCGCGGGACGGGCGGAAGGTGCCGTGGCACCAGGACGGCGAGTACTGGCCGGTGCGTCCCCTGGCCACCTGCACCGTGTGGCTGGCGGTGGACGACGCCAGGGTGGACAACGGCTGCCTGCGCTTCATTCGCGGCTCCCACCGGGACCGGTCGCTGAAGCCCCACGCCACCAACCCGAGCCCGGACCTGGCGCTGAACCAGGAGCTGGACCCCGCCGCCTACGACGAGCGCCAGGCGGTGGACCTGGTGCTGGAGGCGGGCCAGATGTCGCTCCACGACGTGTACCTGGTGCACGGCTCCCAGGCCAACCTCTCCCCGCGCCCGCGCCGCGGCATGACCATGCGCTTCATGCCCACCACTTCGGTGTTCGACCGCCAGGTGGCCTCCGAAATCCACCAGCGACTCGGCATTACCGACCACTCCGAGCGCACCCTGTTTCTCATGGGTGGCGTCGATCGCAGCGGGCGCAACGACTTCGTGGTGCGGCGCTAGACGCGGGCGGCGCGGCCGGCGGGAGGGTTGCGCCGCCGGGCGACAGGGGTTAACACCGGGTGCTGACGTTCCCAGGGCCCCGGCCTCGTGACCTACTCCATCATCGGCCGCGATCTGGCCAGCGGCGAGATCGGCGCCGCGGTGCAGTCGAAGTTTCCCGGCGTCGGCAGCATCGTGCTGCACGCGCAGGCGGGGGTAGGCTGCGTGACGACCCAGGCCTTCGCCAACCCGCGTCACGGTGACCGGGGTCTGCGGCTGATGGCGCTCGGCGCCACGCCCGATGACGCGCTGGGGGTGCTGCTGCGCGCCGATCCGGAGCGGGACCGACGCCAGGTCGCGCTGCTCTCGCCAGAGCACCAGCCGGCTGCCTTCACCGGCGAAGCGGTCAGCTCATGGGAGGGCCATGCCGGGAGCCACGCCGGGGAGCACTGCGTCGCCGCCGGCAACGCGCTTGCGTCGCAGACCGTCCTCCACGCGATGGTGAGTGCCTTCGACGGCGCCCGCGCCGAGCTCACCGTGCGGCTCATCGCCGCGCTGCGCGCCGGGCGTGACGCGGGCGGCGAGCTGCGCGGACAGCAGTCGGCCGCGGTGCTGGTGGTGAAGTCCGGGGGTGGCTATGCCGGCGCCGGCGGCCGGCACGTGGACATCTCGATCTACGATCACGAGAGCCCCATCGAAGAGCTGGCGCGCTGCTTCAAGCTGCACCGGCTGTCCTATTTCCCGAGCCGCCCCGAGGACCTGGTCCCCATCGACACGGGCATCGCCCTCGAGCTCAAGGCCATCCTGCGCCGGCGCGGCTACGGGGGCCTGGGCGAGGGCCCGGACTGGGGCGAGGAGGAAATCGCCGCGCTGCACCGCTTCATGGGCATGGAGAACTACGACAACCGGCTGCGCGACGACGCCATGATCGACGTGGAGGTCCTGGCGGACATCCGGCGCAAGCACGGCAGCTGAGGCGCCGCGCGCGCTGCCCCGGAGCGGAGGGCGGGCACCCCCCCCTCCCCCGCCACGGCGGGCGATCGGCCCCGGCTCCCCGGTACGCGGGACGAACGACTCCCGCTTCGCCGCGACAGCGGACGATCGATGCCCTCTCCGCCGACACGGAGGAGGGCCGGGGAGAGGTGGCGCCCGCTGGCCGCCGCGGTCGGCACCCGCGCACGACCTTGAACGTGGCCTGCACCCCGGTCACGCTGCACGCGTCACCGGGCCACCGCCCGCACGGAGATCGCCCATGAGCGCCGCCGAACCCTTTCTCCGCAGCCCGCTCCCGGAGCGATTCTGCAATCTGGATCGCCTGCTGTTCGCCATGGAGCAGCGCGGACTGGACGGCCTGGTGGCCACCGGCGGGCTCGATGTGTTCTGGCTGTCGGGGCTGAACGGCATCGCCCACAAGGCCGACGAGCCGCGGCCTTACGCGGTGGTGCTGTCGCGCCATGCGCCCCAGGACGCGATCCTCATCGTCGCCGACTACTACCTGGGCAGCGTCGCCCAGCAGCCCGGCTGGATCCGCGACGTGCGCTCCTTTCGCGCCGTGATGCTGCCCCTGGATCTGCCGCCCCGGCACGACGACATGGACCGCTTCGTGCCGGCAGGGGCCCGCGCGGCGCCGTGGATCCGCCGCGCCCGGGACACCTACGCGGATGGGATCGGGGAGGCCTGCCGGCGGGCGCTCACCGACCTCTCCCTGACGCGGGGGCGCGTGGCCTTCGACGATCTGCGCTTCGGCCACCAGCTGGCACTCGAGGGCCTGGAGGTGAGCGACGGCTACGACGCTCTCATGTACGCCCGGGCGGTGAAGACCGGTGTGGAGCTCGAGCTCCTGCGCCGGGCGACGCGGCTCAACCAGCGCGCCATCGAGACCACGGTGCGCGGCTGGCAGCGGGGCATGTCCTGGCGCGAGTTCAACCGTGCCTACCACCGCGCCGTGGTCGATCTCGGGGGCTTCGTGCGTGACCCGGGCGCCATGGTGTGGGGCCATCCCCGTGGCAGCGACCCGGCCATCACCCTGCAGACCGGCCTGGAGGACTACGAGGTCACCCCCGGCATGCACGTGCTGTTCGACTGCCACGGGACGCTGGATCTGTACTGCTGGGACGGCGGCAAGACCTGGGTGGTGGACGGCGAGCCCGAGGGCGACGCGCGCACCGCCGCGAAGGCCACCGTGGCCGCGGCGGAAGCCGTCATGGCAGCCATGAAGCCGGGCGTCCGGATCAGCGAGCTGCAGGCCACCGGCCGCGCCGCGTACCGCAAGGCGGCGGTGAGCGACGCGGACCGCGCCGTCATC
>JBFHNV010000344.1:0-2920 GCA_041593595.1 Gammaproteobacteria bacterium
GCGCCATCCCGTCGCGGAAGATGGCCAGCAGCAGCGGCGAGAGCTCCAGCGCCACGCCGGCACGCTCCGCCACCGCCTGGAACAGGGACACGTCCTTCACCACCAGCTCCATGGTGAAGTTGATGTCGCGACTGCCGTTGAGGATCACCTGGCTCTCGGTCTCGTGCACGAAGGAGTTGCCCGAGGAGATGCGGATGGCCTCGTAGGTGGTGTTCAGATCCATGCCCGCCTTGTGGGCCGTGACCAGCGCCTCGCACAGGCTCACCAGGTTGGCGGTGGCCAGGTAGTTGGTGAGCACCTTGAGCACCGACGCGGAGCCCAGCGGACCCGTGTGCAGGATGCGCCGTCCCATGGCCGTCAGCACCGGCAGCACGCGCTCGAAGGTGGCGCGCTCGCAGCCGGCGAAGATGGAGATGTTGCCGGTGGCGGCGCGGTGGCAGCCGCCGGAGACGGGGCAGTCGACGGGCTCGCCGCCGCGGGCCGCCACGAGCGTGCCCAGGCGGCGCACCTCCGCCTCGTCGGTGGTGGACATCTCCGCCCACAGGGTGCCCGGCGCGAGCCCCGTCAGGACGCCGTCCGCGGCCTCCATCACCGCGGCGCTGGCCGCCGGGCTCGGCAGACAGGTGATCACCAGATCGCTGCCGGCGGCCGTCTCGGCGGGACTGTCCGCCCAGCGCGCGCCGCCCGCCAGCAGCGGTGCCGCCGCGTCGCGGCGCAGATCCCGTACCGTCAGCTCGTGGCCGTTGCGCAGGAGGCTGCCCGCGAGCTTGGCGCCCACGTTGCCGAGCCCGATGAAGCCGATCCTCACGGCTGCTCCAGGATCCGCCCGAGCACCGGCAGCAGGTACTCGCGGAAGCGCGTCGGGTTCTCGCTCATGGGGAAGTGGCCCAGGCCCTCCATGATCACCACCTCGGCGCCGGGGATGCGTGCCGCGGACTCCCGGGTCAGCTCCGGTGTGCAGGAGTAGTCGTACTCGCCGGTCATCAGGACCACCGGGCAGCCGGGGTGCCGCGCGTCGCCGCCGCGGTACTCGGAGTCCGTGCGGTAGAAGTGCATGTCGCCTTTGAATACCTCGGGCCCGCTCTGGTAGTAGTGCCACAGGGTCTCCCAGCGGTGCTCGTCCGGGCTCTGGGGCGCCACCAGCCCCGAGACCAGCGCCGCGCAGAAGTCGCCGCGCAGGAATTCGGGCCGCGCGAGCCAGGAGTCGTCGTACCAGGGGGCGGGGTGGTCCGACCCTTCGAGGCCGATGACCGCGCGCAGCTCGGCGCCGTGCTGCAAGGCCAGTCGCACCACCACGCGCCCGCCCATGGAGCAGCCCATGATCACCGGGCGCTCGAGCTCCAGCGCCGCGCAGAACGCGCGCACCATGGCCACGTAGAAGGCGCTGGTGAGGCGGTAGTCCCGGTCCTGCCAGCCCACGGGTGGGTTGGACTTGCCGTGCCAGGGCAGGTCGAAGGCGACGACCCGGAAGCGATCGGTGACGTCCGGGTCGCACATCAGGTGGCGGAACTGGCCGGAGTGGGCGCCGGCGGTGTGCAGGCACACCAGCGGCACGCCGGCGCCGGACTCCTCGAAGTAGATGCGGTACGCCTCGTCGCCGACGGCGAGGCGCAGGTACCGGCCGATGACAGGCTCCAGGGACGCGCTCAACGTCCCCCCTCCGCGAGCATGCGCCGGGGCAGCGCCAGCACCTCCTTCACGTAGCGTAGATCGCGAAGCAGCGGGCCCACGTCGCCCTCGATGAGCAGGTGTCCGTAGCGGGCCATGGCGAAGATGTCGTTGAAGCCCGGGGCCGGCAGGGGCTCCCAGAAGCGCGCCCAGGTCTGCGGCGCCGCGCGCAGGGCGAAGGACCAGGCGCGCATGCGGAACGGCCCGGCCGCCACGTCCGCCAGCCGGCCGCGGTCCACCGCCAGGTGGAAGGGCCGATCCCCCGCCTCCAGCAGGAACTCCGTGGTGCAGTAGCGCCCGATGCGCAGCAGGTTCGGTTCCACGTTGGCCCGCGCGGGCAGCGCTTGCAGCAATCCGGCGATGTCGATCACGGTGCCCCCGGGAAGTTGCCGGTGCGGGCGCCGGGGCCCGCGGGATGGCCATTGTGCACCAGCCAGCGGCAGGCGCGCCCCGGAGCGAGACCGCGCCGTCGGCAGGCCGGCGCCGCTTCGTGCAAGTACGGTCTCAAGTCACGGGCGGCGCGGCCGATAGGATGGAAACCCCGGTCCGCGTGTCCGGGTGCCGGCCAGTGGGGGGGCCGCGACAGCCTTGAGTCGAACACCACGCGAGCCCCGACCGCGGGCCGTTACCCATCTGTACACCGCGCGAGCAGGATCGCCACCGGCGCCCCCGGGCGTCGCGGCGCCCGTGGCGCGCCCCGCGGGCCGGGAAGCCGTCCTCGAGGCCGAGGTCGCCCGGTTGCAGGCCCGGGTCGCGGAGCTCGAGGCCGAGCGCGCCCACGACGCCGAGCGCCGGCGCGAGGAGCTCGACGCCTACGCCGCCACCACGCCCGGCTGGTTCTGGGAGATGGACGCGGACCTGCGCTTCACCTACTTCTCGCCCAGCGTGGAGCGGGTCACGGGCGTGAAGCCCGAGTGGCATTACGGCCGCACCCGGGCGGAGATCGGAATCCCCCAGGCGGTGTCCCGGGAGACGTGGCGCGCGCACCTGGAAGCCCTGGAGCGGCGCGAGGCCTTCCGGGGCTTCGTGTTCCAGCGCGCCGGTCCCGACGGGGTGCGCTGGCTGAAGACCAGCGGCGACCCCGCCTTCGACGTCCAGGGCCGCTTCCTGGGCTACCGCGGCACCGCCCTCGACGTCACTGCCGAGATGTCCGCACGCCAGAACGTGGACCGGCTGCTGTCGGCGGTGGAGAACCTCAACGACATCTTCGTGCTGTGGGGCCCGGATGACCGGCTGATCCTCTGCAACGCCC
>JBFHNV010000345.1:0-2829 GCA_041593595.1 Gammaproteobacteria bacterium
CCCACTCGCCGGGCTCGGCGGCGGCCTCGTAGACCTCCATGTCGGAGGCGTCGAGGCGGATGGTGCGGGGGAACTTCATGGGCGCTCGGGCGCCCGCGGCCACGCCCCCTCACCCCAGCCCCATCCCCCGGCGGGGGAGTGGGAGAAGGGTGCGCGCCCCCGGCGGTGGTGAGCTGGAGCGGAGCGCGCTCGCCTGGCGCGGAAGAGTGAGAACAGTGGGCGCCCCCGGCGGTGGTGAGACGAAGCGCAGCGCGCGCCCCCGGCGGTGGGGACATAGCGGGGTGCGCGCTCCCCCGTGAGCAAGGGGAGGGAGGAGCGCGCTCCCCCGGTGGGGGAGACCGGGAAGCGCAACGTCAGGAAAAGGCCGGGATGCCAGTCTGCGCGCGGCCGAGGATCAGGGCGTGGATGTCGTGGGTCCCCTCGTAGGTGTTCACGGTCTCCAGATTGATCATGTGACGCATCACGTGGTACTCGTCGGCGATGCCGTTGCCGCCGTGCATGTCGCGGGCGGTGCGTGCGACGTCCAGCGCCTTGCCGCAGTTGTTGCGCTTGAGCAGCGACACCGCCTCGTGGGGCGCGCGGCCCTCGTCGAACAGGGTGCCCAGGCGGAAGGCGCCGTGCAGCCCGAGCGTGATCTCCGTCTGCATATCGGCGAGCTTCTTCTGCACGAGCTGATTGGCCGCGAGAGGCCGGCCGAACTGCTTTCGTTCCAGCGTGTAGTCGCGCGCCGCGTGCCAACAGAACTCTGCCGCGCCCATCACGCCCCAGGAGATCCCGTAGCGCGCGCTGGTCAGGCAGCCGAACGGGCCCTTCAGGCCCTTCACGTTGGGCAGCAGGTTCTCCTCGGGGACGAACACCTCGTCCATGGCAATCTGGCCGGTGATGGAGCAGCGCAAGGAGAGCTTGCCCTCGATCTTCGGCGCGCTCAGCCCTTTCATGCCCCGCTCGAGGATGAAGCCGCGAATGACACCCTCGTCGTCCTTGGCCCACACCACCATCACGTCGGCCACCGGCGAGTTGCTGATCCACGTCTTGGTGCCGCTCAACGACCAGCCGCCGTCCACCTTCTTCGCCCGGCTGCGCATGCCGCCCGGATCGGAGCCGGCGTCGGGCTCCGTGAGGCCGAAGCAGCCCACCTGCTCGCCGGTGGCCAGGCCCGGCAGGTACTTCTCGCGCTGGGCCTCGGTGCCGTAGGCGTGGATGGGGTACATGACGAGGCTGGACTGCACGCTCATCATGGAGCGGTAGCCGCTGTCCACCCGCTCCACCTCGCGGGCGATGAGACCGTAGGCCACGTAGCCGGCGCCGGCGCAGCCGTAGCCTTCCAGGCTCGCACCCAGCAGACCCATCTCGCCCATCTCGCGCATGATGGCCGGGTCCCAGCCTTCCTCGCGGTAGTGCTTGATCACCCGCGGCATGAGCTTCGCCTGGGCGTAGTCCCGGGCGGCGTCGCGGATCATGCGCTGCTCGTCGCTCAGGAGGTCCTCGAGCAGCAGCGCGTCGCTCCACTCGAAGTGCGCGGTGGAGCGGGCGGAATCGAGCTTGTGGGCAGGCTGTGACATGGGGGCGGCCTCGGATGCAGGTGGTGCCCGATCTTATCAGCCCGTGGCTCGCCTCCCGAGTCGCCGGCTACCAGCCCACCCGCTCGCGGCCGCACCGCCAGCACTGGGTGAAGGGCGGATCCACCGTCTCGCCGCATTCGCTGCAGGTCCAGGGCCCGGGCGGTCCGCTGCCGGGCGCCAGGAATGCGTCCACCAGCCCCCGCGCCCGCTCCAGCTGGTAGTCCTCCAGCACCCAGATCTCGGGCCAGCACTCCATCGGGGGCAGCTCCCCGGCGGCACCCATCAGGTAGTCGTTGCGGGTCAGGCAGGCGATGTGGTTCGCCTCCAGCAGCCCGCGCAGCTGGGCCACCAGCAAGGGGTCGTGGGAGCTGTAGACCTTCTTCATGGGGATTCGCGGTGGACGCGCGCCTCGTGCGATCCTGCCGCGCCGGCGCGCCGCTGTCGCGCCGGCCTGTGGTGCGGGCCACCTGGCCACGTATCATCGGCCCCCCGGCTCGGCGCGGTGACACGCCGGAGGCCCCCGCGACGGATCCGTAGATGAACGACGAGAGCAAGGTCAAGCCGTTTCCCGCCGCCGTCCCCGGCACGCCGTCGGCGCAGCCCCCGCTGCCGCCGGGCAAGCTCGAGATGGTCATCACCTACCTGGAGATGCGCAAGCCGCCGCCGCCGCGTCCGGCGCCGCGGCGCGCGGAGCCCATCGCCATCATCCGCGCGCGCCGCCCCACCGTCAGCTTCTACCGCTACCTGTACGACACCGTGGGCGGGCCGTGGATGTGGTACGAGCGCCGCGTCATGGACGACCGGGTGCTGACGGCCATCGTGCATGATCCGCGCGTCGGGGTGTACGTCATGTACGTCGACGGGGTGCCCGCGGGCTTCGTGGAGCTGGACGCCAGGAACACCGGCGAGGTGGAGCTGGCGTATTTCGGCCTGGTGCCCGAGTTCATCGGTCGCGGGCTGGGCCGCTACCTCCTGGACTGGGCCGTGGGCAAGGCCTTCGAGGGCAACCCGCGGCGGGTCTGGGTGCACACCTGCAACCACGACCACCCCGGGGCGCTCGCCACCTACCAGCGCGCGGGCTTCGTGGTCTACGAGCAGGAGCGCCGGATCATCGACGACCCCCGCTGACGGTCCGTGGACCCTGCCGCACCTTGCCCGGCACGTCCGGAGTTGCGAGTAGAGCGGGCCAAATCGCTGCGACAGCGGACATCGCTGCCTGGGAGTCCGCTCCTGTGGGGCAAAGCGGTCGTCACCAGACAGGCGCCGG